>CAZJIO010000021.1:0-20905 GCA_964546035.1 uncultured Eubacteriales bacterium | reverse complement strand
ACCCTATTACTTGTCCTTTTTTTATTTTTATTATTACTATTCATATAATACCCCTTTCTGAATCCGTAGTTGATCAAGTCCCTATAACCCAATGATACAGTATTTATAGGCGCAATTGAATGACTATAGTTTATATTTCTATACAGTTCTTTGTTATATGTCATAAAGTAAAGAGTGCCTCCTCAACAATCATTATTGTTTTGGGGGCACTCTGGAAATTTATTTCATTGCTATTAAGATAGGGTAATAATTTTAGTCAATTTGATTCCCTTTTTCATCAAAGGTTCTAATATAATCTACTATTTCATCAAAATAAGCCCAAGCTATACCCACCTTTTGATCGGCAGCGCCATAGCTCATGACGAGTTCATCATCAGAAACGATTCCGCCTGTTGTAAAAATACATGGGCAAAGAAATTTATCAGGTAATTCCCACTCTTGCTTTGCATACATAAGTCGTGTTGAACACCTGTGGATGATTTCAGGAAATCTATTTGTTTGTTCCTTAACAATCATAAAGGATTGGGTATATCCATATTCGGGTAATTGCTTTCCATGATAGGATACAAGCCATTCACCGTTTCCAAGTTTAATAGGCGGAAAACTCGCTCCAATTCTTTCGTCTTCCCAATCAAAAACCCCTACTGCAAGGAGTTTATGCGTCGCCTTATCTGTTACAAAATCCTTAATATTCTCTGATGCTGCCAAAAAGATAGAAGGTTTGTTGATACCTTTTCCCGCTTCAAAAGCGTCAGGATTGTGAGGTCTATGTAGCATAACATATTGTAATTTATTATCTATCATCATTTTATCAGGAAATAGAAATACATCCCTATTATCCGTTATATTCCCATCTGTCAAAGCACATACATATTGAAACGCATGCTCATATTCTTGATTCTTTAATCGATTCAAATCTAATTTATACAACACTGTTGTTGTGTCGTTGTTATATGCCGTCGTCCCAAAAGGATTTTCTTTATCCATAGCCCAATCGGGTAAATTATCCCTTCTTTTATCACCTTCCCAATAGGGTCCGGGCGGAAACATACGACAAGCAACCGTAAGGTAATATTCCCCTTCTACCATAAAAATTCTTGGGTCCTCAATACATCCATTTGCATGATTGACAACCCTATTTCCCTCATCATCATTTACATACATATGTTCCATATCGTATTCAACTGCTGGGGCCAAAGCGGGTCGATTAAAGTCGACATCCCAAGTTTCACCATGATCTTCACTTTTAGCAAATCCTAAAAAAATAGGATAGGGATCTGATAATCCTTTTAAATTTTTATGCCTCCAAGGACCTGTAGCCCTAAATAACATATAAATAACACCGGACTCGGGATCCTTTACAATCGCAGGATTTAGAACCATTGTATCCGCCCATTCGCAATTTTCTTTAGGTACAATTACAGCTTCTTTTGAATATCTAATAATCGGTTTTTTCATAGTCTACTCCTTTTTATCCTTTATTCAAACATTTACATCCGCAGATCTTCTAATCACTTCAAAGCACATTCTTCCATTATGATAAGGACATTTCCATGGTTCAACTATTGGTTTATGATTATTAGGTACGCCCTCTTTGTCTACCTCCCAGAACCATTCCGAGCCTATGCGCGCATCAATCAAATATTTTTTTATATATGCCCAGATATTTCTTACTGCTTCAAGATAATGCGTCTGATTATTATTCTTCTGATAAGCATTAAAAAAACCAACCATCGTTTCCGCTTGTACCCACCATACTCTTGTTGTATCTACTTCTCCGTTGACACATTCATTTGAAAGGGAATTTCCATCAAACGCTTTTCTATAGATTTCGGTTTCCAAAGCTCTTGTTATGGGTGTCATTTTTTGTATATACGCTTGATTCCCAAGCACTTCGCAACCCCAATCAATTAACCAAGCCGTTTCAATATCGTGACCGTAGGAATGAATATCTATCAAACTGTTCATTTTATTATCAAAAAATACTTCTTGCCTATTTTTGTCAGAATTATATACCTTTTCTGCAAAAATATCGAGGAGCGCTTTTAAACGATCTGCAACAACTTCTTTTTTGGTAATGCGATAAAGCTCAGTATAAGCTTCAAAAACATGGAGCAAAGTATTCATTGTCTTTTGTGCGATAATACCATTTTCAGAGAGCTTATCATTTGCAATTGGTTCGAATGCGCCATTAAAGGCCTCACAATATCCGAATTCATCTCTACATTTTGTTTCAATTAAGTCAAATAGCGATAAAGCCATTTTTTTAGCTATTTCATCTCCCGTTGCCCGGTGGTAGGAAGATAAAGCATAGATTGCAAAAGCTTGATTATATGTATGTTTCGTATTATCAAGAATTGTACCGTCATAATTTAATGACCAATATACGCCGCCTTGATTTTTATCGATAAAGCAAGTCATCATGAAATCATAAGCATACCTTGCATACTCTAGCAGTTTTTCGTTTTTGAGTGTATCATACGCATTAGAGAAAAACCAAAGAATCCTACTGTTTAAGATACAACCTTTTTCAGCATGCTGATCTAGTGTTAAATCATAATCTAGGATACCATAATAACCACCATTATCTGCATCCCTTAAGCCTTGCCAAAAAGGAATAAGAGATCGGGTTAAATGATCTTTTACTTCATCCTTAAGCATGTGTAATGCCTCCTTTAAAAATGCTGTTTAGATTGTTCTAAATTTAGACGAATGAATTCGCAACGTTGCTTAACACAATCAACGCTTCTTAGTGGATCGTTTGGTGTATTAAACGTATAGTCAATTAACTTATCAATTGTTGTTGTAGCAACGTGCAAACGCGTATCATCGGATGCATAATAAATGAACACATCCTTGTTCTCATTGACAATTACGCCATTGGTAAACACAACATTTGATACATCACCAACGCGCTCTTTTCCAAGAGGTGCAATAAAAAATCCCGATGGTTCTGCCACTAATTTCCATGGTTCATTTAAATCTGTTGCAAAAACATAAATAACATAACGAAGACCAGCTGCTGTATTTCTAACCCCATGTGCAATATGAATCCAGCCTTTCTCAGTCTTAATCGGTACTGCACCTGATCCATTTTTTTCTTCAGTAATCGTATGGTATTTTCGTTTACTTACGATTAATTCATTATCAATTTCAGGATGGTTTATATCTTCACAAAGTGCAAATCCTACTCCACCACCTGAACCTGTATTGATGAAGTCATCTTGTGGTCTTGTATAAAATGCATATTTCCCATTGATGAATTCTGGATGCAATACCACATTTCTTTGTTGTGCTGACTTCGTTTTTAAATTTGGAAGTCTCTCCCATTTTTTCAAATCCTTTGTTCTTACAATACCGGCTGCAGCATTTGCTGCTGAAAGACTTTTAGATGTTATGTCTTTGCTTTCAGAGCAAAACACCCCATATATATAACCATCTTCATGTTTGGTTAAACGCATGTCATAAACATTCGTTTCGTCTGGTTCACTGTCCGGAAGTTGAATAGGATAATCCCAAAATTTAAAACCATCTACGCCATTCGTACTTTCTGCTACTGCAAAGAAGGATTTTCTGTCATTACCTTCAACACGAGCCACTAAATAATACTTTTCATCTAAGTAGATGGCACCAGAATTAAAAACGGCATTAACACCAAGTCGTTCCATAAAATAGGGATTTGACCCTTCGCTCATGTCGTATTTCCAAAACACAGGAATATGATCTCTTGTCAATACGGGGTTAACCCACCTGTCGTAGGTCCCATTGTAAAAATGATCCTCTATGCTGTTTTTTCTTTGAATGATCTTCTCATAGTGGCGTGTGAGTTTTTCTTTATTTTTATTAAACATTTTTATTCTCCTATTAAATCTATTTATAATCTTCTGAATCACCCGGTAATAATGATGAGTTTTCTTTTATATGTTTGACGAGTTCATCAATATTGGCATAAGCTAAGGCTAGGTATGTATCTGCCGCGCCATAATAAATAGTAATTCTTCCTGTCTTAGGGTCTTGAAGCGTGGCACAAGGGAACGTAACATTTGGAACAAATCCAGATACTTCATAGGGTTCTTCTGGCGTCATTAAATAATCTTTGGTTCGATATAGCACCTTTGACGGATTATCTATATCCAAAATTGCAGCTCCAATACTATATACGAAGCCATTACAGGTGCCGTTTACGCCGTGATAGAATAAAAGCCAGCCTTCGGTTGTTTCAATGGGTACAGCGCCTGCACCAATCTTTTTGCCTTGCCACCAAGTTTGACCACTTGTCATAACCCTTCTATGCCTTCCCCAATGAACCAAGTCCGGACTTTCACTGATGAATATATCTCCAAAGGGTGTATGGCCACTATCACTTGGCCTGCTGAGCATTAAATATTTCCCATCTATTTTTCTTGGAAAAAGCACGCCATTTCGATTAAATGGAATCGTCACATTCTCTAATCTTGTAAATATGATGAAATCCTCTGTTACACCTAAACCAAGTGTAGGACCGCCAAAATCTGTGCACCAAACGACATAATATTTCCCTTCCAATTCAACTAATCTTGGGTCATAGGCATAGGCCGTTTCATAGGGTGCTCCTGCTTCATCAATCCAATGTATTTCTTCCTCTTCAATATCCCATTTTATCCCATCGATACTTTTGCCAACATGCAATTGTGGTATGCCATCTTTATGATCTGCGCGAAAGATACCTATAAATCCGTCATTATAGGGTATGACAGCACTATTATAGATTCTAGCTGCTTTTTTAATAGCATTCCACCCAATAATAGGATTTGCATCATGCCTCCACATTACATCCTTACAGCCCTCTGGTTTTTCCTGCCATGGTATATTCTTTAATTCCTTGCCTATCATTTTAATTTCATTCATTTGTCTAACCTCCTTAAAATTTATTATGTTGCTATCATAACATTAAGGAAACTACAGTAAAACGACAGTGGTTTGCATTTATATACATTATTTTAGATGTTCCATGAATACACGATATATTTAACAAGAGTTAAAAAAATAACCTTGAGATACTGATCAAGGTTATTCTTTGTTATTATTTATTTAAGTTTTGGTAATTCATTTCTAACGAGAACATTTGTTGCCCAATACAAGTTTTGAATTTCAGTGTTTGTATTGAAACTAAATGTGAGTTCCGACCAGCTCAAACAGAATGCCCATTTGGGTTGAGCCGCTAATACGCTTGCTGTAGGTAATTTATCACACTCACCGATTGCAATTGGCTTTGTTCCAGCTATTGCAACAGCAGCGTTATATTTTGCAGTCGTATAACGATCTGTGTTGTAAACATCCAGTGCAAAAATATCCCAATAGGCATTTCCAGGGTTATAAACACCCCAGTTTAAATCCAAATCCTGCATATCCCATACCCAAACTAAATTTGATAACCCTTTTGTGGTTACCAAGTAATCACGGGTTAATCGGTATAATGCAGCAGTCCCATTAGTACCTGGTCTACCTGCCCACCAGAACATACTTTGGTTCATCTCATGGAAAGGTCTAACAAGAACTGTTACTTTGTTATCTTCTAAATATTGAAGGTATGTAGCATAGGTATCTAATCTAGCTTTCCAAGCTTTATTAAGGGTACCACCATTAGTGATTAAAGTAGTCCATTGTGCATCTGTTAACTCACTAACGACACCTCCATCCCAAGTTCCTGGTTCTGATTGTGTTGGAGGTGTAACGTGAAACATGAGCTGAACGATAGCGCCGTTATCCCATTGCTTTTTGCATTCATAAATCATAGTCCAACGGTTACTTACATCACTTGATGAAAACAGGAAGTCTCCACTCCACATACCTGGATATTGACCCGTTATACTATAAGCTCTATCGGTCTGAACAGCAGGCGTTGAATTTGGCTCTCTATTATGCATACCAATGACAGTCTGTTTTCCACTGATGCTCTTAATGTAGTCAAGTACACCTGTAGCTGCTACTGTGGTTGCTCCGTATATTTCAAATTCATAAAGGGAGAATCCATAGGTTGTAGCTCTTTTTATACCATACATCTTAACATATCTAGCAGAAATAGCTGTGAAATTAATGGTACTAGTACCGCCTGTACCACTGTAATTAGAATAAACAGTTGTCCATGTGGAATTATTTGTTGAGGTTTGAATTTGAAACTGTGTTGCATAGGCAGCTTCCCATTTTAATAAAACGCTCGAAACTGTTTGAGCAGAACCAAGATCGACAGTGATGGATTGATTATCTGCTGCCGTAGATGCCCATCTTGTATTTCCATTTGCATCAACTGCATATGAACCGGGATAATTACTATCTTGGACGGATGTCACTGTTACAGTTTTACCATATGCAAGATTTATTGGCGCCGCATGAGTAGTCGTTTCAGGTACGACAATAAGTCCACCAACTAAACTTAGCGTAATTAAAAGAGAAAGAACTTTTCTAAATTTGATTTTAGTTCTAATCATAATTTTTGTACACTCCATATTAATTATTTAGGGGGTTATTTAGTTTTTGTAAATTATTACCAATTTTGTTCTAGGCCTAGTAATAATATTATACGATTCGCCTATTCGACATAATATGACTATTTTTTGTATTTATATGCATGTTTTTAGTTTTATGATTTTATACTTAAAATAAAGCAGCAATCAAATTAAATCTGATTGCTGCGATGATTGATGTGAACTTATAGAATTCGATTATTAATTGGCTTCAACTCTTAACACCTTAATTTCTTGAATAACCAGACTGTCAAAGACTGTAATTACTTTCTCTTCATTTGGTATTAGTGCAAAGTAATTATCACTGTATTTTATACGGTCATCCCAACACGAAAGAAATGCAACAGGAACATATGCATCAGCTACAACTGTGACTTCCTGATGTTCACCAACTTGTTTGTTCGCGATTATTTTCACATTTGCCTCAGGAAAATCTAAATCCCGGAAGTAGGGTCTTACATGAGTGGCTATATCAAAATCAGGATCATTTTTTGCTTTTATGTAATAAAATCCTTTGGTAGAATCCATCTCCATTTGTTCTAGTGAAAATTTGTCATACGAATGTGCTGCCATGCAATAACACAACTCCTTACAGCCCTCTTTTACACCCTCAAATGTCATGAACCCATATTCCAACTTTAAGTCATATGCATAAGCAGTCTCATTAATCAGTGTGTATTCGATTCTGTGATCTATGTGCTTTACAATAAATTTTTTAGGTGCGAATGCTCTCTTTAAATAATAAAAGGATACCTTTCTCGTTAGATAATAATCGATTATCGTCCAACCCGTCTCGGGCCAGCAATCATTATACATCCAGATTAAATTACCAGAACAATATTCCTTACTTCTTAATGCATTTGACAGATCTTCATAAAGGCAGCCTTGCAACACCCCACTGTAAAGCAGATATTCTTCAAGTTTTAATTCTTCTGTGTTTCTTAAATGCCGAGCTATTCCACCATCAACTGGCTCTCTTTTTCTCTTCTGTTCTCCATGATGGGTCCAAATCTCACTTCCTATTCTCATTTCTTCACCATCGTGATACCGCCTAACTGTACTCAGCATTTGAGCACCATAGAAGCCATATTCACTCGAAAACCTCGTTTGAATGCGATCAAATGCCTCTAACTCATACTTAAACTGCATCTTAGTTTCTTCTGCACGACCAAGCCATTTCCAAACATGAGAATCTCCAGCATTCATATTGTTAGGTATATCACTAAAGAATGGTGAACTTGGCACATAAGCTGTATAGGGAGAATTATCCTTGACAGCCTTTGGTTGAATATAATTGAATATCTTCGCACCATAAAAACGCTCTGGTGCGATGCGTTCCGGAAACCATTCCTTGTACGATTCATGAATTTCATTATTACCTGTCCAAATTGCCATACATGGATAATGGGCTAATCGCTTAGTTTGATACTCTGCCTCTAATGTAGCCTGATGTAAAAACCAGTCTAAATGATCCGGATAAAAAGCACAGGCATACATAAAATCATGCATGAGCAAAATACCGTTTTCTGAGCAAAAATCGTAAAAATAATCTGGTTCATAAGTACCACCTCCCCATATACGTAACATGGTAAAGTGCGCATTTTTAGCTTCATCCACCAAGGTTTGATAGGTCTCTTTGGGTGTTCTCAAATAAATGGAGTCCGTGGGTAACCAGTTACCCCCTTTACACCAGACCTTGATGCCATTGACTAAAAAACGATATTCTCTTGTACCATCATCCCTTTTATCGTGATTGACTTCTATTGTTCTTACACCAATTTTCTTCTCTTTCATTTCACTATTGACGTTTCTGCATATGACAGAAGCTTGAGTTGTATAGAGGTGCTGTTCCCCATACCCGTTTGGCCACCACAGTTTAACTTGATCTAACTCGACTGTTTCATGGATAAAATTCAGACCTCCTACCAAGTATAGCTCCTTTGTACCTGATAAAATCTCCTTTTCACCATCAAAAATACTGTAGTGCAACACACCGTCATCCGCACTGTAAACCCTAACGTTATCTATTTCAAAAAATAAGTCTAAGAGGGCACTGCTTTTTGTCAGTTTTATCGTATCTGCTCTGAAAGCAGTAATGAATGCCCCTGTAACACCCTCAAGGTAAATAGCTCTTCCAATTCCACAGGTTGGTACAGGCTTGCACCAGTCCCAACCATAGGTATATTGTGGCTTGCGTTGATAAATTCTTTGATCACAAATTGCTTCAGTACTCATACAATAAAATGAAATACTATCTCGCTCATATTGATCTTCAATACCCGATGTAAGACGTATCGTTATCCAGTTCTGTCCTTCTTTTAGATATCTTTTAACATCATCATAAAAAGGCACAAAACTATTTTTGTGTTGTGCAACAATATGACCGTTAATAATAATATCCGCTTTGTAATCTAACATCTCAATAAATAATCTAACTTCTTCATTTTGCAGTAATTCTTTGGAAACATTAAAATTTCGCATAAACCACCAAGACAAATCTTTGATCCAAATTGATTTTTTTGTATTGTCTTTTATAAGCGGCTCTTCAATAATTTTATACTTAATAAGTGCACTTGTCACATCTCCTGGAACTTGAGCTTCCATAAATCCTCGGCGATACGGAAAGGGTTTAAGCCCTTTATCAGAAAATTCAACACCAAACTCACCTTCTTCTCTTTCCATGACTTGAACGAATCGTTCTGCCGTTACATCCAGGAATTCTCCTCTTAACTTCCATGTTCCTTCTAATGATAATTTTTCCATAATTTCCTCACTCCATTTATTAGTGCTTCAGAAAAAAGGTTAATTCCACTATACCTATCTATAATGGAATTAACCGATTCAAATATAACAAAAACTTTTATTTTGCTAATAAGTTATACAGAACTTGAGCCATTTGAGCTCGGTATGCCGTATCCTTTGGTAATATTTTTCCTTCAACACCACTAATCGTACCTGATGTAACAAACAATTCCATTGCATCTTTTGCCCATGGTGCGATTTGATCATCGTCACTAAAATCCTTTAAAGCTTTTCCAGTTGAAGTCACAGGGATCTTATTCATGACTTTTAAAGTATTGTATAATAATGTAAACATTTCCTGTCTCGTTATGTCTTTCTCAGGTGCAAACATATTATTACCAATACCATTAGACAAGCCTAAGCGCATAGCTGTAGCAAGATAATCTGTATAATACATATCTCCAGCATCAACAAAATTATTAGTAGCGTCCTGATCTGGCGTAATACCATATGTTCTCATCACCATGACTAGGAATTGACCTCTAGACAATTTTGCCTCAGGGCTGAAATTGCCATTACCTGTGCCAGTTGTAATACCTCTAGCAGCAATAAATTCAACTGCTTTTGAATACCAGGCACTAACAACTACATCATTGAAACTGACTTTATTATATCCAATAACATATTGTGAGAAATGGTTGGTACTAAAGTTCACCATTCCAGTTACTAGATCATAAGAACAATTACTGACGATTTCAAGTTCACCTTTGGCATTAACATAATAAATAACAATGGCGCTTGCGTCTTCTCCAGCCAGTAGCGTGTAAGGTACTGAAACAGTGACCTCCCCACCAAATTGGGAAATTGTTTGATCACCACTTTTTACACTGAAATTATACACTGGTCTCTCACTAACTGCTAATTGTGTTTCTTGAGACAATGTTGTTACATCTACTTTAGAAGCAGATATTTTAATATCTCCTGTTGCAGCCTGTGAAATGGAAGCTAATGCTTTATCACCGAATGTAATATCAGCTATTGGTGATGAAACAGTTAACGCTTCTGTGCTACTGCTTACTACTGCAGAAACGGATTTCTGAGGTATTGTGAGTTCTACCGATTTGGAATTAACTGGCGCATTAATTTTGATTTCAACATTCGCAGTTGTATCTACGCCTTTCTCAGCAGCTTGAGCAATAGCCAAATTAATGATTTCGTTAACACGACTTTCTGTCACTGTTGCAGTTGCATTACCAGTTGAAGTACTTATTGCTTCCGTAATCATCGTAGCAGTAACCGATGGTGCATCACTACCCGTTGCAGGTGAATCTGTAATTATATCTTTTGGCACCTGTACCACAGGCGTATCTACTTGTGTAGAGCCGCTGTTTGAAGGTATAGCCTCAAACTCTGCTGTCACTGTTACGTTACCGGCTGGCATTGTGAAACTTGTGCCAGTGATTGAATGATTGCTTCCATCATTGTATTTTAGGGTACCCGCTTTTAACTGCTTACCGTTATCTGGTGTTACTGTCAAGCTGATGGTTGCTCCTTCAGCAGCTGTAGCTAGATTAGTTATTATGCTACCACCTACTAATGTTCCAACACTAACTGCATATGTATTAGGAGGCGTTAGATCGGACACACGATTTAATTCAACTGAATCGATCTTTGACCATCCACCACCTACAGTATCCTCAGTAATGATACTCACAACTACTTCATCACCATTGTGAATTGTTACATTTTCTATTGCATATTGATTCCAAGCACCATTAGCTGCCACTTGAACTGTTTGCGATTGAGCGTTACCCACTTTAATGCTTATGTTTGTAATAAGATATGGTTTTCCCTCTTCTGCCGCCTTACTCATCGCCCATGCTTTTAAAGAATAAATCCCATCTGGTAAATCAGTTAAAGTTTGTGCATTGGTGGCTGAATATGGATCTGAATACCATCTGCTTAATGCATAGTCACCATCATGACCACCCGTTTCAGTCTTACTTAAGGTTCCAGTTCCCCAACTATCGGTTGCAACCCAGTTAAGAATTGCTGGACCTGCTACTGCAGCAGCATTGGCCTCAAAACTTGAGTTAGCTATATAATTGATTGGAGGAACGTTTCCAGTACGAATCAAAGTGACGTCATCAATTGTTAAGCCTTTTGAGCCGATATCGCCAGATATCGTTACTGTAATATCCTCTGCTCTCACAGGAATGTTCAATAAGTCAACGGCAACAGCGGTGTTAGCTAATAATTCACTCAACACACTTCTTTCAGAAAGAATTTCACTTCCCGCCATAACCTTTATCTTTACATCATTAACTGTTCCATCATTTAGTTTAATACTAGATGATAATTGATAATAACCTTCATTCAATCCAGATACATTTTGCGATAGAGCAAAGGTATATGGTGCGCTCGCGTAACCTACAAATGCACCACTGTCCCCTTTAATAGGTGACCATCCATCCCCACCAACATAAGTTGTATCCCATCCCGTCGGAATATTTGGCCACGTTCCATTAACCGCAGTAAAATCACTGTTCGTTATATAATTATGTGGTGGTAAATCTCCTGTTCTAACCAACACCACATTATCTAAAGCTAGGCCTTTAGAACCGATATCTCCTGAAATGACGATGGTTACAGTGCCCTCAGTTATTGTAATACCCTCTAACTTGCCAGGATTACCCAGAGTCAAATAACTTAATTGATCTGCCTCTAATAGGGTCGTTTCACCATTTTTAGCAGCAAACTTAACACCATTAACCACGCCATCATTTAATACAGCATCTGCTGTTAGTGCGTAGATACCTGGTTCAATACCACTGATGCTTTGTGATAAACTAAAAGTATAAGCCGCATCTGCATACCCTACAAAGGTTCCACTATCACCCTTGATTGGTGACCAGCCATCTCCGCCTGTATACACTGCATCCCATCCAGTTGGAAGATTTGGCCAGTCTGTTGCAACAGCTGTAAAATCACCATTGGTCATCAGATTAATTTCTCCAACCTTATTCAATTCTACATCATCAACTGAAAATACTAAGCCACCCGCTGGTGAATCAGCAGTAAAAACGATGGAGATTTGATTATTTCTAACTTCTATTGTCTTACCTAAAGCAACTGTTTTGTCTGCATCTTGGGTATCAATGAACGCAGATTCGGCTACTTGTTCCCCAGATGTAAGCTTCATTCTTGCATCGTTAAATCCACTTTTTACCTTCATCTTTGCCTTTAGGGTATAAATACCATTAGGCACAGTTAAAGTTTGAGTAAGTGTCCCTGCATATGCCTCATTACTCCAGCACACGAACCCATTGTTTTCAATTTTACTTGCAACACCATCTGAAACTGCAAACCCAGAGGTAATCCAATCTGTGAATCCGCCAGAAAAGTCGCCATTAATAGCAAGATTAGGATAAACGACTTCCACCTGTTCTATATTACCTTCAACATCAATAGTGATGTCAATACCATCTGTTTTAATTGGGGCTACGTTGTAATTATGATATAGAATGGATGCAGTAACTGGTATGGCTTCCGCATTATAAATATCATCTGCATCTGTAATAGCATAACTCCAAGTTCCGTCATCAGCTACAGGAACATTTTTAACCTTTGTACCAATTTGTAGTGTAATATATTTTACATAGTTAGCAGTTCCTGATATCGTCGCAGGAAATGCAGAAATAACTTGGTCTGTTGGGGTAGTGATAGCAACATCCGCTGTTGCAAGTTCAGTTACAAAATTAGCACCTTTGATATCATCAAAGTAAATGGTACCTGTTTCAGAACCACTTCCAACCTTATTCGTATAAATTGAAAATTGTATAATATTTTGTGTATTGTCAAGAGTCCCTTCTCTTGGATCCCAACTTGGTGCTACAAAGGAATCAAATGGCATGTAAAGCTCAGTTGCACCAGTACCTGCCATATAGCCAATTGCTTCCCAACTAAGTCCGTTTGCCGTTTTCACCTGGAAAGTTAAGGAATTACCTGATCCATCTCCCATATACCAGATTTTGAAGCCATCATAATCTGTTAGGTTGAGATAATCCATAGATTTTGTTGCGCCTGCATAGCCTTTTCCTGTGTAGTTATATGCAAAACTCATGCCATAGGCACCTTCTGACTTATGCTCAGGATCAAGTGTGAAATTTAATGTTCCGCCGCCAGTATTTCTTGCATAGGCTGCTTGTAACAGTGAGTTCGCACCATTAAAACCTTCATAGTCATCAACTTTTGTCAAGCTACTCACATACACATTATCAAGACTAATTGTTGAGTTTTCACCTTTAGTGTAGTCAAGTTTAAGACCATAGTTTCCTGTATAAAAATTAACCTCATCTAAGCTTGGAGTGATACTAGTAGCGCCTTCAATTCCTACTTTAAATGCTTTCACTTCGGAAAAATCTTGCACTGCATCTGGCGTAATTGTTGTAAAATCTTTAAACTCAAATTTCGCCATTGTACCCGTCGTGCCGTTCAATGCTTTTGTTGAGTTCCATACAACATCATTTCTATCTGTTATGGAGAAAACGATATTATTTCCAGAATTGTCGCCCTTAATCCAAGCAAACAATACATCAAACTCACTAAAGTCCTCTGCTCCTAATACTTTTGACATTTCCCCGTTTGAACTTACGTATGCCTCTAGTAATTTAGCATCTGTACCAAAGTAATACTCACCATCTTCTAATACATTTGTTGGTGCCTGGTCTCTCATTGGAAGACGTTTTGTACCAGAAGCTACTTCCACTGATTTCACCACCACATCACCTTGACCTGCTGGATAGGTAATGCGTACGAAACGAACAGAGGTTGTTACATCCACATTTGCAAAGATATGCTTTGTATATACGCCAACAGTTTCTGTTTCTGCTTGCGCTACCACTGCGTTAAAATTAACCCCGTCCATGGATGATTCTACTACAGGAATAGCGCTATTTTTTCCATAAGCAATCACTCTAAACGATGTCATATCTGCGCCAGCTTTGTAAATTAAGCTACCTGCATTTGCATCATTTGTTGCTAGACCACTTACTTGACCGTCAGTTATAACTTCAAGATTAGTAGATTTTGAAGCATATTTCGCATTCCCTGAGTCAAATGTCTCGTCTTGGATCAGTACATTTGCAGGATAATCCTTGATTTCATGGATTTCACTCTCATCACCTGTATAGGTGTAAACAGTTTTTATTGAATCCAACATAGTACCATTATTAGCTGCTACATAAACTCTTGTAAAATATGTACCTACTGGTAAAAGATCAACAGTATATGTAACACCTGAACCCGTCACAGCAACTTCTGTATAAACAATATCATCACGGGAAACGAAAACTTTTGGTGCTACTTCAGGTGTGTTTTTTGTTGTAATTTCAATGCTGGTCATCGGAATTTTGGAACTATAGGTAATATACCCCTCTTGTGTAGATGTGTTTTGAAGTACACCACCCGAAACAGTAACATTCGCAGAATGATCCGTGCTATAAGTATTTCGAATCTCTGTAGGATTTTGATCTGTGCTCGAAACTGAAATCATATCCAGATTGTCAACAATAATATGTTCCGCCTCAACTGTTGTTACTACATTAGACCACAAACCTGTTCCAGATTCGTTACAGGCTTTTAATCTGTAAGAGTAAGTTTCACCTGTTACAGCTGTCTCATCATGATAACCTGCTATACATGCAATCGCATTGTTTTCCCAGTTGCGTCCTGAGTCATATACATAATCACTTTCATCTGCAATTGTTACCCAGTCTTCCTCTACAGGAGCACTGCCATCTGCTCTTTGAATTTCATACCATGCACCACCGACAACACCACGCCATTGAATATCGCCCACTGTACTGATTGGATATAATAATGGTGCTTCTGCAGTTTCAGGAGCTGGAATCGCAATTTGTTTAGCAGCCGCAATATCTACCGCATTTCCATTTACAAGTTGTCCATATGCGAAAATCGTACGAACAATATCTGTTTCATCGTAATAATCTCCTGTTGGAAAACCTGGCCAGTGATATGCAGCCCAATTGCCTGGATCTTCTGGATGGAAATAGTAGCCGAATCCATCTTTATGACCTCTTAAGCTCCACATCATCATTCCATTTGTACCTAATTCTACGCCTACGTCAAATACGTTCTCTACTTGCTCTGAACTCGTATATGCACCAAACTCGCCTAGGATAAAAGGCTTGCCAGGTAATGGATCATCATTCGTATCAAGGACCGGATT
The DNA here is from genome assembly GCA_964546035.1 of uncultured Eubacteriales bacterium. Taxonomy (GTDB): domain Bacteria; phylum Bacillota; class Clostridia; order Lachnospirales; family Vallitaleaceae; genus CAZJIO01. The sequence goes on along the minus strand of CAZJIO010000021.1, from coordinate 5,410 downwards.
AGTACCGTTATTAAAGGAAAGTTCTGTGTCATTTCTTAACTTCGCAGGATATGAGCCTGTGTAATAGTGGCTACCTAGTATATCAATATTAGGATCTTTTAAGGACTCTGAAGTAGCATCCATTTTACCATCTAATAACAATTGATTTACTCCAAGGCTTTTTACATGTGCAGCCATTTCAGTAGTCCATGCTTGTGGAAATTTGGGAGCACTTGTGCTATCGTAAGCAGCAAGTTCATTTCCCGTTTCCCAGCAAATAACAGATGGGTCATCTTTGTATTTTATACCCGTTATAGAATTGGTTCTATCCATTAAATGCGTAATCATTTGTTTGAACAAACCTTTAGCTGTTTCATCCGTATAAAACTGCCACGCATTCGGATCTAAACTAGAAGTTGTACTGATTGTTATGCCTGCAAGTTTACAATAACCATCCATACCACCAATCCAATGCCAGTGATCAACAAATGGCACAATGAGACGTATACCTTCTTTATTACAAATATTAAGCATGCTATCTAAACCAACTAATGCATCCTCATTAAATGTTAAGTTTCCTTCTGCATCTACCCCTGTAACGTATGCTGTAGAGGCATTGTTTCCATTCGCTACTGGAATGGTATAACTTCTTGTTACATTTCCACCCATTGCTTTAATGGTTTTAACCGCATTTGCCTGTTCCCATGGCGTGCTGGATAAGGCTTGTGGAAAGTTTAATGAAACAAACCTGAGTTCGTTCTCACCATCCATCAGTTTTGTTCCATCCACTGTCACATAATTTTCAAAAGTGGTTTGAAACTGTTTCCCATCTGATGTATCCAAAGATACGTCCAAATGGCTGGATAAAAAAGAAGCTGTGGTTGCTGCCAAATCTTCTTCTTGCCCTGCTAATACAATTCCGGTATTCGTTCCGACAAGTAGCGTTGTCGCCAGAAATAATGCAAGTATTTTTTTTCCTTTTGTTTTTAACATGTTCGCATTCTCCTCTTATTTATATTGCATAGGAATTGCTTCCTTCCTAGCCGATTGAATGGTACTTTTTCCTCGTATATTCATACTATCACAAGGAAATTTTCTTTATAACGACTGGAGTTTGTATTTATATGCATCTTTTTGGTTCGAAATAAAGTAGGGTATTATGTAAATTAAAAAAGGGCATGGAATCCATGACCTTTCTATCCGTTCCAAGCTTATGAATTTGATAGAAGTCTCCTTACTCTTTAACCGCACCTTGCGTCAACCCACTATAAATATACTTTTGCAAAAATATGAAGATAATCAATGTGGGAATAATTGTGATGATAATCCCAGCACAGATTACCTGCCACTGTGTACCATAAGGTCCTTGAAAGTTAAATAGCGATGTTGAGATCATCATCAACTTTCTACTCGTCATATAAAGAAACGGGGTGTAGAAATCATTATAGATAGAAACGCCCTTAATAATGATTACCGTCATAATGGCTGGTCTAAGTAACGGCATAATAATTTTAAAAAACACGGTAAAATAGGATGCACCGTCCATGATTGCTGATTCATCTAATGAAGCAGAAATATTCTCAAGAAACTGAATAAATATATAGATGGCGATAATATCCGTACCGATAAATAGTAATATCACTGAAGTTCTCGTATTGACTAAATGTAAACTATTCATAATTTGATAACAGGTTACTTGCATTGTAATTGAGGGCACTAAGGTAGCAATCATAAATGCCGACTTGACTAAGTTCTTAGCCTTAAACTCAAATCTGTTTAGTACATAAGCGGTCATTGTGCCTGTTAGAATTGTACCAATCATCGAGATAATTAGAACTGTCGCCGTATTGAAGAAACCTAAAAGCATTTTCCCATCTACAAATGCTCTGATATAGTTATCAAAATTAGTAATATGTTTAGGTAACTCAAGAACACCAGAATCTCGAAACTCAGTCGCTGTTTTAAAGGAAGCTAAAAGAACAACAACAAGCGGCACTATCGCAATAAATGCCGCAAAAAACAAGGATCCATATTTTAAAAATATAAAAATGTTTTTATTTTGCCTCTTCATTTTTTTGCCCCCTTATCTTTAAAGGTATATTCCTGTATTGCAGTAATGATTAATATAAGTACTAGAAGTACAACTGCCATTGCCGAAGCCAATCCAACCTTCTTGAACTTGAAAGCTGTATGGATCGTTTGAATAACAAATGTCGTTGTGCCATTAGAACCATTTGTCATAATGTAAGGTATTTCAAATACACTAATTGCACCTTTAACTGCCAATATCAAATTTAAACTGACCACCGTTCTTATACTAGGTAAAATGATGTATCGAAATTGTTGCCACTTACTTGCACCATCTATATCTGAGGCTTCATACAAATCACTCCCAATGGACTGAATTGCACCAATAAACATAATTAAATTGATACCCATATAACGCCACACAGAAACAAAGCTTAATGAAATATTATTAATATCTCTATTTTTTAACCAGTAGGGGATCTGTTCTATTGGTATACCAATTAAAGTCAAGAGTGAATCTAATGTGCCCATTCTTTTAAAGAAATACAAGAAAACAAATCCGATTGCGACACCATTAATCAAATATGGCAAAAACAATATGCCTTTAAACGCGTTTCCACCTCTCATCTTAAAGCTCAGTATGCTCGCAAAATAAAGTGCGATTCCCATCTGCAAAAATGCCCCAATAAAATAATAAATACTTACTTTGAAAGTGGCAAAGTAATCAGGTCGCGTAAATACCTGAATATAATTGTCGATTCCAATAAACTCTCTCTCACCCAGATATGCCATTTTATAAAAACTAAATTGGACCATTTTTGCGAATGGAAGGAATGTAAATACAATGAGTAGTGTCATGGGTACCAATAAAAAAACGAATACAATCATCCATTTTTGTCCTTGCCTACTCTTTATCCAGTTATTAAAATTCATATCCAATAATCATCCTCCTTCTCTATTCATGGGTATATAGTAAGGGACGTAGCACTCTACTACGTCCCTATTTAGAACCACTAGTAATTTTTTATTTAACGCCTTCGCTTTTTTGTGCCGCTGTCCATTTACTATTCCAGTCAGTCATAATATCATCAAAGCTCTCATCAACTACTCCGATTGCCGCTTCAATAATTCTAGCTTTTTGTTCGTTTGAAGTTAACCCAACTTCCGACGCATCGTTTACCTTATCAAATAGTCCTTCATTTTCATCAGTTGCTGGTGCATTTGAGACTAATTCTACATTTGCATTTGTAAAATCTTGTAATGTAGCTGGTAGTGGATCTGCCTTTAATACAGAAATACCACCTTGTGATTGAGCAAACCCAGATTTAGTAGTTAACCACTCTACATATGCTTTAGCTGCAAGAATATCAGCTTCAGAGCTTTTTGAATTTATACCCATACAATAGTCAGCTGCTGATGTAGCATATTGCTTTCCATCTAAGGTAATAGGGAAAGGCATATATCCAATATCTGCTGGATTATCTGATTGATCTTGCATTTGTACTACTGACCAAGATCCAAGAGCCATAGCGCCTATTTCTCCTCTTCCGAGCATGCCTTTACAAGCCTCCCAATCGGTAGTTGTAGGATCTTCTTCAATTAATCCTTTGTTCGCAAGATCATATAATAATTTGTATACTGTATAGTGAGATTTTCCTTCAGAAAAGGGATTATCTTCAATTGGCAATACGTTGTTTTTATAATTCTCATCACCCGTTGCTCCACCAAATGCATAATCTTCCCAAGCACTTAATGGCCAACCTGCCGCATAATTTGTGTAATAAGGAATTGCATCCGTATTATCTTTAATTAACTGCATTGCATCAACAAATTCTTGTGGAGTTGCAGGAGTTTTTGTTATACCAGCTGCTTCAAATACTTTTTTGTTATATACAATACCTTGTGCGGTGCATGCCCAAGGCATACCATATACTTCGCCACCACTTGCTTTATCTGATACGAAGTTATAGTTTGCTTCTAAATCTGTTACTTTACCAAATGAAACAAAATAATTACCTAAATCGTTCATCGCAACAGTCTTAGGTATCATACAAATATCGCCCCAATCATCTGTTGTAAGACGAATCGTCATATCTTCTTCATAGTCCGTCATTGCTTCGTACTCAATTTTAACATTTGGATACAATTTATTAAACTCTGCTATGTAACCTGTAAACACCGTATCGATTAGGTCAGTACGATTTGTGAAAACTGTTAATTCTGCCTTAATATCTGTTGGTGTGCTACCCTCAGTTACTGCTTCTGTGCCAGTTGTTGATTCATTAACTTTAGTTGCTTCGGTAGAAGTGTTTTCTGTATTAACTTCTTTGTTCGAACTGTTACAACCTGCAATTGACATCATGAATATTACTAAAATAAAAATACTTACAAATTTCTTTTTCATTTTCTTCCTCCCTATAATCTAATAGATAAGTTGTTCATACTCATTTTATCCTCATTTAATACCTATTTAAATTACAATAATTTGTATTTCTATGCATAGTTTTGTACATACATGATTTCAAACGCTACTTTGTTAACTTCATCAATTGATTATACTTTATAGGGTAAGACCTCTGATTTCTTATCTCCCAAAAGACATGCCCACAGTTAAATAAATAACTGTGGGCATATAATTTTTATCTATCAATCTATACTTTTTAATGTGTTAATTAACTGTTCATTTTCAGGCCTACTCCTGAGTGCCAATCGAACAAAATTGCTTTTTAACCCTACAAAATCCTCGCAAGTTCTTATATAAATCCCATGTTCTAGGAGCTTGGTCATAAGTTGCGCACTTGGAATGGCGGTTTTACAGAGAAAAAAATTCGCATAACTCGGAAAAGTAGTCAAATAAACTATGCTTTGTAGTTGCTTTTCCATATACTCTTTTTCTATCCCATACCAAACCTTGGTCTGAGCTTGATAGGCTGTATCCTGTAACAAGCAAGGCACCATGTGACTAGCAAAAGCATTCAGAGTCCACGGTTCTTTATTTGCCTTCAATCGATTGATCAAAGCTTCCTGTCCCAAACCATATCCTAACCGAATACCGGCTATTGCATAGAACTTCGTCATGGACCTTATTAGAAAAAGCTTAGGATGGTCTATTAAAGAGATAGCAGTTGGCTTGTTTTCAAATTCCGAGAAGGATTCATCGACTAGGAGGTAACCGGAGTAGGCGTGTAAAGCCAATAGAATCTGCTCGATATCCTCCCTTGGCACATAGCTCCCTGTTGGATTATTAGGATTGCAAATAAAAACCATCTTTGGATTCAGTCTTCGAATCTGTTTGGCATCGACATATTGTAATTCTTCTCCTATCAAAGGAATTTTCCTAATTTCTAAGTCTTGAATCTTACCCCAATGTTCATAAGCTGAAAAACCAGGATCAAAAGTAACA
>CAZJIO010000020.1:43709-45869 GCA_964546035.1 uncultured Eubacteriales bacterium | reverse complement strand
AAACAAATAAAGGATAAATGATGTATATAATAAGTGCGTGCTTAGTAGGAATCAATTGCAGGTACAATGGTAAAAACTCCTTAAATAAGGAATTAGCGCAATTGGTTGAAGATGGAAAAGCAATTCCGATATGTCCAGAAGTATTAGGGCAATTACCCATTCCTAGAGAACCCTGTGAGACCATCACAACAAAGGAAGGGGTGCGCAAAGTTATGAGCGTATCGGGTGTTGATTATTCAAAAGAGTTTCTAGATGGTGCAATGAAAACCCTTGAAATCTGTAACATTATTGGTATTAAAACCGCAATATTACAATCAAGAAGTCCATCCTGCGGATATGGAAAAATCTACGATGGGACTTTTACTGGTCGGTTAATAGAGGGTAATGGCTTAACAGCTGAAATTTTAATTGAAAATGGCATCAAGGTACTGAATGAAGAAAATTGGCATCATCAATAAAGGAAGTGATAACTTTGGAACCTATCGTTTTTGGAGAAATTATTGAAGGACAAGAATATCGGCAGCGACAAGCTGTCTATGGTCTTGTCTACAATGAGAAAAATCAAATTGGCATCATAAAAACTCCCAGAGGACATTTCCTTCCCGGGGGTGGCATTGAGAATGATGAAAATCATACAGAATGTCTTCAAAGGGAATTCATCGAGGAAACAGGGTATGGCGTTACTGCAGGAGATTTCATAGGATCTGCAATATTATACGGGTTTGCACCAACAGCAAAGATGTATTATAAAATGACTGGGCACTTTTACAAGGCGTATCTAAACGAAATGATTCGAAGTAAGATAGAAGAAGATCATGAATTCATATGGCTCGATGTATCAGAAGCTGAAGCGACTATGTTGTTAGAACACCAGGCGTGGGCCATTGGTGTTGCTAGCAAATTGAATTAGCCACAAAACCCCAAACGTACCTCGAAAGTTACGTTTGGGGTTTTATTTAATTCTTAAAAACTCAGCAAGCAAGGCAAGATTTATGAAACCATCCTGTGTTAAACTTAAATCACCGTACGGGAGGAGAACAGCAATGGAAACAACTCATTATTTACAAGGAACCATCGATTACATTGAAGAGCACATTAAAGCTGAATTAGTAAATACTGAAATTGCAAAAGCATCTGGGTTTTCGCCGTATCACTTTTACCATGTGTTTACGGATGTCGTAGGTATGCCCTTAGCAGCCTATATCACAAAACGTAGATTAATCCATGCCATTTTTGCAATTAAAAAGGGTATGAAAGTGATTGATGCAGCTTACGAGTATGGGTTTGATACCCATTCAGGGTTTTTTAAGGCCTTCAAGAGAGCGTTTGGCTGTTCTCCGACAAAGTATTTGAGACTGGTACAGGTCTTAGAGCCAGTACGTATGGATTTAGAGCGGGAGGCAAGAGTTATGCACACACAGAAGCAAATAATGCAAGTACTTAAGCATTGGGATTTAGAACCAAAACTTGAGATTGGAACAACCCTTAACTTAGGCGGATCAGTTCAAGGGAAGAATGCCTGGTATGTTGGCAATGAATTTGTTTTTAAAACAGGAACACATATTTCAGGACTTCGAAACCATATTGACATGATTAATGCCTTAGCGACAAAGGGATTTTCAGTTGGATTGCCTATAAAGACAAAGGCAATGGAAGATTTTATTATTGAAGTGGATCGGTATTATGTGCTTTTTAAGCGGTTGCCAGGTATGTTTTTAATGTCAGAAGAAAGGTATGCCGGTGAGGTAGGTGACCGAATTGCAATAGGCATGAAGTATGGTGAGTCAATAGCCATGCTTCACGAAGTTCTAAGTCAGTTGGACGAATCCTTTGAAGTGAATGAAAGCAATCTGTTTCAAGTCGTCATGGACTGGGCGATGCCAGAATGCAAACGTATTATGGAACAATGGGGATGTCCGTTGCCTATTCATTTTTATGAGGCATATGAGGAGAATTTCTCTAAGCTATATCCAAGTTTACCTAGGCAGATCATTCATAGAGATGCAAACCCTTCCAATATTTTATTTGAAAAGGGAGCGGTAAGTGGGTTTATTGATTTTGATATCAGTGAACGAAATGTCAGATTATTCGATCCTTGTTACCTGGCAACAGGTATTCTTTCGGAAGCTGGAAACATAGAAATAGGGTATGAAAAATGGC
>CAZJIO010000020.1:30366-43668 GCA_964546035.1 uncultured Eubacteriales bacterium | reverse complement strand
AGGGTTATGATCGCTTAAATAAACTAACAAATGAAGAAAAATCAGCTATTCCCTATGTAATTTTTTCCATTCAGATGATTTTTATAGCTTATCTTAATGATCAAGAAGAATTGAAAAGCATGGCACTGGAAAATAGGAAAATGCTCATGTGGATCTGGGAGCATAGGGACACTATTTTTGAGGATATTTAATAACATTATGGATAGAAAAAAGGTGTCAAAGCCGCAAGCTTTGACACCTTTTTATGGTATGAGCAGGTCAAGATAACCTGCTTCGAATTATCACTCAGCGAGATATACCCAAAATAGTTGTATGAAACTATGGAAACTTGCATGATAGCAATCTCGAATTGTGATATGATTGATAAATCACAAGTAGAGGAGCACATATCTATGGACACATTTGGAGAAAATTTAAAAGCCTTGAGAAATAGAGACAATGTCAGTCAGTTGATTTTTGCTCAGTATTTAGGGGTGGCGCAAAATACAATTGCCAATTATGAGAATAATAAGCGATTTCCAGATAAAACCGCACTTATCATGATTGCAGATTATTTTAAAATTTCCTTGGATAGTTTAATGGGTAGAGTGCCCTTAGAAGTAAGGGATACCAAAGTACTTAGTATTAAAGAGTGTGAAGCTATTACCACCCAACTGATTGACTACATCATAGAAGGAAATGAAAAAGCAGCCCTTCAAGTCATTCTTGAAAAGGGGACAGATAATACAAATATCTTTATACTATTTGAGCAAGTGCTCAGAAAGGCAGCTATAGAATTTGGGCTGATGTGGCATCAAGGACGTTTAAATATTGCTTGGGAGCATTATGCAACGGGTATCGTTGATAAAATACTAACACTTTTGTCAGCAAAATTAGTCTCTGAATCACCTAATAACAAAAGTGCAATCTGCATGTCTTACAGCTCCGATCCCCATACGATAGGGGTAAGGATGATTTCTGAATACTTGAACACCAGGGGATACAAGTCCTATTACTTAGGCAGCAATACAACAACAGATAGTTTGATGGAGATGCTTAAGCAGCTCAGACCGGAGTTTTTGATGATTTCAGTAACCATGAATTATCATTTGGATGGGCTGAAAAATCTGGTCGAGCGGATTCGAGCGGTTTGTGATTGCACCCATATAAAAATTGTTGTTGGTGGTCAGGCATTTTCTCAGAGTAAAGAGGAATGGAAAAGAAGGGGCGCAGATGGTTATGCAACAACTTTGACATCCCTTGAGAAGTTCATTGATCAAAAAGTAGTTTAAAATTAGACCATAGAAGGACATAACAAAAACTAATGAATTCCATTAGGATAAAAGGTATAATCAACTTTTAAACTAAATTTTAGTTAGGGGATTATCATATTGAAAACTAACTTTTTTTCTAGGACAAGCATACGCTACAAGTTTTTATTTGCGATGATTTTTGTTTCAGCCGTGCCTGTTTTAATTGTCACGCTTTTAACTTCTAACAACATCTATCAAGATGTACATAAACAGGTTTTACAGAGTAATATTTCTAGCTTGGTTCAAGGGAATAAATATGTAGAAGATATGATCGAAAGGTATTCAGATACCTTCTACGCTTTAGAAGTGAATCCCCAATTGAAGCTGGATTTAAGAACTTGGGACATAGGGACTAATGCACTAAAATATACGGCCCAGTATAGTCTTCAAGAGCAGCTGGTTTCTGCTTTAAATAGTGATAAACGCATTAAGGCTATCGAGCTTTATGCTATGCCATCTGGTAGAGCACTGAAGGTCAGTTTTTCACAAACCAGTATTTATTCAAATTGGGTACTTGAAGATTACTTCTGGAAACGAGATATTGAGCTAAAAAATAATTATTTTAAGACAGAAGGTAATGATCTTTGTATTCTGAGGAAGGTCAATCGATTTGAGGATCGACAAGCCCTTGCAGGTCTCATCATAAGAGTGGATGATCGTGTCATTCAAGATCTGTTTGAGATTTTGACCAGTAGAGAAGATGATCGCATATTTTTAATAAATGATCAAAATGAAATTGTAGCTAGATTTCCAGAAGACAGCTCTGATATTAAGAACAAAGATGAATTAATTACTAGACTTGATGGAAATCCGGATACAGAGTATCTACTGATAGACGATCACTATGTTTTTTCAAGCTTGTCTAAGGATGGTCGACTCAGAATTATTAAAACGGTTCCCACAAACGCAGTGACAAATGCACCCCTTGAAAATATACGTATGGGTATTATTATTGGACTTTTGAGCACACTTATTGCGGTGGTATTGGCCATACTTTTATCAAGATTGATCAGTAAGCCAGTTGTCAATTTAGCAAACACCATGCGTACCTTAAAAGTAGATGATTTGAAAAAACCAGCTTTAAGCAAACGAACGGATGAAATTGGGCTACTCGAAGACGGTTTTGAGTCTATGATTAATCGCATAGATGAATTAATCAATATTGAATATAGAGGAAAAATTGAAACCAAAACAGCTCAGCTCAATGCCTTACAGGCCCAGATTAATCCCCACTTTTTACACAATACCTTACAGCTCATCGGAGGGATGTCTCTTGCTAGAGATTCCATGGACGTTTATAGAATTACCCTCGCCCTTAGTACATTGATGCGCTATTCTATGAATTTTGAGAACGATTTAGTAACGGTTAAAGAGGAACTGAATTATTTAGATAACTATTTGATGATTCAAAACCTACGCTTTGGTGGTCGATTTACTTTTGAAAATCTTATTCCAGAAGCATTTCATGCCTTTTTAATGCCGAAGTTATCCTTGCAACCCCTTTTAGAAAACTGTTTTGTGCATGGGTTTGAACAGAGTTTTGCAGGTAAAGAGGCCAATTGGCATATCAGCATAACGGGTGTTCTTGAAGAGGATCGACTTGCGATCACGGTTTCTGATAATGGTGAAGGGATCCCCACAGAGCGAATTGATGAAATTAGAAAGAAACTTAAAGAGCCCTCTGAGAAAATATGGCAAAGTTCCGGTCATATTGGTTTGAAGAATGTGGATACACGGCTTAAATTGATTTATGGTGAAGCTTACGGCATTTTAATGAACAGTACCCATGGGGAAGGCACGCAAATCACACTTTCATTTAAAACCATAAGGGAGAAATAGAATGAACTATAGAGTAATCATTGTAGATGACGAACCATGGACACGAGACGTTATAAAACGATTAGGTCATTGGGGCGCACTTAACTTGGAGGTCTCTGGAGAGGCTTCTGATGGTGGCGCAGGGCTTTTGATGGTTGAGGAAATGAAGCCCCACATTGTCATTACGGATATGCGAATGCCAGGAATGGACGGGACTGAGCTCATGAAGGCGCTGCTTAAAATCAATCCCAATATTAAGATTATTGTCATAAGTGGTTATGATGATTACAATTATGTGCGTGAGGCTATTAAGCATAAAGCAATGGATTATTTGCTAAAGCCGGTTAATCCTGAAGATCTCAACGCATTGCTAGGAAAATGTGTGGAAGAACTACAATCACAAGTTCAAGAAAATGTGACTTATGAGCCAGACACCTTCTTAAATGTGAGTTGGTTACCGGAGTATCTTAATCTTAGAAGCTTATTAAGAGGTTGTCTAAAGGATCTTAATCGTCAAACAGCCTTGAGCACCCTTGAAAATATGAGGGAAATCGTGGTGGTCCATGAAGGGTCGAATGTTCCTATGGGGATGATTATGAAAATCTTTTATGACTTGGTTTGGATGTTAGAGCAGTTTATCGTCAATGAAAACCATTCACCTATGGAAGTGCTCCCAGAGAAAATCGTTTTTAGTAGCAAAACGGCTTATATAGACGTTATTAACTATCTGAAAATGCTTTATACGAAGGTTATTGAATCCCTTCATGAAGATATGAAAAATAGGAATCGGATTGATCTTGTGATGATTCAGAAATATGTAGATTATAGATATGTAGAAAATATAACCCTTGAGTCTGTTGCGGGTCATTTTTATGTCAGTAAAGAATATCTCAGTAAAACCTTCAAAGCCCATACTGGTATTAACTTTTCAGAGTATATCATGATGCGTCGCATGGAGAAGGCTAAGGAAATGATATTAGAGCATAATTTACAAATTAAAAACGTTGCAGAGCTGTTGGGATTTAGTGATATTGCACATTTTTACAAGAATTTTAAGAAATATCATGGCATTACGCCAGGTGAAATGCGCAAGAATAGTGACGAGTAAAAAGCAGCTAATTAAAAATAGACAATAAAGTAGTTTAAATCCATCGAATGTTTATGGCTTTTGTTTGCTGTATAGTAGTGTTATAGAGATTGAGCAACAAAAAAACCGATGCCTTAGGAGGGTTTATCATGAAAAAAAGCTTAGCACTCGTATTAAGTCTTATAATGGTCTTCACATTGTTGGTTGGTTGTGGTAAAAGTGAAACTGTCGACACGGATACAACAAAGTCAGAAACAACTGAAGCAGTTACAGAAGCAGAAAAGAAAGCAGATCCAGTAAAAGCAGAACTTAGTGTTATGATGAGTATTTCCCGCTATACAGAGCAAATGGAAGGCTATTTTGCTCAGTTTAAAGAAAAGATGCTAGCTGAAAAAAATATGGATGTCACCATCAACCTTGAAATGCCAAGTGCGGATCAGTATGGACAGATTCTTCAAACTAGATTGGCTTCAGGTGAAGCACCAGACTTATTCACCTTACATGCTACTCAAGATATTCCGACCTATTACAAAGCAGGTTATCTATTGGATATGACCAGTCAACCTTTTGTTGGGACACTTTATGAAGGTGTTAGACCTACGGTGACTTATGATTCAAAGGTTCTTGCAGTACCAATGGAAAGTTTAGCTTGGGGCTATCTTTACAACAAAGATATTTTTGATGCTGCAGGCGTTACAGCACCCGATACAATTGATGAGATGAAACAAGTCGTTCAAGGGCTTAAAGATAAAGGCTATACACCTTTTGAACTTGCTTTTCAAGAGTCCTGGGTACCACAGCTTATGACGGCACTTTCTCTAGGTGGACTTGTTTCAGGTCAAATACCTGACTGGGTAGAGAGAATGTATGCTGATAATGGTTCTTATACAGAAGTGGCAGGTATCTTTGAGATTATTGATATCATTATGGAAAATGGAACAGATCGTCCTTTTGAAACAGGATTTGATCAAGGAGCTGCTGACTTTGCTAATGGAAAAGCTGCAATGTGGGTCAATGGTACTTGGGCTACAGAAAGTATACTCAATGCTAATCCAGATATAAAAATTGGTGTAGGTGCTCTTCCGGTTAATGACGATCCAAACTCTGCAATGGTTAATCTTTCTACATCAACATCTCTAGCAGTTTACTCAGGAACAAAGCAAGCCGAATTGGCGTTGGAACTAGCTAATTATATGTTAGATGCAGAGGATTCATCAGCACTGTTCCAAAGCATGCTCTTTAATCCAGTTGCTACTGTACATAATTATGACCAGTTTTCATGGACTGAAGAAGCATACAGTTATGTTGAACAAGGTAGAGCGTATATTGATCTCGTTTTACCAAATTCAGTGACAGGCGAACAAGCGGCATTACTTCAAGAGTATTACTTGAAAACAGTGACTCAAGAAGAATTTTTAAGTCAATTAGATGCAACTTTTAAAGAAGCTAATAAAGTTGCAAATGATAAATAAAGGTGAAAACAGATGCTTAAGGCATCTGTTTTTCTACTAAAGGGGACAAAAAGCATTGGAGGTGTAGCTTGTGGAAAAGAAAGGGGTTATGAAACAAAATTTCTGGTTGATGGTCTTTGTTTTACCAGCATTAATTTTTTATACCTTATTTAAGCTGGGACCTACCATTGTTGGATTTTGGTATAGCTTAACAAATTGGAATGGTATTAACCCAACCTATAGATTAATTGGATTTAAAAACTATATAGAACTTTTTACAAGGGATGGGCAGTTTTGGGATTCTATTAGCATTACCATTAAGTTTGTTGTCGCTTTAGTGGTACTCCAGAATATGATTGCCTTAGGATTGGCGGTATTCATTGAATCAAAAAAACGTACCAGAGGATTATTTAGAACAATATTCTACATGCCGAATATGATCAGTATGGTTATCGGTGGTTATATGTGGATGTTTATTTTTACAAAAGTTTTATTTTTTATAGCAGACAATTCGATCTTAAAGTTTTTGAACCAGTCATGGATTGGTGATCCGAAGTTTTCTTTCTTGGCTATAGTGATTGTTTCCATATGGGGTGGCGCAGGGTATCTGATGGTGATTTATATTGCAGCACTTCAAGGTGTTCCATCGGCTATGAAGGAAGCGGCTGCCATTGATGGTGCTAATAGTTGGCAATCCTTTCGCTATATCACACTGCCATCCATACAGCACGCCATCACCATCTGCCTTTTTATTACGCTTAGTGGTTCTTTCCAAGTATTTGATGTGGTTTATTCCTTAACGGGTGGAGGTCCTGGTCGTGCAACCTCTGTTGTGGCGATTAATATTTTTCAAGAGGCTTTTAACAATAACAATCGGTTTGGATATGCAAGTGCAAAATCAATGTTGCTTTTCTTAATTGTTATGGTGATCACATTGGTTCAACTTAAAATGATGAGAAATAAGGAGGTGGTGTAAGGATGAAATCTGTGAATTTCTCAAGAAGTATTAAATCAATGTTGATTACAATTGTTTTGGTGATTGCAGCGATCATTTGCTTATTTCCTCTCGTTATGGCACTTTTGAATTCTTTTAAGACAAATGGCGAAATGATCAACAATTTACTAGCACTTCCCAAAAAGATAAGCGCTGATAATTATATTAAAACTTTTAAGAAAATGAATTTTTTTAGAAGCCTATTTAACAATTTTGTGATTACTGGAATAGGTGTTAGTGGAATTGTTATATTTTCTTCTATGGCAGGGTGGAAATTAAATCGAACGAAAACGAAATTAAGTGGATTGATCTATGGATTATTTGTTTTTTCTATGTTAATTCCTTTCCACACCATCATGATTCCTCTTTTTAGAGTGGCTAATACCTTTAATCTTAACAATACACTTCATGGTCTTGGTGTTATATATATTGGATTGGGTGTTAGTATGGCCATTTTCCTCTATAGTGGTTTTGTCGATACGATTCCAATAGAGCTTGAAGAAGCTGCAAGAATCGATGGCTGCGGTCAGTTTGGTACATTTTTCAAAATCATTATTCCGCTACTAAAACCGATCACTATGACAGTTATTGTTATGAATGTGCTTTGGATGTGGAACGACTTTCTACTGCCACTGATTATTTTGCAAGATTCAAAAAAATACACATTAGTCCTATCAACGAACATGCTTTTTGGACAATATACCAATGATTGGACGGCAATACTTAGTGCACTTGTTTTAACAGCAATTCCTGTCGTCATCTTTTATATGATTTTTCAAAAATATATTCTACAAGGTATTACAGATGGTGCTGTAAAGGGCTAAGAAAGGAGTTTTATGAATCGAGAAAATGGTTTTTTAAAAGCAAGAGATCAGAAAATCTACGATGGCAATGGGAAAGAGATCGTATTGCGTGGTGTTGGGCTTGGCAATTGGCTATTACCTGAAGGTTACATGTGGAAGTTTTATACGAAGTGTGATAGACCTAGAAGAATAGAAGCGCTTATCCTTGATTTAGTCGGAGAGGCAAGAGCTCAAGAGTTTTGGGAAATCTTTAGGGATACATTTATTACTGAAGCAGATATTGAAAAAATTGCAAGAGAAGGCTATAACTCTATCAGACTACCCATCAATTATCGGATTATACAAGATGAGAAGGGTGAGCTGATAGAAAAAGGTATTGCTTACGTAGATCGTGCTATAGAGTGGTGCGCTAAATACAATATTTACGTGGTTCTTGACTTGCATGGTGCGCCAGGAGGTCAAACTGGAACAAATATTGATGATAGCTTATCAGATCTGCCAGAACTTTTTGTAGATGAAAAAAATCGCTCTTTAACGATTAAGTTATGGACAGATTTGGCTAAACGGTATTGCGACGAAGTCATTGTGGCTGGATATGATCTGTTAAATGAACCCCTACCCAATTGGTTTAGTGCCTATAATGAAGAGGTTATGCCACTTTATCAGGAGATTACTAGAGCCATTAGAGCGGTGGACTCTCATCATATGATCATTCTAGAAGGTGTTCATTGGAGTACCGACTGGTCTATTTTTGAGTGCCTAGAGGGTGGGTCTTTTGATGACAATTATATGTTGGAGTTTCATAAGTATTGGAGCAATCCAGATACAGAAAGTATCCTGCCTTATCTTGAGAAACGTAAACTTCTTAATGTGCCCATATTTATGGGAGAAGGCGGTGAAAACAATAAGCCCTGGTATTGCGGCGTTTTTCAAATGTATGAGGATTTAAATATTTCTTGGAATTTTTGGACTTGGAAAAAACTAGATACCAATAATTCCCCTTGTTCCATTATTCTACCTCAGGATTGGGAGCTTATTCTATCGTATATTTCAGAGGGTATTAAGCCTGACGAGGAAACCTCTTGGCGTATTCTAAAGGAATATCTCTATAATATTCAGTTTAAAAATTGCCAATATCGAGATGAAGTGGTGGATTCCATGTTTCGACGAATCCCTGTCAAAATTCCTGCTGAATACTATTCCTATCTGGGTAAAGAAGTGGGTTTTCATAGGGAAGAAAGAAAGGCAAGTGTGGGACTAAGAAGTCTTGATGAAACAGGTATCTTCCTCATAAATGAAGAAGGAAAACTGAATTTCCAACATTATAATGGTGATGAAAAGTCAGGTGTTGAAAAGCTTTATTTAGAGGTGTCAGAAGGCGAGTGGTTTGACTATACTTTCAATAGTAAAAAAGATGTTTTGTGCCAATTGAGTTTACGTATGGCTAAAGTAGAAGAGTTAACAAAGTTAAGACTGTGCTTAGATCACCAAATCAGTTATCTATTAGACATCAATTCCAGGGTTTGGCATGAAGAAATAGTGGTTAAGGATTTTGAAATGAAAGCTGGTCCGCATCATCTGAGATTAGAATGTCAAAAAGGGATTGCTAAAGTTGAATGGATAAATTTAAATTAAAGAAAGGGCTTGAGAATCAAAAAGATTTTCAAGCCCTTTCTTTATGCAATAGGGCTGACAAAGTGAGAATTTTAGAAAAAGTCATTTGTAATAACTGGGAATTTAGTATAAAATAGATTCATATTTGTTATTGAGTAAAGGAGATTTTAATATGAAAAAGAAACTGATTTTATTGAGTGTTATGATGATGTTAGTGTTAGTGGCAGTTACAGGCTGTGTGCCAGGTGATGGGACTTATTCTATTGAAGGACCAGCGGGCTTCTTCTGGGGTGTTTGGCACGGATGGGTGGCGCCAATTTCGTTAATTATGGGCTTATTCAATAAAAATATTAGAGTATATGAAGTCATCAACACGGGTTGGTGGTATGATTTTGGTTTCTACATAGCCATCATCAGTGGGTTTGGCGGAATATCACTCTTTCGTCATAAGAAGGAACGGGATTAAGATGATTAAGAAGAAAGTTTTGCATTTTTGCATCCTATTAGTTATTGAATGGATCATTGCCATCGTCATAGTGAATGTGGTCAGCAAGGAACAAGATTTTTTAGACACCTTGTTCTTGTTTGGTTTAGGTATTTCTATATTAGGAGCACTGATTAATCCCAAAATTTTTAAGTTTTTGAAACCGAGACATTTTAGTGGGGCTATGAGTAAGATGGGACGCATGCTTGGTGAAGACGAAGCACCACAAAAAAGCATGTTCCTAGAGCTGAATATATTAGCCTTTGGGCTTCTATTAATTATTACAGATATCATAGCCTTGAATATTGATTTTGTTCATCGTATGATTAGCTTTTAAGGTTAGTTATAGAAAAATGGAGGTAACGTTAATGCCGGGGTTTGGTGGAGGATACACAGCGTTTTCAACAGTATTTGTGCTGATTTTAATTTTGATTCTCAGCGTATTTGTTCTAACAATTGTTAAAGGTATTTCGACTTATGCGAATAACAATGCGGCTGAAATCATGAGCGTGAATTGTAAGGTAGTGGGCAAACGATCCGATGTATGGGGCGGTTCTGGTGATTCATCAGCATCAACCAGGTATTATATCACCTTCGAATTTGAAGATGCAAGTCGGCTAGAACTGAATGTCAAAGCAAAGCAATATGGGTATATTATTGAGGGTGATAGTGGCACGTTAAACTATCAAGGGACCCGATTTAATACTTTTACTAGAGCGCTATAACAGCAATTGGAGGAGAAGAAAATGTCAAATAAAACAAATATAAAGGGACTACCTTTAAGAAGTGAAATCAAGGTAGAAGATACCTGGAAGCTAGAAGATATATTTGAGAGCAATGAACTCTGGGAAAAAGAGTTTGAAGAAGTTAAAAATGCGTTACCTGGTTTAGTAGAGCTCCAAGGCAAATTAAGTGAGAGTGCAGCTAGCCTTTATGAAGTACTTAAGCATCAAGACGAGATTACTTATGGGTAAGCTTTATACCTATGCCCATATGCGCTATGATCAGGATACCACCAATGCCTTTTATCAAGGCTACAACGATCGCATAAAATCCTTATATGCCCAAGTAGGCAGTGGTCTGGCCTTTATCATCCCAGAGATCCTAGCAGAGGAAGAGAGCAAAATAGCTGGATTTTTAAATGAAAGCGATGACTTAAAACTCTACACACAATTCTTGAAAAAGATTAACTTACAACGCCCACATGTCCTTTCTGCAGATCAGGAAGCCTTACTTGCTCAAGCATCGGAGATTCTAGATGCCTCAAGCAATACCTTCGGCATGCTGAATAATGCGGATATGGTGTTTCCATCGATCAAGGATGAAGAAGGAAATGAAGTAGAAGTCACCCATGGCCGTTATGTGCGATTCTTGGAAAATGAAAATCAACAGGTTAGAAAGGCTGCCTTTGAAGCCGTTTATTCAACCTATGGTAAATTTAAAAACACATTTGCAAGTACTTTAAGCGGCAATATCAAAAAGGATAATTTCTACGCAAGTGTAAGGAAATACGATTCTGCCCGTCAAGGAGCTCTTGCTGAAAATAACATTCCAGAAAGTGTTTATGACAATTTAATCCAAACAATTCACAAAAATTTACCCTTACTCCATCGATATGTAAAGCTGCGCAAAAGAGTATTAGGTCTTGAAGAGTTGCATATGTACGACCTTTACACTCCTCTTGTGAAAAACATCAAAATGGAAATAGAATACAGTGAAGCAAAAGGAATTCTCTTAGAAGCGCTAAAACCTATGGGAGAAGAGTACATCCAGGTTCTAAAAGAAGGCATAGAGCAACGCTGGGTAGATGTCCATGAAAATAAAGGCAAAAGAAGTGGTGCCTATTCTTCTGGTGCTTATGGAACAAATCCTTATATCCTGATGAATTGGCAAAGCAATGTAAATAATTTATTCACCTTAGCCCATGAGTTTGGACATTCTGTGCACAGCTACTATACCCGCAAAAATCAGCCTTACCCTTATGGCGATTACTCCATTTTTGTAGCTGAAGTGGCTTCTACCTGTAATGAAGCCCTCCTTAACAACTATTTACTCAAGACCATTGTGGATGATCAAAAACGTCTTTATTTATTAAACCATTACCTTGAAGGATTTAGAGGCACAGTGTTTCGTCAAACCATGTTTGCAGAATTTGAACACATCATTCATCAAAAGGCTCAAAATAACGAAGCATTAACCGCAGAGTTATTAACTGAGGAATACTATGCACTCAATAAAAAATATTTTGGCGAAGAAAACCTCATTATTGATGAAGCCATTGGTTTAGAATGGGCACGTATTCCCCATTTTTATTACAATTATTATGTGTATCAATATGCAACAGGCTATAGTGCTGCGGCAGCCCTTAGTAAACAGATTCTAACTGAAGGCCAGCCAGCAGTCGATCGATACCTCACTTATTTGAAATCAGGTTGTTCTGAAGATCCTATTGAAGTCCTAAAAAAAGCTGGAGTAGATATGACCAGTTCCAAACCTGTTGAGGAAGCATGCCAAGTTTTTGCTGAAATACTTACTGAGATGGAGTTGCTTCTGTCTGAAATGAAAGCCTAGAACGCACAGGGGCACTTAATATAATTCAACTATATTAGGTGCTTTTTTGTCTTTTTGACTTTCAATTTCATTGAAAACGGGTATACTAAGTTGAGAAGTGTAAAAAAAAGAGCATTGAAAACCTTTTCAATAAAAAAAAGAGTTGAGGGCTGGTCTTGTCTAGCATATAATGATTATAGCGTCAAAAGCGAACAACTAGATGCTTTTGACGCTATAATCATATAATCAATATAACACAGATCATCTAAGACGATTCGGATTAAGAGGAGACGTAATATGGAAGTTATGAAAGCAACGGTTACAGATGCAGAAGAAATTCTTCAATTACAAAAGACAGTGTATGTGAGTGAAGCCAAAATACATGATGATTATAGCATTCCCCCCTTAACCCAGACTTTATCAGATATAAAAAGGGAGTTTAGCACCCATACTTTTTTAAAGGTAGTAGAAGCGGGTGTGATTATCGCTGCTGTAAAGGCCTTTGAAGGCAATGGTACCTGTTATATCGCTCGGTTAATTGTTGCTGAAGCTTTTCAAAAAAGAGGTATTGGTTCGATGTTAATGGCAAAGATAGAGAAAGAATTTGATCATCTGAAAAGGTATGAGCTTTTTACAGGTAAGAAAAGTGAGAGAAATATCCGCTTGTATACGAACTTAGGGTATAAGATTTTCAGAGAACAAGAACTCAATGCAAAAACGACTCTAGTTTATTTAGAAAAGAAAACTCAATAACATATTTCAAAGGATGAAGGAGAAAACAAGATGCAATATCGTGAATTTGGCAATACGGGTGTTCAAATTTCTACTTTAGGTTTTGGTGCAATGCGTTTACCAAGTAAGGACATAAATGGCAAGAAGGTCTTTGACGTAGAAGAAAGTATCAACATAATGCATCGTGCTTTTGAACTGGGTGTGAACTATATTGATACAGCACCTTACTATTGTGAGGGTGAAAGTGAAGAAATTGTAGGTAAAGCCCTTAAAGGTTGGCGGGACAAGGTCTACTTATCCACCAAGAATCCCATTGAAGATGAATCAGGAGAACATTGGCGCCAGAGACTTGAAAATTCCTTAAAGAAGCTGGATACGGATTACATAGATTTTTACCACATGTGGGGCATTAGCTGGGAGGCTTATGAGAAGAGCATAAATGTTGAAAATGGACCTCTTGAAGCTGCACTTAAAGCA
>CAZJIO010000020.1:17536-30298 GCA_964546035.1 uncultured Eubacteriales bacterium | reverse complement strand
TGAACCTCAAAATTTAATCAAATTAATTGATACGGGTAACTTTGAAACGGTGCTCTGTCAATACAATCTCCTAGATAGAAGCAACGAAGCGGCTATTGCCCATGCAAAGGAAAAGGGGCTTGGTGTTGTGATCATGGGTCCTGTTGCAGGGGGCAGATTGGGTGCGCCTTCAGAGACCATTAAAAATTTGCTGCCAGGGAAGATTAACAGCAGTGCTGAAATTGCTTTAAGATATGTACTAACGAATCCCGGTGTTACCTGTGCTCTCTCAGGAATGGGTAGTATGGAAATGGTTGAAGAAAATGTAAAAGTTGCCTCCAACTCTAATCCATTAACACCAGAGGAGCTTGAACAAATCGCTGCATCTATGGAAGAAAATAAAAAGATGTCCGATCTTTACTGCACAGG
Organism: uncultured Eubacteriales bacterium; assembly: GCA_964546035.1. GTDB lineage: Bacteria > Bacillota > Clostridia > Lachnospirales > Vallitaleaceae > CAZJIO01. The sequence goes on along the minus strand of CAZJIO010000020.1, from coordinate 29,890 downwards.
CTGCAACTATTGTATGCCTTGTCCTTCGGGCGTGAATATTCCACTTAACTTTCAAATTATGAATTATCATCGTGTCTTTGGCATCACAGAATATGCCAAAGGTGAATATGCCAACATTGGTAAGTTTGAATGGACAAAAGGCAAAAAAGCAGATGCGTGTATTGAATGTGGCATCTGTGAATCCAAATGTCCGCAAAAAGGTAAACTCAGAATGCAATTAAAAGAAACCGCAGCAGCGCTAGGTTAGAGGGGAATATTATGTTTATTTATGTCTTTTCAATCGTGTTGATTGTGGCATCCAATATTGTATATAATATTAGTCAAAAATCAACACCTAAAGGGGCAAATCCCTTTTCAGCATTACTTGTAACCTATTTAGTTGCGGCGGTATTAACCCTGCTAGCCTCACTGTTTTATAAGACTGATAAAGGCATGATGGAATCCTTTAAAGATTTGAATTGGACGAGTGTTGCACTAGGTTTCGCAATAGTTGGACTAGAGTTTGGATATTTATTGGCGTATCGGGCTGGGTGGCAGATCAGTATTGGCTCTTTAGTGGCCAACATTCTTCTTGCTCTCATGCTGATTCCTGTTGGCATTTTATTATACAAGGAAGGCTTTGAACCCCATAAAATTGTGGGAATCGGTCTTTGTATAGCTGGACTCATCGTGATTAATAAATGATCAAAATAACAATGCCCTAGGGTATTGTTATTTTTTCTGCATTAATAGAAGATTGAATGAGTTGGCTTCATTTTGTAAATAATAGGAATAGCTAAAAACTAAGGAGATGAAATCAATGGAAATTAAATTTTGTGAAAATAATCTAGATGTAGGTTCTGAAATAGTTGCTCAAAAACTGAAGAGAGAAATAACAGAGGTTCCTATTGAAATTGAGGACTGTTTAGGCTGCTGTGGTGATTGTGCGCAACACCCCTTTGCCATGGTGGATGAGGAAATGATCTTGGCAGATTCTGTCGATGATTTGTATGAAAAAGTGGTTAAGCACTTGAGCAAGTAAATAATCCCAGAAGTGTCTCTTGACAACGAGTATACCGAATGGTATAGTGGGGTCATGCTAATGTGAGGCGGTGATGGGATGACTACAAAGGAAGAACTGATTGAGAAAGCACTTTTACTTTTTTCGGAAGAAGGCTATGAAAGTATTGGCGTTCAGACCATTGTGGATGGATTAGGGTTATCAAAACCGACCTTGTATCATCATTTTGGCAATAAGGCCGGGCTGCTTAGGAGTATTTTAGATCAATATACAGGACCTTTTATTGAAGGATTAAAACTTCAGATCCTTTATAATCAGGATATTATTTTAAGTACTGAGACTCTGGTGCTATTCTATCTATCCTATGTTCAGAAATATCCCGTTTTTTATCGACTGAAAAAAAATCTTTACTACAGCCCACTTAAAAGTGAGTCTCACACCATTATGGCGAATTATCACGACAAGGAAATTGCTCTTGTTCAAAGTTTATTTGAAGCCATTGGTCAGCATCATACAGGTTTAAAGGGAAAGAGTGAAATTCTCGCCTATACCTTTTTGGGTCACTTAGATGCCTATATAACATTTCATGTAAATGGGAACCTTATGGAACGCATGACCCAAGAAGAGGGGCGTAAGTTAGCCAAACAATTTTTATATGGCGTTTTTGCATAAGTAACCCGTATTACCCAGCCAACGCTGGGTAAAAAAATCATTGCAATATACCGAACGGTAGGTAAAGGAGTTTTGATATGAATAATTTTTATCACATTTATGCTTTAGGGTTTTGTGGAGCAGAGAAAATCAACTTAGAGGTGGGTAAAATAGAGCATCGCCTTCAGCGTGTGAAGGATTACCTACCACAACTTAAAGCCCTCGGCACACAGCAGCTTTTGATTGGCCCAGTTTTTGAGGCTGAATCTCATGGATATGACACCATAGATTATGGACTAGTGGACCGTCGACTAGGAGATGAACAGGATTTGAAGGAATTAGTAGAGGCTTGTCACCAAGAAGGCATTCAAGTGATGTTGGATTGTGTTTTCAACCATGCCAGTAGAAGTCATTTTGCTTTTAAAGATATCCTGGAAAAAGGCGAAAACTCCGCTTATCGCTATTGGTTTAAGGGAATTGATTTTAGCAGAAGAAGCCCTCGGGGTGATGCCTTTACTTATGAAACCTGGGATGGGCATGATCATTTGGTTAAATGGGATTTGAAAAATGAAGCGGTGAAGGATTATTTAATAGAAATCGCACTGGGTTGGATCGCAACCTACGACATAGATGGGCTCAGAATGGATGCAGCAGATGTAATGGATTTGAACTTTCTTAAGGGACTCAGCAGAGCCTGTAGAGATAAGAAGAGTGGCTTTTTTATGCTGGGTGAAATAGTGGGAGGTGACTATGGTCGCTTAGTGCGGGAAGGTGAATTAGATGCGGTCACCAATTATGAGTGTTATAAAGGGCTCTACTCTAGCTTAAATGATATCAATTATTTTGAAATCGCCTATGCCTTAAATCGCCAATTCGGGCCAATGGGTTGTATGAGAGACATCGGATTGTATAATTTTGTGGACAATCATGACGTGAACCGTGTGGCTTCGGAATTAAAAAAAGAAACACATTTATATCCTTTGTATGTGCTTCTTTATACAATGCCGGGGATGCCCTCTATTTACTACCTCAGCGAATTTGGGAAAAAAGGCAAGCGCACATCTTCAAGTGATGAGGCCCTTAGAACAGCTTACATACCCGAAGATTGTGATGTAGTTAACCCTGTCTTTCAATGTATTTGCAAATTAGCTCAGATTAGAAAAGACCTTAAAGCCTTAATGAAAGGGGATTATCAGGAAATATTTGTTTCTGCCGAGCAACTGGTTTTTTGCAGAACTTATGAAGATGAAAAGTTGCTGATTGCCCTTAATGCTTCTGAAATTCCCGTAACAATCAACATACCCATAGTAGGAAGTGGCAGATATTGGGATGTCCTCAACCAAGAACAGGTTTTGATAAATGGAAGCATGCAAATGCCTAGTAATTGGGGAAGAATTCTCAAATTAATTTAGACATGAACAATCGGTACAGGTTTTTTTGCCTGGTAGATGCTGCGTATGACCATCGTAGTGATCACAACGACCCCGCCTATAATTGCCATCCTCCCTGGTATTTCACCAAAGAAGAGAATTACCCAAACGGGATTTAATAAGGGCTCAATAACCGGTATTAATATGGCCTCGACAGTTCCTAAGCGCTTAACAGATTTGGCATAAAAAAGGTATGAAATACCGATCTGAAAAACACCAAGTAAGAGCAGTCCGATGATGCTTTTGGAACTGGGCACACTGGTAAAATAAAAAGGAAAACTCACAAAAAAAGTAATGAGATTCCCTAAGACGATGGTGCTTAAAGGGGATTCATTGGCTTCATGTCTCATGAAAAGCAGCATACTTGCAAAAGCAACACCACTGGCTAAGCCTATGATATTACCTAATAGTTTTCCAGAATCCATACTTTCCACAAAGAATAAGCCCAAGCCAATGAAAATGATGAAGATGCTCAAGATATCCGATTTTCTTGCCTTTTCTTTAAAAAAGATCCTAGAGAAAATCACCACCCAAATAGGTGCGCTAAATTGTAAGAAAATGGCGTTGGCTGAGGTGGTTAGTTTATTGGCATTAACAAATAAGATAACAGTCAAGGCGTAGGCAATAGCACCTAAAATACCATGTAGATTAAAAGTTTTTTTATTAAAGCGGATAAAGGGCAAAAGGATTAAAGCAGCAATTCCGCTTCTAGCACCCGCAATAGCCATAGGGTTCCAGTCAACGAGTTTAATGAGTAAACCACCCGAGCTCCACAATAAAGCAGTGATCATCATATAGATGACTGCTTTTTTATGACTAATTTTCATATGTACCTCCGAAGAACCGATTTAATTACATTCCATTATAACTAAAATTTTGAGCCTTGACAAATCATTTTGCGTATCATATACTGTATATAGACAATATAAACAGAGTGAACAGGGAGGTACAGTATTGTGATTGAAATCAATAACTTAACTAAAATTTATCATTTGACGAAAAAGCAAATGAAAGAGCAAAAAGCAAAACATAATCAAAAAATAGCAGTGGACAATATTAATTTTACAGCGAAAGAGGGCCAGATTTTTGGACTATTAGGTCCAAATGGTGCTGGCAAAACCACAACCCTGAGGAGCATTGCGACATTGCTTAAGCCCACTCAAGGAGATATTAAGGTCCAAGGCTTTGATGTTGTTCTCGATGCTAAAGAAGTAAGAAGAAGAATTGGGTTTTTAACCAATGAATTAAAGTTAGATCCTCATTTTACCCCGACGTATACCATGGAGTTCTTTGGCAAGTTGCATAGCATGGAAATGGAGGATATTAAGAGAAGAACAAAGGAATTATTTGAGTATTTTGGCATCCTGGATTTTAAAGACAAGAAAATTTCTGAACTCTCAACAGGGATGACTCAAAAGTTATCCATCGCTGTGAGTGTTATTCATAATCCAGAAGTTATTATCTTTGATGAACCTACGAATGGTTTGGATATTATCACAGCAAGAGCTGTAACGAATTATTTATTAGAGCTTAAGGAACAGGGCAAACTTGTTATCGTGTCTACTCATATTATGACTGTTGCAGAGAAATTATGTGATCGTGTTGCCATTATCATCAGCGGTAAGAAAGTTGCGGATGGCACCATAGCTGAAGTTTTAGCATTGACAGGTACAAAGGATTTAGAAGATGCCTTTTTTGAACTGTATAAAGTGAATGTAGGGGAGGAAGCCTAACATGTTATATGAAATTATAAAAAAAGAACTTAAGAGAGTTTTTACAGATCGAAGACTTGTTATATCAACCTTTATCATTCCTGCAATCAGTATTTACTTCATTTATACACTTATGGGAAATATGGTTGGAGATATGGTTTCAGATATTAAGGAGCATGAGAGTTCCGTCCTTGTTGGCAATGCACCTGAAAGTTTTATGAGTTATTATGAGGCGGTAGAAGATCAATTTAATATGAAGTTAACCTTTGGAGATTATGATAGAGCAGGTCAAGAAGAAGCCATAAGAACTGGGGAACTGGATTTACTCATTCTCTTTGGCAATGACTTTGATAGCACTGTACTCGATTATGAAGGTTCTGATACTACCCCAGAAATTAAGACCTATTACAACCCAGCAGAGGAATATTCAGCAGAAGCTAGAAACAACTTTGCTTACAATTTACTAGAAGGTTATCGGCAAGCAATACTGACAGAAAGATATGGCAATATCAATTATGTCAAGGGCTTTGATATTGACAGTACCAATGGAGAAGATTCGATAATCGTGGATGAGAAAAAAGCATCTGCCTCCTCCTTGGGTATGATTGTCCCTATGCTATTGGCTATTATTCTATTTGCTGGCGCAATGGGAATCGGTATGGATACCATTGCAGGTGAGAAAGAAAGAGGGACCATGGCGACATTGCTCCTTACACCGGTTCCAAGAGAAACCATTGCTCTTGGCAAAGTGATTGGACTAGGTATTGTAGCCATTATCAGTTCAGCCTTTTCCTTTGCAGCAATCATTGCCTCTCTGCCGAACATGATGAATACAGTCTCAGAAGGTGAAATGGGTGAAATGAAGCTGGCATTTAGTGGGGTACAATATGCTGAGCTGTTCTTGATTATGATTGCACTTGTTGGCATCTATGTGGGTATCATCTGCCTCATTTCCGTAAGAGCTCGATCTGTCAAGGAAGCAGGTACCTACGTTGCACCGGTTTATATGATCATTATGGTAGCTGCTTTTAGCACCATGTTTTCTAACGCTAAGGATATTGCCCTTTATAAATTTGCAATTCCTGTTTATGGCAATGTTTTGGCTATCAAGAAAATGTTTTCATTTGAACTGACTTTTCAACAGTTTATTGTATCAACGGGTGTCGCTTTTGTGGTGACGGCACTACTGATCATTCTGATTACGAAAACCTTTAACGATGAAAAAGTGATGTTTAATGCATAAAAACCTGAACCGCTTGTCCTATAAAAAGGTGCAAGTGGTTTTTTTTATGCATACTTGTGCCTCATGCATAAAATTGTTATAATGAGTTCACAATTTGACTTATAAGGAGGGTATAAAATAGATGTATATATTACTTTTTGAACCGAATTATCAAGAGAGGGTTTGGGGCGGACAAAAACTTCAAACCACCTTTCATAAAGAAGTGCCATTTTTACACACCGGAGAAAGCTGGGAAGTTGCCTGCCATGACAATGGACATGCTTTGATTAAAAATGGACCCCTTCAGGGCATGCGTCTGAGAGATGCCATTGATGCTCACCCAGAAGCAATGATGGGAGATGTTAAAAGCAAGGATGAGAAATTTCCACTGTTGTTGAAGTTTATCGACGCTAAGGATCAGCTTTCTGTTCAGGTTCACCCAGAAGACGAATATGCCTTTATTCACGAAAATGGAGAATTGGGCAAAACAGAGGCCTGGTATATTGTAGAGGCAGAGCCCGGAGCCAAGTTAATTGTGGGCTTAAAAGAAGGTGTTACAAAGCAAATATTTATGGATGCCATTGGGTCTAATAGTTTGGAAGACGTGCTCAATGAAGTGGCGGTTCAAAAAGGCGATGTAATCAACATACCCGCTGGACTTATCCATGCCATCGGAACAGGTATTTTATTGGCAGAGGTGCAACAAAATTCAGATACCACTTATAGAGTTTATGATTGGGGCAGAGTAGGTCTAGATGGTGTGGCAAGAGAAATGCATGTAGATAAATCACTAGCGGTTATCGACTTTGAAGGAAAGCATGCCACTGCTCTTGTAGAGGGTCTTAAAAAGTCCTATGAAGGCTATGAATTGATCACATATATAGAAAATAAATATTTTACTTTGGAAAAGCTAGTTGTGAGTTCAGATGCAAAATTTTCAAAAGCAGTGGATCAATTTGAACTTTTTATGTGTGTTGAGGGAGAAGTAACCGTTAGTTGTGAAGACAATGTGGTTCGAATTGTTTCAGGGGACTCCTTCATGATTCCGGCATGTATCAGTAAATACGAAATCAGTGGCACAGCTGAGCTGATCAAGACCTATGTACCTAAGAGAGAACAATAAAATGATCAAAATTAACATGCCAAAACAGGTGAGCGAGATTATTCAAAAATTAAATGAAAAGGGTTACGATGCCTATGCTGTTGGTGGCTGTGTAAGAGATAGTATATTAGGAAGAGCACCTCAGGATTGGGACATTACGACGTCAGCCTTACCTGAACAGGTAAAGCAGTTGTTTCGTAAGACGATTGATACAGGTCTTAAGCATGGAACTGTAACCGTGCTAATGGACCGCTTACCCTATGAGGTAACCACTTATCGCATTGATGGCCTCTATGAAAATCACAGGAGTCCACTGTCTGTCTCTTTTACAGGAGATTTAATTGAGGACCTGCGTCGTAGAGATTTTACCATGAATGCCATGGCTTATAATGAAGAAGAGGGCGTCATCGATGTATTTTCCGGGATAGAAGCCTTGGAAGATCAGATGATTGCCTGTGTGGGAGATCCCAATGAACGGTTTGTAGAGGATGCCTTAAGGATGTTGAGAGCTATCCGCTTTGCTGCTCAATTGGGGTTTGAGATTCATCCTGAAACAGAAGCCGCGATTAGGAAGAATGCTCATTTGATACAGTATATCAGTGGTGAACGTATTCATATGGAGATGACTAAGATTTTACTGTCCCAGAATCCTAATGATATTGAAAAAATGGTTTCTTTAGGCTTAATGGCTTATGTCATACCAGAGTTTATGGTCAATGTAGGCTTAGAACAACAGAATAAGCATCATATTTATACGGTAGATCATCATATATATGAAGCTGTTAAACAAGTTGAAGCAAGAGAAGCTTTAAGATGGGCGGTATTTTTACATGACATTGGCAAAGGGTATTGCAAGACAATTGACGAGCTTGGGGTAGGTCATTTTTATGGACACCCTCAAAAAAGTGTCCAAATAGCCAAGGACGTCCTCTCGCGTTTGAAATTTGATAATAAAACTACTAAGGACATTTTGCTGCTTATTGAATTTCATGATCATCGCATAGAGGACAACATGAAAAGTGTCCGAAAAGCCCTAAGGCTCATTGGTGAGGAGTTGTTCTTAAACTACACCCAAGTGCAAGAAGCAGATGTGAAAGCTCAAAATCCAGAGTTTGGTGTCCTTTATTTACAGAAACTTGAGCGCATTGTCAAGTGCTATGAGACGTTAATCGCTCAAGGACAATGCACAACCTTAAGAGATTTAGCTATTAATGGCAGTGACCTTAAAGCAATTGGCGTCCTGCAAGGAAAGACCATCGGTGAAATACTTGAAGCACTTTTAGAACAGGTGATTGAAGAGCCTGAACACAACGATCCCCAGTGGCTTTTAGAAAAGGCTAAAGACCTCTTTTTATCCCGCTAAATAACAGGTCCTATTTTCATAAATTCAAAGTTTGCTCATATACATTTAAGTAGCAATGATTATTTGTTGCAAAGGTGAGCACTTTGATCTTGAGAATAGGAGGGAATATCTTGTTTGAACAATACGAAAATATTGCAAATCAGTATAACATACAAGTACGTAATTTTTATAAGGGTAGAGGGGCTATTCTTATGGATACTGATTTAGGACTTAAGCTGCTAAAAGAAGTTCAACTCCATGATGAGAAACTACTTTTTTTACATGAACTTCAAGAAGTGCTTAAGACCCAAGGTTTTTACGTGGATACGATGTTGCGTACAAAGGATGGGGAATTATATGCCAAGGATGATCATAAAAAATACGTTATAAAAGATTGGACAGAAGGTAGAGAGATTTTCTTTAATGATAAAAATGAGGTCTTAAATGCGGTCAGACATTTAGCAAAGATGCATTTAGGCAGCTTGAAACTTCCCAAAAGAAATCTATATGATCCATATGATAAGACGGATACCCTATCAGATGTTCTCCTTAGGCATAACAAAGAGTTGATCAGAATAAGAAACAGCATTAAAAGAATGGGCAGTTGGTCTGAATTTGAACTGCTTTATTTAGAATATTTTGACCTTTATTATGCGCAAGCCAATAAAGCCATATGCTTAATCGATAGCATCTACGGGTGTGCCCTCAAAAAGTATGAAGGAAAAAAGGTGGTTATTCATGGACAATACAACCATCACAATCTGATTTTTGATGGGAAAAATCAATTACATATCAATAACTTTGAATATGCCAGTTATCATCTGCCTATTATGGACTTGTACAGTATGCTCCGAAAAACCCTTGAAAAAAATGATTGGGATATCAAGTTTGGTCTAGAAGCTGTAGAGGAATACGTTAAAATATTCCCCTTATCAAAACTAGAACTGCAGATGATGGTTTATTTACTCATGTATCCTGAAAAGTTTTGGAAGATCAGCAATTATTATTTTAATCTAAATAAAGCCTGGAAGCCTAAGCAAACTTTGGTAAAATTAAAGAAGTTAGTGGCTCAGGAAGAGAGAAAAATGTTGTTTATGGAGGAATTGCATCAATACATTATTTCATCCTAAGAACATTTAATGGTATAATAAAGTCAAAACAGCAGGTGGATGGTATGAACTTAGGGAGAAAAATATTTATAATAGGCCTATTTCTGATGCCCTTTTTTCAAGGGCTTTATTTTTATCATGAAATATTTATTGTAATGTGCTTGGTGTTGATTTTTTTAGCCATTTTAGTCCATATGCAAAAGGGTATTTACATGGAACGGAGCCTTACAACTCTTTTTTTGACAGGACTTTTTGTGCTTTATGGGGTGACCTGCTTTTACGCCATCGACCGAGGCATGGCTTTAATGGGTGCTTTGAAGGTCATGCTTTATTTAGCGTTATATATGCTTTATACACAACTTTACACTGAGGATTTTAAGGAAAAGCTTTTATCGGCGGTCATATACAGCGCACTTGTAGCAGCCGTTATAGGTATATTTGCTTTCCTTAACCCTCAGCTTGGAGAGCTTTTGATTCAAAACGGCCGATTAGGTGGTGTCTTTCAGTATGCAAATACCTATGGACTGTTTTGCTTAGTCGGCATACTATTGGTGATTCGTCGGCAAGATAAAAGCTTCTTTGAAGTTTGGAGCATAGCCATTTTAGTCTTTGCTATGATTTTAACTTTTAGCAGAAGTATTATTTTGATGGGTCTAATGGTGATTATTGTGGGTATCCTTATGGAAAGAAAGCACTTCATGCATCATTTTGCAGGGCTTTTATCTGGCGGGCTTATTGCATTTACTTTTATTAAGGTACTTCGCTTAGAAAGCATCAGTACAAGACTTGCTGACACGTCCATGGAAACCAGTGAATGGGTAACAAGAATTGTCTATTATAAGGATGCACTCAAAATGATTGGTAAATTCCCATTTGGTACAGGCTATATGGGATATGCCTATATGGAAAGAGCTTATCAAACCAGCTCAACTTACCAGGTCAAATTTGTCCATAGTAACCTGTTGCAATATGCTTTAGATATCGGGATCCTTGGCGCCTTGATGTGCTGCCTATTTCTACTGGTTCAACTCTTTTCTAATAAAATGGATTTATTATTAAAGTTGGTCTTTATGACCATTTGCCTTCACGGATTGATCGACTTTGATTTCGAATTTCCGTATGTGCTCATTCTTATGCTGATTGTTATCGGTGTAAACAGCGAAAAAATCCTTTACTTTAAAAAATTGAAAGGACTTCAGTTCGGTATTTTACTGAGTCTTATAGGCATTTACGGTTATATGATTTTTCCTACAGTCTTAGCATTTGACGATGACTACGAAAAAGCCATAGCGTTATACCCCATTTATTCTGAAGCACAAGTTAAAATGATCAAGAAAATGAAAGAGCAGGATGAAGAAGGGGCTCGTTTGGCAGAGACAATGATTAAGAGGAATGTGTATTGTGTAGAAGCATTTGCCTACTTAAGGGACTACTATTATGGGATGGAAGTTTACGAAAAAGCGAAAGTGATGGCTCAAAGAACCATAGAAATTAACCCTCTGAATATAAAACATGTTGAAATATACAGTAGTATTCGGTTAGAATGTAGTCAAGCAGCCTTGCGAGATGGCGATTACATTACACTAAAAGCGTCTTTAGAACTGCTGCTTGAGATACCAGACTACTTAGAAGAACTTGCAAAAGAACGACTTACTGACTATAATGTAAGGCACGTACCGAAATTAGAAATGACCCAGGTGCTACTGAGCAATGATAAAAGAGCAGATCAGCTGTACCTTGAACTGGGAAAATGATAAAAATTCATAATAAGAGGTGAAATACATTTATGACAAATAAGAAAAGTATGGACATTGTCACTAAAATGTCTATTGTTGGGGGATTAGGTCTCGTCTGTGTTCTAATCATCATTGGTATCATTTATTTTGCCATGAGAGATAAGGGTCAAAACACATCCATTATAGAACCAGGAGAAGAAACCACCAATGCTGCAGAGGATGAAGTTAAGGACTATGTGAAAGCACTTGGGGTTATTAAAGCAATAGATGGGGCAAGGAAAGAGCTTGATATTGTGGATATAGAAAATGGCAATTATCTAACCTTGAAAATTGATGGAGCGGTGGATATTAAGGACGAGTATGGTACATTGCTTTCATTTGCCCAACTTAAAGTGGGTGATATGATTCAAACCAAATACGATCAAAATTCCATGCGACCAGAAAGCGTATATATTACTGCGCTTATTTGGGAAAGAAAAAATATTCAGAAGTTAATTGTTGATGGAGAAAATAAAACCATTCAAATCTTTAACGATGTTTACAAATATACCCAAGATTTGGTCACCATTTTTAACGGAGAGCCTTTTGACCTTTCACAATTAGATCCGGTGGACTCTGTGACGGTTAAGGGATATAAAGATACAATATGGTCTATTTCCTTGGAAAAAACCCATGGGTTTATCACCTTACTTAATCATGAAAAATTCATTGGCGGAACCATTGACATTGGTAAGGTAACTTATGATGTAACGGCAGAAACGAAAGTCACTGTTCCAATTGGCGTGCATAATGTGATTGTGGCTAAAGAAGGCATGTCCTCCTTTATTTCTCAAGTTATGGTAGAAGAGAATAAAGAAGTAGAAATAGATGTGGGTGCAGCGCTTGCTGAAGCAGGTATCGTCAGCTTTAGTATATTACCAACAGATGTTAAATTGTATATTGATGATGAGCTGACAGATTTCTCTCAGCCGATTACCTTGGACTTTGGTTCTTATAGTGTCAGAATTGAAAAAGAAAATTACGTTCCATGGAACAGTACTTTAGTTGTTA
>CAZJIO010000020.1:4048-17526 GCA_964546035.1 uncultured Eubacteriales bacterium | reverse complement strand
CGGTGATGGTGGTTAAGATCAATATGGACGAACAACCTACTTTTATTCATGTAGATAATCCGATTGGCGCATCCTTATATATTGATGGCAATTATATTGGTATCGTGCCTATTGAAGCACCTATCAGTATAGGACTTCATAACATTACCTTGACAAAAGAAGGCTTTTATTCAAAAATGCATCCTATTCAAATTGATGAGCAAGGTGAGGACTCCTATTTTACCTTCCCAGATTTGATTCAAATGCCAGAAGGAACAACTGAGACAACAACTGAAGTCACAACAGAGACAACAACGGCGACACCTTAATATTTATGAATAACCTATAAACAAATTTCAAATGATTGGAGAAAACAAATGAGCTATATTAAAAGTTATGAAGCGTGGATTGGGGATGTCTATTTTGACCAGGCTACAAGAAATGAATTAGAAGCGATCAGAGGAAATGATAAAGAAATCCAAGATAGATTCTATAGGGATTTAGAATTTGGTACAGGTGGTTTAAGAGGCGTTCTCGGTGCTGGCACCAATCGTATGAATGTTTACACCGTTAGAAAAGCAACTCAAGGCTTAGCAAACTATATTCTTAATAGTGGAAGTGATGCTGGCGCAAAAGGTGTTGTGATTGCTTATGACTCAAGAAGAATGTCCCCAGAATTTGCAGATGAAGCGGCATTGGTTCTTGCTGCTAACCATATTAAGGCTTATGTGTTTGAGAGTTTAAGACCTACACCAGAACTTTCCTTTGCCGTTAGAAAATTAGGATGTATCGCAGGTATTGTGGTGACTGCTAGTCATAATCCACCAGAATACAACGGATACAAAGCGTATTGGAGCGATGGTGGTCAAATTACTTCTCCAAAGGATGAGGATCATTCAAGAGGTTTCTAAGGTTGCAGAATTTAAAGATGTTAAAACCATGAGCAAAGAGGCTGCCATTGTAGAGGGCTTATATGTTACAGTAGGTGCTGAACTGGATGATGCGTATATGGCTGAGTTAAAGAAATTAGTCATAGATCCAAAGGTGATTCAACAAGAAGCAGATGACTTTACAATCGTTTACACACCTTTACATGGAACCGGTAATATTCCAGTAAGAAAAATATTAGAGGAAATTGGCTTTACTAAAGTGTTGGTAGTGCCAGAACAAGAATTGCCAGATGGCAACTTTCCTACAGTTAGTTATCCCAATCCAGAAGATATTAAGGCCTTTGAATTGGCTATTGAACTGGGGAAAAAAGAAAATGCCGATGTTATTTTGGCTACAGACCCAGATGCTGACCGTTTAGGTGTCCTTGCTAAAGATAAAAGTGGCGCATATAGGGCTCTTAATGGCAATATGATTGGTATCTTACTCATGGACTATATTTTGAGCCGTAAAAAAGAAAAAGGAACACTTCCTAAAAACGGTGCTGTTATTGAAACCATTGTTTCTACGAAGATGGCGATTCCTATTTGTGCAGAATATGACATTAAACTTTTTGAAGTCTTAACTGGCTTTAAATATATTGGTGAAAAAATTAAAGAATTTGAAGAATCCGGTGAGTTTGAGTATTTATTTGGATTTGAAGAAAGCTATGGTTGCTTAATCGGCACACATGCAAGAGATAAGGATGCAGTTGTTGCTACCATGGGCGTTTGTGAATTGGCTGCTTATTATAAATCTAAAGGATTAAGTCTTTATGAGGCCTTAGTAACCCTTTATGAAAAATATGGCTATTATAAAGAGTCCTTAGAATCCCTTACTTTAAAGGGCATGGAAGGTATCGCTAAGATTCAAAGTATTCTTAATACCTTAAGACAAGCCCCACCTGCAGAAGTAAACGGCGTTAAGGTCATGGAGCTCAGAGATTATGAAGTGGGTACGGTCAAAGATTTTAGCCTGAACACAGTAAAACCTACAGGGCTCCCAACTTCTAATGTGTTGTATTTTACCCTTGAAGATGAATCTTGGCTCTGTATCCGTCCATCAGGCACAGAACCAAAAGTGAAGTTATACTTCGGCGTAAAAGGTGCTTCTATGCAAGAGGCTGATGACAAAGTGGCTAGCTTCTCCAAGGCCATGATGGCGATTATTAATCAAATGGTCTAAGGCATTTACCCGTTCTATTTATGGAAGACCTTTCATAAAAATAGGTAAAAGACTAAAACGAAAGGTGAAGAATGAAATTTAAATTCATTTGCCTTGCCCTATTACTGATGATCCTCCTGGGAATAACCTCCTGTAAAGCAATGAAGAAGGAAGACGATGACAAGATAAGAGATTTAGAATATACAGTAGTGAATGACGAAGGTTTACCAGATGTTGTAGCTGCTAAAATAGAATCTGTTAAAACAGAGCCATTTAAATTCAGTTATACCGATGGCGAATCCATATATGTTGCCATAGGCTATGGGGAGCAACCTACAGGTGGCTACAGCATACAGGTAACGGATTTATTTGAAACAGATACCTATATCGTTATTAGGACTAAGCTTCTTGGCCCCGCAGAAAGTGATGTCGTAACACCAGTTATTACATACCCTTATGTCGTCGTTAAAACAGCGGACTTAAAATTAGCAATTTGTTTTAGATGAATCAATCATAGATGAAAAGCAAAAAATAGATTATGTGTTTTTTGCTTTTTTTCTTTTCAATAGAAAAGAGGGATAAAAATGAAGAAAATGGATAGACTACTTAAGGAATGGATTGGCCCATTTGGTATCGCTATGATTATCGTCGCAATACTTTTTTGGGTGATTTGGCCAATGCAGGTAGAAGGACGATCTATGGAACCCACTTTATCAGATGGCGACTTTGTTTTCGTTTCTAAATTATGGACCCAGTGGCATGCGGTTGAAGCTGGAGACTTAGTGGTTGCTTATATTGAAGAAAAAGGGGACCGGAAAAAAATTGTAAAACGTGTTATTGGTGTGGCAGGCGATCATATTGTTATTAAAGAGGGTGTGATTTCTGTGAACGCAAAGGCTTTGGTAGAACCCTATACATCGAGTGTAACGGATGGCAATATCGATATTTATGTTCCAGCCGATGCATACTTTTTGCTAGGCGATCATCGTGAAATAAGTAAGGATAGTCGTGCCATAGGTTGTATATTTCATAAAAATATCAGAGGCAAATTGATGTTTAAAAAATCCTATTGACAAGCCACTAAATTTTTGATATAATCATAAATTTTATTGACTTTCTTGGGTAAAAGTGTTATAATAGGAATAGTTGGTAAAGATGAGGTGGCAAAATGATAGCAAAAGAAGAAATTTTACAAGTTAGAGAGCAAGTAGACAAGTTCATCGGCAGTAAGGTTTTAATCAAAGCTAATAAAGGCCGTAAGCGTGTTGTTGTTAAAGAAGGCGTCTTACAGAGTACTTATCCCAGTATTTTTATTGTGAAAGTACAAAATGAGTTCCAAGATACTTTTAGAACTGTTTCATATAGCTATACAGATATTATTACCAATAATGTAGAACTTTGTTTGTTTCCAGAGTAGAACTATTGAGCCAAGAATAAGATTCTTGGTTTTTTTATGTCATAAACACCTGAGCCTATTTAATATACTGTAAGAGAAAATAGTTTAAATAGGAGGAAGTTTATGTCGCTCAATTTAAGAGAACAGAAGATGGATTTATTGAAACCCAAAGGCAATCATAATTTACAAAAGACCTTCGATGAAGATGTTAATGTGCCAGATATCAAGCCTGATATCGATAAAATATTACAGACAAATGCCCAGGTTTTCATTTTAAAGGAAGAGATCCTTCAGGATAAGGTTTGTGTTTCGGGTGAGCTTAAGGCCAATGTGCTTTTTATACCGCTCAATGATAAGAAACCAATACATAGCATGGATCTTGTGGTACCTTTTGAAGAGTTTGTTAATACGGATGGGCTGAGTGGGAAAGATATTATTAGGGTGATGAGTAATATAGAAGATATTCAGGTGAATATGCTGAACTCAAGAAAGCTCAATCTCAAGGCAATTGTTCAGTTTAAAATCGACATTCATGAAAAGAAAGAAGTTTACCTGACTTCTGATGTGGAAGCGGGAAGTGATGTTGAGAAAAAAGTGAGTCCGGTCGTTGTATGCCAGCTTAAAGAGTCCAAAAAGGATTCCTATAAAATTAAGGATGAAGTGGTTATACCTGCAGGTAAGCCAAATATTATGGAAATTCTTTGGCACGACACCACCATTCAGAACAAAGAAATCAAGTTGGTAGAGGGTAAGGTGAATATTAAGGGTACTTTGCACATCGCTACACTCTATATGTCTGACAGTGCTGAGAGTCATATTGAATTTATTGAAAATGACATTACCTTTAACGGCTTATTAGATAGTCCTACCAGCAAAGAGAATATGATTCATGACATTCAATTCAAGATCGCAGATGAAAAGATGTCCATAAGACCAGATGTGGATGGTGAAGAACGGGTTTTGGCAGTGGAAGTGGATACCAAAGTGGATATTAAAATCTACGATGAGGCACAAACCAATGTGCTCTCAGATGTCTATTGTTTAGAAAAAGATTTAGTGGTTAAAAGAGAAGCCGTGCCTTTCCAAAAACTGCTCTGCAAAAATCAAAGTCAAACAAATATTAAAGAATCCATTTTTATGGATAATGTCCTTAATGAAATTCTTCAGATTTACTACACCAGCGGCACTTGTGGCATTGAGAGTCTTGAAATATTAGAAGATCGTGTCAATGTAGAAGGGGTGTTGTATTGCAAAGTGATGTTTGTTGCAGCGGATGATCGTATGCCCATTAACGTCTTTGAGACCCCTATTCCTTTTGAGCATCACATCGACCTTAAAGGCATCCATCCACAAAGCGTTATGAGTATTACCCCAAATATTCACTATATTGGCTGCACCATGATTGGTGAAAAAGAAATTGAATTGAAATGTACCATTCAAATGAATGCGCTTGTTTTTGAAGAAAGCTCAGTGGATATCATCACATCTATTGATGAAAAACCTCTGGATATGAAAGCTTTTCAAAAGATTCCCGGCATTGTCGGCTATATCGTTAAAGAAAAAGAAACCCTCTGGGATATTGCTAAAAAGTATAGAACCACCGTTAAGAGCTTGAAGAAGAATAACAGTTTAGAAGAAGATCGGGTTGGTAAGGGTGATAAACTCATCATTGTCAAAGAATTGTTGTTCTAGAGTAAAAGAGAAGGGATGCGTCCCTTCTCTTTTTAAATTACTTGAAAAACGTATGGATAGTGTATATAATATAAAGTATACAAAGTACAATAGACTAAGAGGTTCATATGAGAGAGATTAGGTTAAAGGCAAGAGCAAAAATTAATATTTCTTTGGATGTTATCCGGAAAAGAGAAGATGGCTATCATGATTTATCCATGATCATGCAAACTGTCAATTTGTTCGATAAAGTCAACTTGAAAAAAACACATAGAGAAGGCATCGTCTTAAAAACTAATTTATCTTTTTTACCCGTGGATGAACGGAATCTTGTCTATAAAGTCATTCAATATATGAAAGAAACCTATCATATAAAAGAGGGTATTTTTGCAGACTTATTTAAAGTCATTCCCATTGCAGCAGGTCTTGCAGGTGGAAGCGCGGACGCAGCTGCGGCAATAAAGGGCATTAATTTATTATTTAGATTAAACCTCTCCCTAGATGAAATGATTCAAATAGGTAAGCGCTTTGGAGCGGATATCCCCTATTGTTTAATAGAAGGTACGGTCCTAGCAGAAGGTATAGGAGATGAAATGATTCTTTTGGACCCCTTTCCTGAGTGTTATGTCGTCATTGCCAAGCCGAATATGAGCGTTTCAACTGCCAATGTGTTTGGAAATCTCAAGCTCGAAGAAGTAAAAGCAAGACCCAATAACCCACTGCTGATTGAAGCCATTTCATCAGGTGACTTAAAAACCATAGCAGGCAATCTATGCAACGTTCTAGAAGCGGTTACTATAAAAGAACATCCCTACATACAATTTGTAAAAGACAAATTAATGGATTTCGGTGCCCTAGGGGCAATCATGAGCGGCAGTGGCTCAGCTGTTTTTGGTTTATTTGAAGAAAAAGAGCAGGCGCTTCATGCTTCGACAGAATTAAAGAATAAAGAGATTGTTAAATTTGCTTACACAACAACCATATATAATAGAAGGAGGGCTTAATGATGGATAACAAACTGAAAGTCAATTTGAATGAGTACTTACCCCTAAGAGATGTTGTTTTCAATACGCTTAGAGAAGCCATTTTAAAGGGTGAATTAATCCCTGGAGAACGCTTAATGGAAAAACAGTTGGCTGAAAGAATGGGCGTAAGCAGAACGCCCATACGTGAAGCCATCAGAAAGCTTGAACTAGAAGGTCTAGTGCTTATGGTGCCAAGAAAAGGTGCTGAAGTTGCCCAAATTACTGAGAAAGATATCAGAGATGTCCTTGAAGTTAGAGCGACTTTAGAAGCTTTAGCCGTTCGACTTGCTTGTGAGAAAATGGACGCCAAAGGGATGCAAAAACTAACCCAAGTTAAGGAAGAGTTCGAAAAAGCGGCCATGGACAAAGAAGTCGATTTATTGATTATAAAAGACGTTGAATTTCATGACGCAATCTTTGCTGCCACAGAAAATATTAAACTCATCCATATTGTCAATAACTTACGAGAACAAATTTACAGATTCAGGGTCAAATACATCAGCGAAATGACCGATTACACAGGCTTAGTTAAAGAGCACGAAGAAATCGTTGAAAGCATCAGAAACGGCAACAAACAGCGGGCAGAAGAAATAGCCGTTAGACATATCGTCAATCAAGAAAAAGCAGTCATTGAAATGCTGGACTAAAACCACTTTCTCTTTTTCTTGTATAATTCATCCAGTACTTACAAATACTCTACTTAAAAGGGGGTATTTTTTTTGGCAAATTTTCTGAGTCAAATGCAAAGTATAGCTTCGGTACAGTTTATGTTGATGATGGTGATCATAGGTTTAATCCTCATATTTCATGACGGTAAGAGGCTTAAGAAAAAAGGCGATACAAAGGATTATAAAATGGCAAAGGGGGCTGGAATATGCTATTTGATCATAGGCGTAGGCATCTATATTTTCGGAAAAATCATTTTTTAGGAGGTCAGGATGAAAAGCTTTAATGACCTTCACAACCCAGTAACCAATAAAATAGAAATAGAAATTGATGAAAAATTAGAGGCTAATATAAAAATATTTGAGGGTCTCTTTAACAATTGCCACGATGTGGTTAAGAAGAAATTTCAAATCGGTGAAAAGGATAAGGTATGGGGATACATCAGTTATATTGATGTGATGGTGGACAGAAGAGTGATTGAAGAATCTGTCCTGGAGAGAATTACTGAAGAAATTAGAGTCGTACCCCCAACTATTTCCGAGAAGTCCAACTTATTTGAGCTCATTAAAAGCCATGTAGTAGCAACGGCAGATATTAAAGAAATTGCAACCTTCGATGAGATCTGTCACGGCGTCATGTCTGGGGATACCATTCTGCTGATAGATGGATTTCCAAAAGCGCTACTCATAGCAACGAGGGGGTGGCCAAATAGAGGCATCCAAGAACCCGATACAGAAGGGGTGGTTAGAGGCTCAAAAGAAGGTTTTAGTGAGTCCTTAAGGTTCAATACGGTGCTCATTAGAAGAAGAATTAGAGACACCCAACTTAAGGTCAAACAAGAACAAATTGGCACAAGAACCCGTACGGACATTGCCATTGTTTACATGGAAGATCTGACAAGAAAAGAGCTACTCAAGGAAATTGATCTAAAGTTGCATAGCTTTACCATTGATGGCATCTTAGAGAGTGGCATGTTAGAGGAGCTTATGGAAAGAGAATGGAAATCACCTTTTCCAAAAATGCAGGTCACTCAGAGACCGGATAAGGTGGCGTCAGCACTACTTGAAGGTCGGGTAGCTATTGTGGTGGATAACACCCCTTTTGTCTTATTAGTGCCTACAACCTTTTTTAGCTTTTATCAGGCCAATGAAGATTACTATCAAAACTGGATATTCTCTAGTTTTATTCGCGTATTAAGGTATTTAGGAGGGCTTATAGCGGTATCTTTGCCGGGGTTATATATTGCCCTAACCTGTTTTCATCCGGCAATGATTCCCTCGGGGCTTGTCTATTCCATTGCAGGCGCGCGCTTAGGGGTTCCCTTTCCTACTGTAATTGAGGTGCTCGTTATGGAACTGCTTTTTGAACTCTTGAGAGAAGCCGGTATTCGCTTCCCGGGATCTATTGGCAGTACCATTAGTATTGTAGGTGGTTTAATCATTGGACAAGCAGCGGTTTCTGCAAATATTGTTAGTCCAATTATCGTTATGGTGGTGTCCATAACAGCAATAGCCTCTTTTTCTATTCCGAGCCATTCTTTAATCAACTCCTATAGAGTCATCAAATATTTTATTATTTTACTTTGTGCGCTATTGGGTTTGTTTGGTTTTTGGTTGGGTATTGTTGTCCTGATCACCCATCTCGTTGACTTGAAAAGCTTTAACTTCCCTTATTTAACGCCTTTTGTGTCTGGGGAAATCAATGACTATAAAGATACAAAGGATACCTTCTTTAGGCTTCCAATTATGTTATCAAAAGATAGACCTATTTTTACACCTAAGCAATCTAGACTAAGACTTAAGTTTAGGAAAAAATAGATTTTAAGGAGAAATCATGTTCTCAGGTAACGATAAAATTTCTATAAGGC
Organism: uncultured Eubacteriales bacterium; assembly: GCA_964546035.1. GTDB lineage: Bacteria > Bacillota > Clostridia > Lachnospirales > Vallitaleaceae > CAZJIO01. Next base: position 8,831 of record CAZJIO010000020.1, on the reverse strand, counting down.
AAATGCAAGTGATATTGATATTGACCATGTTTAGTAGCGTGAGTTTAACACTGCCAAGAACCGCGGCAGAGTTTGCAGGGCAAGATGGATGGATGCTTATTATTGGTGGCACAGTATTAATGATTTTATATGCTTATTTGATTACAACCCTTGGTAAAATGTTTCCAGGAAAAACCATTGTTGATTATTCTGCAGAAATACTTACAAAACCCATAGGCTATTTGATTGTGGTGGTTTTTATCATTAAACTGGTCGTTTTTTTAGGCCTAGAACTCAGGGTTTTTGGTGAGTTGGTGAAACAAACCTTGCTGAATAATACACCTATTGAATACATCATCATCATTTTTATGTTTACCTTGGTGTATTTCACGAGAAAAGGTTATGAATGTAGAGGAAGAATGGGTGAAGTCCTTATTTTTTTGATTTTAGTGCCTATACTTATGGTTTTATTTTTTGCCATAAAAGATGTCAAGTTGGAAAATATGGCACCTATCTTTGCATTGACTTCTAAAGACTTTCTGATGGGGAGCTATTATATTTCCATTACCACAGTGGGATTAGAGTTTTTACTCATCACCATGGCCTTTATGAGATCCAATAAAGGTGTTACAAAAGCCACACTACAAGCAGTTGTTTTCTTTATGTTCATTGGTTTGGTAATCAATTTCGTAACAGTGGGCATATTTGGACCTAAAAACACTGAAAGATTGATTTGGCCAGTTATGACCATTATGCAGGTCATTGAACTACCTGGTGCATTTATTGAAAGACAAGATGCCTTAATGATGAGCTTTTGGATATTGGCAATGGTCATCTTGATTTCTGCTTATTTATTTTATGCCAGTGTATTGGTGTCCCAATTATTTAAAACAAAAGAAAACAAATGGATTAATTTACTCGTCTTACCTTTTGCTTATTTTATTGCATTAGGACCTGATAACGTACCTGATGCCTATGCAGTTATGATGCGATTTACTCGAATGACGGGTTTTTATTTTGTGTTACCGGTGCCTGTCCTCCTCCTCGTTGTTGCGAAAATTAGAAAGTTAGGTGTAAATAATGAAAAGAAAACGGAATAATGGGGTATTCATTGCATTACTTATTACTATGTTCTTAACCGGCTGTTGGGACCTGGTGGAAATTGATGCCCGTGGATTAATCGCTGCCATAGCCTTAGATAAAAAATCAGAGGATATCGCTCTCACCTATAGTGTGCCGAATTTATCTGTAGTAACAGGTCAAGGGGGCGAAGGTGAGATAAATTTCATAAAAAAAACAACTGGAAAAACCCTTCTAGAAGCGAATAAGAATTTCAATAAGATTAGCAACCAAAAGTTGACCTTTGAACACAATCAAGCGATTGTTTTTGGAGATGCCTTTTTAGGAGATTCTGAAATGCTAAAAAGTGCTCTAGATTATTTTGATAGAAGCCCAGATTATGCTAAGAGCATTACTGTTGTTGCAACAGATAAAACAGGGGAGGCCTTATTAGAGAGTAAGCCCAATTCGCCAGATCCTATAGGTGGATATATCCATTCCCTATTTCAACCCTCAAATGGCAAGGTAATCAGCAGTGAAAAAGTCAGTTTAAATACTTTTATATCAACGCTATACGATACAGGTGGAAATGGACAGCTTCCTAAAATTATTTATAAGGATCAAGAGGTGCAAATGGATGGCATTATCCTTTTAAAGGATTATAAAAAGCATTATAGCCTTAGCTCTGAGCAGCTCAAGCCATTCAATTGGGTCAAAGGCAATGGAGCAGATACCTTTGTACAGGTGGATTTCAAGCAGGTTAAGACATCCTATGAAATCAGTCAATTCACACGCCAAATAAAAATTTCAGATACCAAAAATGGTTTAGTGATAAAAATCAAAGTTGCCACAGAAGGTGATATTGATGAATATATATTGGAGCAAGGTAAAAATATTTTTAAGAATCAGATTGTGAAAGAACTTGAAGAAAGCATTAAAGAGGAAATGGAAGAGCAAATGAATGAAATGGTCAGATTAATGCAAACGGAAGTGGGCTTTGATGTTTTTAACATTTCAAGTAAAATCAAACTCCAAAACGGTAAACTTTGGGAAAAGATCAAAGACGATTGGGATGCTTATTTTAGCAGTGCCAAAATAAGTGTAGAGGTTGACCCACATATTAGAAGAATAGGGATGTCTAAATAATTGATGTATAAAATAGCTGTTTTGGGAAATACTTTAAGCATAAGTTAAGAATTCATAGATCGAAACGGGGGAATTGAAAATGAAAGAGAAATACTATACTGTAACTAAGGGCAATGTAAGAAAGAGAAACTTATTATTCCTTTTTGCTATAATTTTTGGGCTATTGACCTTATTTTATGATGTGAATAATGTTTATACTAAAGATAACGAACATGTTATGGCGGGTGTATCAGAGAGCTTAATTCGCTTCCATGTCATTGCTAACAGTGACTCGGCAGAGGATCAAGCTATTAAAATAAAGGTGAAGGATGAAGTCATTAAAAGCATGCAAGTCCTTCTAAAAGATTCTAAATCCATTGATGAATCACGGGAAATCCTTCTGTCGAATAGTGAAGAAATCAAAACATTAGCAGAAGCGGTTATTCAAAGGAACGGATTTTCTAACCCAGTTACAATTGCACTGCAAGATCAAACTTTTCCACTCAAAGAATATGGTGATGTCGTATTGCCACCTGGAAAATATGAAGCGTTGGTTATTAGAATTGGTGCAGCAGAAGGGAAAAATTGGTGGTGCATATTATTTCCACCTTTATGTTTTGTAGATGCAACCCACGGTGTGATTGATGAAAATTCAAAAGTTGCTTTAAGGAAAGTCTTAACAGATGAGGAGTACTCAGCTATTGTGATGAGTAAAGATCAAGCCGTTAACTTTAAGGTTAAAAGTAAGCTCGTGGAATGGTTAGAAGAAAGGCAAGACACACTGCTAAAGGATACCCTATTTGCGCAAATGTTCCAGTAGAAAAATAAGGCCATTAACTGGTCTTATTTTTTTGTTGAATATTTCCTTCAGAAGAGATAAAATATAGGCGATGAGAATCTAATTTAAAGTGAAAAGGTTCGGAGGAACATATGGACAACAGACCGATTGGCGTTTTTGATTCTGGATTTGGCGGATTAACCGTTGCTAAAGAAATCATGAACCAACTTTCAAATGAAAAAATAATATATTTTGGAGATACAGCAAGAATACCTTATGGTAGTAAATCGAAGCAAACAATTATTAAATACTCTACACAAATTATCCGTTTCTTGCTAACCCAAGATGTAAAGGCCATCGTTATTGCCTGCGGAACGGCAAGTTCTAGAGCCTTAGAAGCAGTAAGAGAGCAATTCGATTTGCCTATCATTGGGGTCGTGGAACCGGGCATTAGTGCCGCAATGCGAACAACCGCTAATAAAAGGATTGGTGTTATTGGAACGGAAGGAACCATTGAAAGTAATATCTATGAACAGCTCATCCACCTAGAGCATCAAAATATTGACGTATTTACAACAGCCTGTCCTCTCTTTGTGCCATTAGTGGAAGAAGGTTGGTTGGAAGATCCTGTAACAGTAGAAGTTGCTAAGCGCTATTTAACCCTTATGAAAGGGGAAAATGTGGATACCCTTGTCCTTGGCTGCACCCATTATCCCTTGCTAGAAAAGATCATTGGTGAATTAATGGGCGAAAAAGTAACACTCATTAATCCAGCTTATGAAACCGCTCATGTCCTGTCTCAATTGCTTCAAGATAAGGGATTAAGGAGTGGCGCATTAGATACCCAACATGCTTTTTATGTAAGTGATCGAGCACACAAATTTGAAGCTTTTGCAAAAACAATTCTTGGGCAAAGCTTGGGACCTGTACAACAGATTAATATTGAAGAATATTAGAGAGATAGCGAGTGAATTCCTATGAAGAAAGAAGTATTGATAACGATTAAAGGTATACAAGGCGATTTTTTAGAAGATGAGCAAATTGAAATGATGACCACAGGCAGTTTTTATGATAAAGGAGATAAATATTATATCCAATACATCGATAGACAGCTAGACACTGAACAAGAAACTAAAACCTCAATTAAGATGAATTCAGAACGCGTAACGATTACACGTTTTGGAGCAACCAATACCCATATGATCTTTGAAAAAGGCGTTAGCCATTTTTCACCTTACGAAACACCCTTTGGTATTTTTGAAATCAAAACACATACTCAGGATATTCAACTGGCGTTATGTGACACCGAATTAAGGTTAACCGTTGAATATATTCTTGAACTAGATAAAATGTCACAGGGTCTATCTCGGTTTGAACTGATCGCAAAAGAAAGGGTTCAATAAGAATTTTAGCGCAAAAACAGCATGTTCTTGCGCTTTTTGTATGAAAAAGGAAATATTTACATACAATATGTATAAAAATTCTTATTTCTAACATCTAATTGTAAGGTGGAATTGTAATACAAATCCATCTTATTGCCGAAATAATATGGTATAATAAAAAAGTATTTGGGGACTTATGGCATAAATGGAGGCTTTATATGAGAAAGAATAATTTAGCAGTGGTGATGACAGCGATTATGTTGTTCCAGAGCTTTTTCTTTAGTTATGGGGTTACAGATTTAGGTATTCTTTCTGAACCTGTTAGTAATGTTTATACGGCAAGAGCCATAGGTGCTGCAGCAGTGACCAACCTTAAATTTCGGGATATGGGGACCCATTGGGCAGAAGAGCCGGTTATTCGCTTAGGTGCTCTAGACATCGTAAAAGGTTATAAAGATGG
>CAZJIO010000020.1:0-4035 GCA_964546035.1 uncultured Eubacteriales bacterium | reverse complement strand
CCACAATCTGCCATAACCAAGGAAGAAGCTTTAGCCCTTATTTTAAGAGTTGTAGGTATGGAAGAAAGTGCCATTCAAGCAGCACAATTGATTGAAACCCAAAATCCAACCAATGATGCACTCAGCAGCATGTGGTCCAAAGGGTATTTACAAGTTGCAAGAGATATGGCACTTATTACAGCAGCCAATTATAACGATGCGTTAGTTGCTGATCAAACCAGTCTCGACCCAACGGTTAATTTTATGAGAACGGATGCCGTTACAAGAGAGCAGATCGCAAAATGGATCGTTGACGCCATAACAGCCATTAATCCAGGACAAATTGCGCCAATTTATATCCAACAGGCTATTTTTAACTATACAGATTGGACGGATATGGGTGTAGAGTTTACACCTTACATCGAAGCCGTTATTCGAAATCAAATTATGATTGGGAGTGGTAAGACTTTCCAACCTAAAAAGAGTGTGACTCGGGCTGAGCTGGCTCAGATGATAAAAAATATCGATGAAATTCTTTATAATACCATGAACCTTGAGCGAAAAGGGGGTATTGTGGGTGCGGTACTAGATAGCAACGTCATGAATGGCCTATCTAGTCTCTCAACCAGAAGCTTTTTAATTCGCGGTAGCGATGGAAAAGTGGATAGTTTGAATTTTGAATACAATAAAAATGCGATTGGACAAACCGCCACTAAAGATGCTCCTGTCTATCAAGAGGGTGTACTAAAAGGTATGATTGCCCTGCGTGAAGGGGATTACATTGAATATTTGGTCAACACAGGTACCAAGGAAGTGCTATACATCAATAGCACTGGTTCAAAGGACCCTGTCCAGGTAACGGGTATTTTACAACCCTTAACAGGACTAGCTACAGGACAAATCACCATCAAAACTGAAGCGGGTGTTCTTTTTACTTATCCCATGAGAGTCGGGTTATACGATGTAACGAATCAAACCATTAAAATTGGTCTTGATGCGTATACCAATACCCAAGCACCTGTTAGTCATCATATCACTTTGACCCTACAAAATTCAGTGGTCACAGACATCGATTACGATGGGGATTTGCCTTTGTATGGTGAAGTCAGTGGGATTGTTAAAGCGATTAATGCCAACTTCTCCTATATTACCCTCATCGACTGGCAGGGCAATGAAGTAACTAAGTATTATAAAAAATCCACTGTTCAAGTAGAAAAGCAAAATTACTACGATGAGACAGACGAGAGCGGTTATATTGATGAAATGTTTCCAGATTATCGTTTTGATGAGCGAGACAGCAACATCAGTGAGATTGAACCGGGAGATATCGTCCATTTAAGACTTGATGGGGCTAATTCAGATTACGTAACGATGATCAGTGCAAAAACAAATTATATCGTTAAATATGGCACGGTTAAGGGGATCACATATAAAGGTGCAGAAGGCGCGCAGGCTCTTGTTACCTATGATGACCTATCCATTGGTGTTCATGAGATCAGTTCAACAACCCCTATCTTGAAATTGAATAAGAACGTAGGACTCAGCGCCCTGCAACCTGGCGACGTCATACGAATGTTGATTAATCAAGCAGTCATTGAACCAGGGACAGTAACAGAAGCAGTAAAAGAAATCATCATTGATGGCTATGGCAATACCGTCGCTAATATTTACAAAGGTCAATTGGGTAAAATTGACGGCGTTCAAAGAAAGATTTCCTTGCTAGGCAGCTACCAGCTTACTCAATTAGGATGGCAGGGTTATGCGGCGGCAAAATCCTTGGACATTTCTGATGCCAACATTGTTTATTATAACAATGACAAGCAGATTTCCTTAGCCTATGCCGAGAAATACTTAACCCAATCTGATATGGAGACCTATGTGGTCACTTCCGATTATTATGGATTAGAAAAAGTAGCAAAAGTCACTTTCAGAAGCGGCAGAGATTCTGTTCTTGACTTTAGCAATGTGACCTATTCCAATGGTCTTAATGAAATGAGATTACTCAGTGAAAGTAAAGCCATTGCAATAGATGATGGCACCATTGTTATTAAAAATGGAAAACTGGTTGAAGTGGGCAATGTGATCTCTCCAGACTATGCCCAAGTCATTTTAAATGGCAATAGTCAGGCTGCAGTTATAAGTATCCAACAGGAGCCCGGAAATGCGGCTATTTCAGTCATGAGAGGGCGTATACAGAGCATAAAAGAAGGTGTGTCCTTCCAAGTTCAATCCCATTCTGTCTTGATGGATATGACCTGGGTTTATTCACCTATTCCAAGGACCTATAACTTAACAAAGGATACGATGATTTACGATGAAGAGGGCATCATTCCCTTTGAAGAATTTATCGATTACTCAGATATTTCTAAAGTGGATGAGGTTTACACAATCCTTGCAGAGGGCACTAACGCAACAACCATCGTCAAGAATACCTATGCCCAAGAAGGGGTAAAGGGACAAATTTATAGAGTGGACGAAGAAGCTCTGATGATTAAAGACGCTTTGGTTTATTCCAGTTCAGATCATAAATGGACCACCTTAAGTTTAACCAATAATTATGCTCAAGTAGATGTTTTTGACAATTCGGTCATTATTAAAAACAATGAAGTCATCACGAAGGATGCGTTGGTGGTAGGTGATGTCATTCGTGTCATGACAACAGAAAATCTCTCGGAGAAATTGCTATTAAAATCAGAAAGAGATGTAGAAGGTTACATCATTTTCGTTGAAAAATAGGGGTGAAAGCATGAAAAAACTTTGGACGATGCTCTTTCTTTGCGCCTTAATCCTTCAGATGCTCAGTGTTAGCGTAAAGGCAGCAGATGGCGGAGAAATGGGTAGTTATGGTGGGATATCCGAAGGGACGAATTTACCCTATACCATGGATAAATATGTGAGTACAGGCATAAAGCCTCAGACCGTATTTGCCTATAAGGAATTGTCATTTCTTTCTGGAGAGGCAGTAGAATTAACAGGTACCCTTACCATTGTTAGGGGTGCTGTGGATTATGTCAAAAAGCCTACAGGCACTTATACCGAAGCCTATACAGTCAAAGCAGAGAATAAAGCGACAGAGGCTACTTTAACAAGAGCAATCACTTTTTTAATCTCTTATCGCGTTATTGATGGGGATTTTAAAAAACAAGTCGTGAGAAATTATCATGTCACCAAATGGACAGAGTCCATTAAGATCGGTGATAAGACCTTTGCACTGAATGAAACCAGTTCCAGTTACTCTAAATCTTCAATTGAAGATATGACACCTGGCGTGAGCTATTACAATACTTCCCTTTCTTATATGGCACATTACATATCAAGTGACAATGAAGCTTTTGTCACCATGGTTGATGGCACAATTAATGGGTACTCTCAGCCTTGGTCAAAGGTAGAAGCACAAGATTTACTCGTGCAGATTTCTGACGACGGTGGTGAGAATTTTAATACAGTTATCCACTTAAAACCCTTTTTAGAAGCAAAGAAAACGCTATACTTTGATGAGACAGATCCCTTTGCAATCAGCTTTTCAGGTACTTATAATCAAAGAATGGAAAGAGAATCCACTTATACCTACGAGATCATCAGTACAGATCGGCCGCTTACAAGTGTACAAAAACGTGGCAGTGGGATTATTAAATCGGCGAATGAAATAGAGAAATTACCTATTCCAGAAAACTTGGACTTTATGGAAGGTCATTGGGCTGAAGAAGACGTTAAAAAGCTTTATAGTATGGAAATCTTTACAGAAATACCCCATCAAGGTATGCAAGTAGAAGCTATGCCAAGAGGTGAGTTCATTAAAGCTCTTTGTATGGCCATGGATATTAGCACAGAAAAATATGAGAATGCTCTAAAAAATACAGTTCAAGTGTTCGGTGATGTGCCAACAACTCATCCCTTGTACAAATATATTATGGCAGCATACGATACCAAGTTGATTAAAGGAATCGGTGAGAAGTTTAATATAGACGTACCCATTACCCGACAAGAAGCTTTTACCATTTACATCAGGGTTATAGGATTAGAAAGATTGGGAATCACAGAGAGCCCCATGACGCC
>CAZJIO010000019.1:42020-46288 GCA_964546035.1 uncultured Eubacteriales bacterium | reverse complement strand
GTGGCAGTTTCCGTTTGTTCCGTCGTCTAACAAGTAGTTGCCAACATTTATCAGCCTAAAGGTTGTGGCGTTTTGAGTTTACGGAGCTGATAAACGTCGGCAACTACGAACACGTTATCTAAAATTCTCTATACCGAAAGTCTGAATAACGATTTATTAAAACGGTAGAATATAGTATAATGTTGTTAATTAATTAAAGCAAAAGGAAGGTGTTATTATGTCATTAGCTCAAGACTTGATAAGGAATTTTAATGAACTTTCAGATGATAAGAAAAAAGAGGTTATTGATTTTGTTGAATTTTTGAAAGCAAGAAGTCAGAAAAACTTAGAAAAGGCTATGGATGATATTATTGAAGATAATAAAATAGCTCTAGAGGAGTTGAGTAAATAGTGGAGACTGTTAGTATAGAAAATGTGGTTGTATTCCATCGAAAGATTATAGAAAAAACAGGTGGGAGCATGGGGATAAGGGATGAGAAATTACTCGATAGTGCATTGAATAGGGGATTCAGCACTTTTGATAGGGAGTATTTATACAAATCTGATGTTGAAAAAAATATCTGCTATTACCCATTCGCTAATATCAAATCATGCCTTTGTTGATGGCAACAAAAGAGTCGTAATTTCTATCATGTTGTTATTATTAAAACTAAATAAGATTGAAATAACATATACGCAGGATGAATTAATTGACCTGGGTTTAGGTGTAGCATCCAATAAATATACCTTTGAATTTATAGTTGGCTGGATTAATGAAAGGCTTGCCAAACGGTCGAACTTCAGATAACAAGTTGTTGCCAACATTTATCAGCTTTAAGTGGCTACAATCGGGAATTAGTTAAGCTGATAAACGTCGGCAACTACGAACACGTTATACGACAGTCACAGCTAGTTCAAAAACACTGATGTAAAATTAGCATTTAAGAATTATTGGAAGGGGCTAAAGAATTGAAAATATATCGATATTATGATAGAATATGCATATAATAAAAGTGGAGGTGCATTAAATGCCAACAATTAGACCAAGTTCAGATTTAAGGAATAATTACAATGAGATTTCAACATTTTGTCATGAAAGCTCAGAACCAGTTTATATAACCAAGAATGGTAAAGGTGATTTAGCAGTATTAAGTATAGAGACATTTGAACGACTTATAGGAAGGTTTGAGCTGAGGAAATTACTTGAAGAAGGAATGGAAGATGTAAAAAACAATAGAACGTTACCAATAGATGAAGCTTTTGATAAGATAAGAAAAGGGTTTTCACAATGATTAATTATAAGATTATTATTACAGAAAAGGCAATGAATGACATTTGGGATACATCCTCATATATCTCAAATGATTTGCTACAGCCGTTAGCAGCAGAAAGGCTGATAGAAAAGTTTCAGACAACTATAGCAAGTTTATCCCAGACGCCGACTAGACATGAGTTAGTAAAGGATGAGGAGATATCTCGCAAATCTATTAGGAAGATATTTGTAGATAAGTACATAATTTTTTATATAATAAATGACTTTGATCTTGTAGTTGCAGTTATTAGGGTTCTCTATAGTAAAAGAGATTGGATTAATCTGATTTAGACTCCGGCAACTTCCGCTGTCACTATCATATAACAAGTAGTTGCCAACATTTATCAGCCTTAAGTGTGTGGTGGTTGAAGTTTATTGAGCTGATAAACGTCGGCAACTACGCAGACGGTAGCTGACAGATAATACCTGTGACTAAAGCAAATCCTCATAGTTCTGGTAGGTAGATAAAACACGTAGTACACTAACTGTTTTAGAGTTCTCATCTGGTCGGTAGAATATAATGTAGTTGTCAATGATAAGTATTCTGATGCCTTTCAAACGAAGTTGAGCATTTTTTGGAATAGTCCCTTTGAACGGAAAATCAGAAAGTATACTTATTGAATTTTCAAACCTATCAATCAGACTATAAGCTGCAGCAGGATTATCTTCTGCAATGTAACTAATAATATTGCCGATATCAGATTCGACTATTTGTGTATAGAAGATTGAGTAATTATTCGACATGATATTTGCTCCTAAGCTTAGTAAACAATTCATCATGTGGAATTGATGCGACCCCATTTACAAGTTCAGCTTCAGCTACAGCTAATTTTTCATATAGATCCTGCTCAGCCGGAGGCCTCTATTGTCGCTGATTTTTCATATAGATCTAATTTCGCTTGTAGTCTTTCAAAGTATTTATGGCTAGTGACAACTAAGTCACCTTTACCGTTTTTGGTTATATAAACTGGCTCAGCATCTTGGTGGCATATCGCTGATATTTCATTGAAATTGTTTCTTAAATCAGAGATTGGTAAGATTTTTGGCATGTTATCACCTCGTATTTATATTGTTACATAAATTATATCACAATAATGAGTAAAATAATATGTAAAATTTATGGTATTGGCTGTTAAAGGTATTATTCATCAGCTAACAAGTTGTTGCCAACATTTATCAGCTTTATGAATGAGGAAGTAGGAGTTTAATGAGTTGATAAACGTCGGCAACAACGAACACGTTATCTGACATCCCCCCTCTATAAAAAAGAGCGATATTGCTGATCCTAAGGGTGCTGTAATTTTATTTGGTTATTAAATGCCAATTATAGATTATTAATATAATGGAGGTTGATATATTATGCCAAAGATTGTCTTCATGCGACATAGTGAACCAGATTACTCTTTTGTTGAGGAAAGAAAGTATATTGGACATGGAATAGATTTAGCCCAACTGACCGAAAATGGTATCAAGATTGCTGAAAATGCCTCGTTGGACAGTAGATTGAATGATGCCGAAATAATCGTTTCTTCTCCATATACACGTGCGTTGCAGACAGCTTCAATTATATCTAAAAATCGGAAATTGGACATAAAAATCGAACTGGATTTACACGAATGGATGCCAGATTTGTCTTTCCAATATTCAACTAAAGAACAAGCTTCAAACGCAAATAGATTATGCATAGAACAAAAGGGAGTTTGCACGGGAAATAGTGAAATAAAGTTTGAAAACCTTGAAGATGTGTTTTGCCGAGCTAAAAAGGCTCTTTTGCGTTATAGCGGTTTCAAAAAAATCATCGTAGTAACACATGGCATTGTTATACGACGTTTTGCTTTAGAACCTGATATACCTTTTTGCGGAATAGCAGTGATAGATTTTGACGAATCATTTTCGTGTACCGAGTTTAAAGCTTATTAGCATTAGATAATAAGATTTATCTTCAGTAACCTTCTTACACAATATTTATCAAGTACGCATTAGATATATTTGAGTTTACTGAGCTGATAAACGTCGGCAACAACGCACACGTTAGACGACTATAAAGCTATATAAAAGAGAGGGTTAAGATGAGTAGGAAGTTATTTTGTGAATTGAATTTTGTGACATATAGAATTTCACTGTTTAAAGGTATATTCATAAGAAGACTAAAGTGGATTTTTGAATGGAAGAGCTTTGCATGTAAATATGAAGAAGCTGCATTGCCTATTAAGATATGCGAGCATACCTCATTAATCAGAAAAGGCGTTTGGGAAATATAGATATGGTTCTTCAAGAAAACAAAGCTATTAATTTAGCATTAGTTAAACCCAAAATAAATGGAATAATTATTTCACCTGGAGAGAAATTTTCTTTTTGGTATTTAGTAGGGAGTTGTACTAAAGCTAAAGGGTTTAAGAATGGCATGGTTATCGAGAAGGGTAAACCAAGCAAGGGGATAGGCGGAGGAATGTGTCAATTTACAAACATGATACACTGGCTGGTTTTGCATAGTCCATTAACAATTATTGAGCATCACCATCATAATAACATAGATTTATTTCCGGACTATGGAAGACAAGTTCCATTTGGGACAGGTACCTCAATTATGTATAATTACTTAGATTATCAATTTATTAACAATACCAACCAAAGATTTCAAATTAATATATCTATGAACGATGAATACTTTATGGGTGAGTTAAGAAGTGATATAGCAATAAAAGATTCATACCATATTACTGAGGAAAAGCATTTCTTTAGCAAAGAGAAAGATGAGTACTATAGAAACAACGAGGTATATAGAGAGACTAATGACAAGCATACAGGAAATTTAATTAAGAGAGAATTAATAGTAAAGAATCATTCAAGAGTTATATATGATGAAAAGTATATACCAAAAGAAATGATTAATATAAGTTGAAGCGAGCGGCAGTTTCCGCTTTACACATCGGCTAATAAGTAGTTGGATTTGATTTTCTAGGTTGGACATTTAGAA
>CAZJIO010000019.1:41419-41990 GCA_964546035.1 uncultured Eubacteriales bacterium | reverse complement strand
AAATCAGTAAAGAGACTATGCAAGAATATTGAAGATACCGTAAAAACCAATCTCATGCAAAAGCAAGAAGTCCTAATAAAAGATGAATTCCTTAAGTACTTAGGTTTTAATGATGCAAAAACTTATGAAACAGATTATCTTAATAATTATCTTACAGATGATGATGATGATTTTACTCTTTCGGCAATCGAACTAAAAAAGAAATATAAACTCGCGCTGCTATCTAATGATGTTTCAGAGTGGAGTACTCATCTTACTAGACATCATAACATTATGGAATATTTTGATGTCTCGGTTATAAGCGGAGAGGTTGGCTGTCGTAAACCTGACAAACGAATATATGAAATTATTTTAGAAAAGCTCAAACAACCGGCTCAAGAATGCGTTTTCATTGATAATAGTGTAAAGAATCTTATGATTGCTCGAGAATTAGGAATGGATACCATTTTATTCAACAGAGATAATGAGCAATATGAGGGTAAGATAGTCAATTCGTTCAAAGAATTGATTGATCTTTTGTAATGTGTGGCTGTTTACGTAGATTGACGTCAGATAACAAGTACATTAGCCA
>CAZJIO010000019.1:39958-41389 GCA_964546035.1 uncultured Eubacteriales bacterium | reverse complement strand
ATATGAAATTTATTAAGAGTAATAAAGAAATACTTATGTTATTTGCTTATGCTGTGATTCTTATTATAAGTGCGTTGTATATATATAAAGTTTCTAATAAGAATCAAATACTAGTAATAGGAAACGAGAATTTAAAAAGTCAAATAGGTATAGCTGAAGATAAGAATCTAAATCTTGAAAAAGAAAATGAAACATTAAAATCAAAATTGAATCTGAATCAGAATAATAATGTTCTTGATAATGAACCACCACTCATTAAAAATATTAGTGTTACAGATTTAAATGGTCTTAACGTAATTGATGGCGGATGGGCAATTGTTCCTGAAAATGGAAAGATTAAGCTATTGTTTGAAATTGAAGGCACATGCACACAAATAGACTTATTTTACACACCTACGGGTACAGAAACTTATGTAATGCAAAAGCTGATTGATACTATAAGCGTTATGCCAGGTGAAGAAGAGGTTGCATATGTTTGGGAAGTTCCAAAAGGAACTATGTGTCATTTTTGGGCTCTAATATATAATGTAGATGTTGCTAGAGTTTCTGAAATTTTTAATGTATATTATGAATAGAGCTGCGTTGGATTATTTTATCGAAGACTTCCGTGGCTGACGTCATATAACGTGTTCGTAGTTGCCGACATTCATCAGCCTTTGGTTTGTGGAATCAGGAAGTAATTGAGCTGATGAACGTCGTGAAAACGCGGACGTTATGCGACAGAAAAGGGCTACTAATTAAAAAATTGTCACTGGAGGTTTTGACTTGGAATTACTATTCAATCTTGTGGGTGGAGCATGTTGGACAATTGACATAGACAATAAGTTTAAAATTGGGTGTGATCCTGTACTAGCACCCCAAAACACACAGTACAACTTTAAAGCGTTTAAGAGCATAAGAACTAAACCGCCAGTTTATACGGAGACTACATTTAATAATGTAAAGATATGGATTTTAACACATGGACATGCTGATCATATTGATAACGAAGGTGTACAGAAAATCCAGACCAGGGCGTATGTAGTAAGTAATAGGAATTGTAATAAGTATTTAGAACTTAGGGACGACCTCAACATAAGTTATATTAATTGGTATCAAAAAGAGATAATAGAAATAAACAATTATCGAATTGAGATTCAAGCAATTCCTGCTTTTCATGGCAATAATATATTTACCAGAACGATAGTAGGCAAAGTCAATGGTTACATAATTAGGATTTCTGACGGAATAGAGTGTAAAGTGATTTATGTTACTGCTGATACTATTTTTCATAAAAAGATAGTATTAGAGATTAAAAAGAATAGAATTGATATAATAATTGCAAATATGGGAGAAGTGATGAAAGATAAATGGGGAGGCCCATTGACAATGAACATGATAATGCTCAATAAATTTATTAAAGAACTTCAACCACTTGTGATAGTACCCATA
>CAZJIO010000019.1:35338-39904 GCA_964546035.1 uncultured Eubacteriales bacterium | reverse complement strand
AAGTTGAAAAGCAACTGAGGGTGCCAGAAAACGGGAGTTTTATGCGATTGTAAATTAAATTAGTAAAGCTTTTATCAGCCTTTGAAAGTGAAGCTATTTGGTCTATGTTTTATCATTATTTTTGGGTAAATTAACTTCATGTTTTTCCCATTTTCATTCGGAGATTACTCTGCTATTAGAATAGGACAGGCATACGAAGCTAGTCAATTCAACCAAGAGATAGTAGTAGTCGAATGACTGTGACACAATTATTCAATAAGAAAGCATATATAATTGAATTACTATGAAGAAATCAAACATAAAATAATATATTCTATCAGATGGCCATATTCAAGTAGTGAAGATATAAACCTTAATAAGCTGTATACTAAACTGGGTGAGGAGATGTTTTATGTAAAAGAGGGAGGAGTATTAGAACACCCAGAATCAAGTAGGTTGCTTGAATTTTGGGGCAAGAAGGATGTTGCAGGAATAATACTTATGCCTATTACCTGTCACCAGATTGTACATTTAAGTGATTGTATCAAACTAAAGCAAAAGATAAAAGCAAAGGTGGAATGAATTCATGGGTATCAATAAGAAACAGATTGTGTTATTAGCTTCCACCCTATTTTTATGCGGAGCGATGATTTATGTAATTCCCGTATTAACAACTGCATTAGGAAAAACAATAGGGTATATTGCATCATTTTGTGTATATTGGTTTGTTTTTTGTATCCCAATTTCAGTGTTCGTTATGGGTGGTGTAAAAGAATTAAGAACGGTTTATTCAATGAAATCAGAAATGCGAAAAGTAACGAGAACTGGTTATTACTTTTTAGCACTTATACCATGTATCGCAGTTTTTTTTGCCGCATTTATTAAAGTGGCACCGTTAATTACTATTCAGATTTTATCTACCGCAATGTTTTTTGCATTAATCAATGGAACAATTGAAGAATTATTTTGGCGTGGAGTATATATTAAGATTTTTAACAATAGAATGTCTCTTGCGTACATATATCCAGCTATATTTTTTGGAGTATGGCACATAGGACTATATTTGGCAAAGGGTATACATTACCAAGGCGGGCTCATTTCATTAGTTGGTGGTGCATCTTTTATGGGATGGCTGTGGGGGTGGGTCGCGTATAAAACAAAGGCGATTAAAATAATCAGTATAGTTCATATCATGGTTAATTTTTTTGCATTTACAGCACTGATATATGAAAATTGGTACGTATAAGCTCGTATTAACAACATGAAGAATTGTTTATATGAGCTGGCAGTTTCCGTACCCAACGTCACATAACGTGTTCGTGGTTGCAGTTAGAATTTACTGAGATTATAAACATCGGCAACAACGAACACGATAGATGACATCCCCCCTCTAGTTAAAGTGCGGTTTTCGTATCATTTATAGAGGATGTATTGGATGTGACTGAGTCTGAATTAAAATTATTGCGTATTTTTAAAAGGTACATATATTTAATATTATAGGGGGAGTTAAAGTGAATAATGTTGGCTTTGTTTTGATTATTTTAGGCTTAGTATTTTTGTTTTATGCTGTCATATGCAGGAATAAAATAAGTGTTTATAATAAGAGCTATAAGTTTAGAATAGTTAATGAGAAAAAATTCTTGAAGCTTCAGTTGATCTTTTCTATCTAACTCAATAGGTATGATTGCATTTGGAGTTGTAGTATTTTTGTGCAATTTATCCAATACTTTAGTAGTAGCTTATCCTTTTTTGTTTCACATTATTAACAGTATCTTAATGCCGTTTAGCAAACATAAAGAGTATATAGAATACAAGTAAAACTACGTATGGGGATTGAAGATACAATAAAAGAAGTTGAAGTAGCCTATTTTATGTCGGAAAGTTATCAGAGGAATGGATAGACAAAAGAAGCAATAAATGCGTTAGTAACAGACCGGCTTACATTGCGCAGATTATCAGGAGGGAAATTATGGAAATACATAATATTATAACAGATAGACTTGTAATAATACCAATGACATATTCTATGGTAGGTTCGGTTATAAGGGGTCATTACAGTGTGATGGAAAAGCTAGGTATTCATTTAAATGGAAAGTGGCCCCTTCAAGATACCCTTGATATCCTTTACTTCATTAATGACAATATGGATAAGAATGATCAAATTAGTGGATTTGATGTTTGGATGATTGTAAAAAAGGATGATATGACGATTATTGGAGATGCAGGTTTTAAAGGTGAGCCAGATGAAAAAGGAGAAATTGAAATAGGTTTTGGATTAGTTGAAGACGAACGTCGAAAAGGCTATGCTTATGAAGCAGTAAATGCATTAATTGAATGGGCTTCACAAAATAGTGCTGTAAGGGTTATAAAGGCAGATTGTTTAATCGATAATATTGGATCAATTAATATTCTAAAAAAATGTGAAATGCGTGAAATAAATAGAGACAATGAATTGATTTATTGGATGCGAATGTCAAAGCCAAGCAGCATAAATCCGAACAAGAAAGGATCATATAATGAATGAATTGCCAGATGATGTGATAAAAATAATAGATGAATATTTATGTAGGATTGACTCGAAGTTGCCGGGCTTAGTGGTTGGCCTTTATATTTATGGTTCTATTTCTTTAGGTGCATATACAAAAGGTATCAGTGATATCGATTTTCTTGCAGTTACTGGTCATACAATAAACAATTATGAATTAAGTATCCTAAAGGAAATCCACAAAGAATTAAAGAGCAAGTTTAATGAAACTGATCTAATGGGATCTTATATTTTTTCGGAGGAGTTAGAGTTAAGTAATAACAAATATACGCAGAATTGTCCGTGCTTTATTGAGGGTAAATTTATAGGGTACCAGAGATTTGACCATAATAGCATTGATGCATATCAATTACAAAAATATGGCATCACTCTTCGAGGCAAAAATATCGGTGATTACAATTATCATGTTGACTGGAACGAACTACTCGAGCATATGAAAGATAATCTTAATACATATTGGTTAAATTGGATGACTAATAGCAGTAAGTTATTTAGTATAAATGGGCTTGTATCATCTATTAGTCTAAAATCTATTGAGTGGGGGGTACTGGGAGTAACGCGTCAATATTATTCCTTTATTGAAAAGGGTATGACTTCTAAGGTTGGTGCAGGAGAATATGCGTTGATGTGCGTGCCAGAAAGATGGCATAAAATATTAAGAGAATCCATGAGATCAAGGAAGGGCATAGCTAAATCATATTACAAGTCAGTATTTACAAGAAGGAAAGATATGCTTCAATATATGAACTTTATAATTGAATCTAGCAATAAGATGTTGGGAGAGATGATATGAGAGCGATAAATATAATATTACTAGGTATCGTTATGATTTATGGAAGTTTAACAATTCTGACGTGTATGGTACAATTAAAAAGAAAGGAAATTAAGATGTGGTCAAACATTTTAATGTTTATGGGCAGTGCTTCTATCATTACTGTAATGATTCTCTCTGTTACACAGCGGCATAATTTGATTTTATATCTCTGTAGTGGATTAGTTTTAATACATATCTCAGCAGTAAATAACGGACTTCACCTGAACAAAAAACTTAATCCTAGACATCATATGATACGAATGGTTTTATCGATACTAATAGTTACTTTATATGCGATGGGATCTTAAAATTGATTTTCAAATGAGGAGAAGTATATGACAAATATAGCGGGTTTGACAATCAGGAGAATGGTCTATGAGGATTGCGAGAATATCTCAAGTGCTTTCCAGCTTCAGAATTGGAATAAACCAGTTGAACAATATGGAGCATATTTTAAGGAGCAACAAGAGGGCATTCGGTGTGTTTTAATTGCAGAATATTGTGGTGAATTTGCCGGGTATTTAACAATTGTATGGCAGCCTATGTATCCGTTTTTTGCAGACAATCATATACCAGAGATTGTTGATCTTAATGTGTTAATTAAATTCAGAAAGATTGGGATTGCTACTTCGCTGATTGTAGAAGCTGAATCCATAGTCGCTAGGGACTATGATGAGATCGGTATCGGTGTTGGATTAATCGAGGATTATGGTCCTGCACAAAGGTTATATGTGAAACTTGGATACATACCTGACGGATTTGGAGCTTCAAAGCATGAACACTATTTAAAGTATGGTGATGAGGTTATAGCCGATGATGATTTGATTATCTGTTTTACTAAGAGAATAAAGTGCGCTGGAGGTGTCGGTATATGAAAGAAATAGATGTAGATCAATGGGTTAAATCCATCAATCATCCACAGGAAGAAATCATTCAGTTGATGAGAGCCATTATAAAACAATCGTCAGAGGAACTTAAAGAAGGTGTGAAATGGAATTCACCGAGTTATGCCCTTAGTGGGAATGACATCATCACTTTTAACTTTCATTATAACGGTTATGTATCCTTGGTTTTTCATACTGGACCAAAAGGAAAAGATACACACAACAACTTACCGTTGTTTCACGATGAATGGAAACTTCTCAACTGGGTAGCTGACAAACGGGCTATTATCAAGATCGCTACAAGAGAAGAGTTGGAATTAAATGAAAAGGATCTTGCAAGAATT
>CAZJIO010000019.1:34698-35313 GCA_964546035.1 uncultured Eubacteriales bacterium | reverse complement strand
CTAAGAATTTATTTCAATATGAGTGAGTACCAATTTGAGGGTTGAATATAAAATTGAAAAGGGATAGGTATAAATATTGATATCATTTAAGGAAATTACAAGAGAAAATTTCTGGGATTGCATTGAACTTTCTGTTGCAGAAGGACAATCTAATTTTGTTACAAGCAATGCTGTGTCAATTGCACAAGCTAGAGTTCAACCAGAATGTATGCCACTGGCGGTATATGATGATGAAATCATGGTTGGTTTTATTATGTACTGTATCGATGCAGACGATGGGGAATATTGGATTTATCGTATGATGATTGATACAAAATTTCAATCAAAAGGATATGGAAGACAATCACTAGAGCACCTACTTAACCTATTAAAACAAGATCGTACCCATAATAAAGTTTTTCTTGGTGTTCATAAGGAAAGTGCGTATGCGGTAAAAATATATAAACGTGCTGGGTTTGAGTTTAATGGACAAGTATTTGGAAGCGAACATATTATGAAGTTGGATTATTAGTGTCATATGAGATGACATCGAACTTTTAGACAGAGGAGGAAGTAATATGAAGAAAAAATTTGCTATACTCATTTTCATTTTATCCGTTTACAGTTTTGCTGTAA
>CAZJIO010000019.1:29010-34684 GCA_964546035.1 uncultured Eubacteriales bacterium | reverse complement strand
GTAACCTTTATGTATTTTACAGTAAAGAGTGATGTTACTCAATTCAAATTATCCATGCAAAATAATGAAATGAAGTATTTAAAAGATATTGGAAACAGTAATCAAGAGCTTAATACTGCAAAGATGGATAACAATGCATTACAAGAAACACAGAAGGTATTAGAAGAAAGTCTTATTCCAATAGATTATGCATCCATTGAGGGGCTGAAGTATATTGGTATTCATGATTACACCCAAATTCCTGAGGATTTATTATTACATCCTGAGTTGATTTCTTTTGATGGTGTATTAGGCGGGACCATGCATTTTACAGAAGTATTTATTCTTAATGATGAGTGGGTTTATGCAAGGTTCGAAGATGGTCATATTCAAGGATATGGGATATACAAATATACCATAGATGAGGATTTGAAAATATCATGGGAAGAAATCGAAGTAATGATGGATGGCAATTAAAATGATGAATAAGAGCCGTAAGAAAAAGTTAATAGTGATCCTTGGATTCATTTTGTTGACAATTATTTTTTTGTATAGGCAAAATAATGACATCACGATCACCAGAATAAATGAGGTATCCTCTAAAATCCCAGTGGATTTCGATGGATACAAGATACTTCAGATATCCGATTTGCACATCAAGTCATTTGGAAAAAATCAGAAATCAATCGTTAAGATGGTCACAAATGAAGCACCAGATCTCATTGTGATAACAGGAGATTTAGTGGATTCAAAAAAATATGATGCAGAGGTTTGTCTTCAATTATGTCAACAACTTAACGATGTTGCACCCATATATTTTGTAACTGGCAACCATGAGGCTTGGTCAAATAAGTTTGATGAATTTGAAACTCAATTGAAGTCAGTTGGTGTTAACGTTTTAAGGAATGAGAGCCTGTTCATAAAACATAAAGTGAGCAAACTATTATTGTTAGGTGTAGATGATCCGGATTTTCAAGAAGAGGGCAATATAGAAAAACAAATAGATGAAATGC
The DNA here is from genome assembly GCA_964546035.1 of uncultured Eubacteriales bacterium. Classification (GTDB taxonomy): domain Bacteria; phylum Bacillota; class Clostridia; order Lachnospirales; family Vallitaleaceae; genus CAZJIO01. Next base: position 33,692 of record CAZJIO010000019.1, on the reverse strand, counting down.
TCCTTGCCCATGATGAAGCTTATACAATATTATTATCGCACAGACCTGAACTCATAGAGGTGTATTCGAAAAAGAATATAGATTTGGTTTTCTCTGGACATGCACATGGTGGACAATTCCGATTGCCCATTATCGGTGGTATCATTGCACCGAATCAGGGTTGGTTACCCCAGTATACAAGTGGCGCCTATGGTCTGGGCAATACAACCATGATCGTCAGTAGAGGATTAGGCAATAGCATTATTCCTCAAAGATTATTTAATAAACCAGAATTAGTGGTGGTTACATTGGTTCAGGAAAAGGAGGCTGATTAAGTGAAATTTACACTTTTAGGCAGTGGTGGCGCCGTAAGAATACCCCGAGCGTGTTGTACCTGTTCTATTTGCGTTGAAGCTAGGCAAAAAGGATTTCCATATAAGCGACTCGGGCAATCCCTTTTCTTACATGATGGGCAGGTTTTGTTTGATACACCTGAAGATATCAATGAAGAGCTAAATTGTCATGCCATCAATCATGTGGATCATATTTTTTATAGCCACTGGCACCCAGACCATACACTTGGATGTCGAATCATAGAGATCCTTACAGAGGGTAAGGGAAAGCCTATTGATGTATATATGCCCCCAGGTGACATCAAAATCGCAATTAATGAGAATTCCATATTTGAATATTATAGTTTGATGGGTTTTTGCCAAGTGATTTGTTCAAGTAATGATGTTCATATCAACCCTATTAGGATAAAAAGAATTAAGTTATTGAATGAATTTGCGTATGCATTTCTGATATGTGAAGGGAGTAAACGTGTGTTGTTCTGCCCTTGCCATGCCATGCATATACCTTATTTACCTGAGCTATATGGTATTGATTTAATGATCATTTCAAAGGGGTATAGTACCATCCTCAATGATGAATGGACAAATTTTAATAGAGATACCCTGAGAATTATAAAAGAATTACAACCTCAAAGGACCATCATTACCCATATCGAAGAAACAGATGGTATAGGTTATGACGGCTATAAAATAATCGAGGAGTCCTTAGGGAACATAGAATTCGGATACGACGGTCAAATAATTGAGGTATAGGACCCCAAATAAGAGTTATCGCTCAAAAACGCTTTCTAAAGGTATCTCCATACCCTCGAAATAGTAAGAAACAAGCGTATCCTCTAGCTTGTAAGAAACAAATTCATCGATCTCACAGTCTTTGAAGCCATAAACTAAAATCGTCAGTTTTTTAGGATCTACCACCCAAAATTCTCGAACGCCAGACATCATATAAGTATTGAGCTTATCCACCATGTCCTTTGATCTTGTGCTTTTTGATAAGATTTCGATACAAAGCGAAGGTGTACCCATGTAACGATCCTTCTCGTTGATCGTATCTTCTGTGTCACATGCAATCAGTAAGTCGGGTTGCATCACATCAGGTGTCTTAAGCCCTTTTTTGTGAAAATGGACATCAAAGGGGGCATAAAATACCTTGCACTTTTTCCCTTTGAGATAGGCTCTGAGTAGGATGTGTAAGTTACCAGAGATGTCTTGGTGAAAAGTACTGGGTGAACCTAAAATGACAATTTCACCATTAATAAACTCCATGCGTAATTCACTGTGCTCATAAATTTCCATGAATTCTTCATAAGAGACCTTCTTACCGCCATATTGGTAATCCAATGCATTTTCTTTCACTGTAAAGTATCGTTCGATTTCAGTGATATAGGGTGTGAGTCGTACGGATTTCTTTCCGTTTTTTAAAATAACCACTTCATGATCTCCGGCAACATAATCCAAGTATTTACCAAGATTATTCTTGAACTCTGTTGCAGTAATTGTTTGTGTCATATCTTCCATTTTAAATCACCTCGTACGATTATCATAGCACAACGTTCGATATTGTGCAAGAGAAATTATTTCGTACGATTTTAAGGAGAAACCATATGAAAATCCTTTATCGTATTTTGCTAGGTTTACATTTATTTATAGGTATAGGAGGTATGTTTGGGGGCTTAGCAGCTATCCTGAATCCACACAATCCCATGGGGATGTCTGTGGATGACTTAGTGAACTTCCCGTTTAGTAGTTTTCTAATACCCGGCATTCTGCTCTTCGCAGTGATTGGACTAGGGAATGTTGTGAGTGGGTTGACACTGCTTAGCAAATGTAAATATCAAGGTTATATCAGCAGCATTTTTAGCTGGGGGCTCGTCATTTGGATCATCGTTCAGTGCATCATGCTGAGCGCAGTTGTCTTTTTACATATTTTATTTTTTGGTTTAGGACTTGTGCAAGCAACGCTATCAGCTGCAATATTGTTTGAAAGACGGTTATTTCCTGCCAATGTGTTTCTAAAGATTCTAAAAAGATAAAGTGAGGGAGAAAAAATGCGTACAATTGAAGAAAGAGTAGAAGAATTAGAAAAAAGGGTCCAACTTTTGGAAATGAAAGGAGAGGAACCGAATTATGTACAACCCAAGCAACCACAACCCATACAACTAGAACCCAAACAAGTCAGTGCAATAAAAGTAACACCCCGTCAGACAGTTCCGTATCAAGCGCCACCCATAACGCAACCAACAAAATTAAGCTCTAAACTAGATGAAGGCGTTGTCGGTAAATATATCGTCGGTGGCTTAGCTTCGCTCTTGGTATTTGTAGGCGCAATCTCCTTAGTTGCCTTAGTATGGGATAAAATGTCCCCTGAAATTAAACTTGCACTTCTCGTACTAGTAGGATTAACTTTAACCGTTACAGGTTTTATGAGAATTAAAAACCATAAAAACCCCATCACCTCAATTCTTCTTGGTACTGGTTCTGGACTGCTCTTTATTAGCATTTTGGCTGCCAATATGGCCTTTGATTTAATCTCCAGTTCCACGGCTTTTATTTTAGCAGGTATATGGGCCATATTTTTTATCCTATCCTATAAAATAACCCAAACCTTCTTTACCACGGTCATCGCCTACATTGGCTCCTTTATCGCACTCTTATTGGGGTTAAGCCTAGCTGTCAGTGATATGGATTATATCATCGTGATTGTATTCACCATCAGTATAGGCTCTGCTCTACTCATCAGCGGTTATCAATGGTTAAGTAAAGGAAAGCAACTCATTTGTACCCTCCTTACTTTATTAAGTGTCCTGAGTATACTACTTGCAGGCATGGATGCTTACTATGATTTCTTAACAAAATGGGTCTACGAATTTGCCATTCTGTTAATCTTAATGTATGGATTAGCCAATAGAATCTACAAACTTATGAATGATTTAAAAATCATTATTTGGCAACTATTCCTCGGCATTTTGCTTGCATTTATAACTTTGATTGGGCTAATGGTCATCAACAATGAAATCGGTTATTTAGTCGCCCTATTCCTATTCTTACTGATCATTCTCGCTCAATTGGTGGTTTATGAAGCGTGTGCGTATAAGTCATCTACAGCATTTACAGTCGCCTATACGCTCTTCCTTGTGGTAACAATGATGATGATTAATGAAGAGTTGTTTGAGTTAATCTTAGGGGTCTCCCTAGTTACCTTGGTTCTTTTAGGGTTAAATCATTGGAAACACGACGCTAGATTTAAGGTTTTAATCACATGTATTGTTGGATTTGATGCATTACTGGTCCTTATTAATGGAGACCATATCTATAACATTTCTAAAAATTTACCAGCATACGTGTGCTACATAGGTATTCAACTTGGCGTAATGGCATATCTCCTCTATGGACAATATCGATTAAAGGAAGGCGCAAATTTTATCGGTTTAAAGGTCATTGGATTTATTATTGCTATGAGCAATAGTTTCTTTCTGATTACAAACACTGTCTCTCGATTTAAATCCATTGAGGAAGTCTTAAGTGGTGGTATCCTGGCTTATCTCTTTATCACCATACTGCTCATTACTTTTATAGCTTCCGGTTACTTTAAGCCATGGAAGCATCCCTATTTTATGTGGTTTACTAAAAATGAAGATATCCCACAAGACCATTCTGAAATTGCTCTATATGCTGTCACATCATTGCTTTATTTCATAGGATTAATCGGTATATGGGAAGTAAGTGAATGGTATGAACAAATGATCATGATGGTCACAGTTCTAGCTATTGCCTGGGTGCAGTCTGCTAATTTACTAAGATTTAAAAAGGCTATAAAATGGGTGGGAATTTGGATTGGGTTAAAATACTGGATTCTAACATGGGTCATATTAAATGCTAGTTTTGATGTAGCCTTCGATTCAGTGTACTACAGTCTGACGGGTTTGATTTTAGCCATCCTTTGTATCGCCATCGGTTTTAAAATCAAGGTAAAAAGCTTGCGGTTATACGGACTTATTTTAACCATTTTAATGGTCGTGAAATTCATTGCAGTGGATTTGAGTGGTGAAAATTCCATCACAAGAGTCATCGCTTTAATGGTTGGTGGTGTCATATGTTTTGGTATTAGTGTGATCTACAACAAGTTAAATGCAATAATCAGCACATAAGAGAGGTAACGCCTTTGGCATATCAATCATAAGGGGGAGATAAAAATGAAAAGAATTCTCATTTTAATGTTGTTTGTATTGCTACTATGTAGTTGTAAAAAGGGTGAAGATGTTTTAAGTGAGGAGATGTCTGATATCGAGGAGAGTCAAATAAGCGAAGATAATGAAGATGAAATTGTAAATGAGGAATTTTTGATTCACT
>CAZJIO010000019.1:28738-29000 GCA_964546035.1 uncultured Eubacteriales bacterium | reverse complement strand
CGACTATTTATTCAGATGCTATTTCAATTAATTTAACAGGAGATAGTCCAAATCAAGATATCAATATCTTATTGCCACCTTCTTATTATGATACCGATTATAATTACCCGGTTGTGTACTACTTACCACAATTTGGTAGAGAACCAGGACAATTTCTAAACACTTTAAAGTCACTGTTAATAGCAAATATGGAGTTACAGGTGGGTGGCGTAAAAGAATTTATTGTAGTAGAAATTGATGGTGCTAATGATAGAGGAGGAGC
>CAZJIO010000019.1:9036-28725 GCA_964546035.1 uncultured Eubacteriales bacterium | reverse complement strand
AACTCACCGGTTTTAGGCAATTGGGAAGATTATATCATTCAAGAAGTGATTCCTTATATAGATGAAAATTTCCGTACCTTAGCACAAGCAGAATCAAGAGGTATAGCGGGTTTTTCAGATAGTGGGTTTGGTACCATTAATTTAGCGCTTAAATATCCTGACGTTTTTTCGTCACTTATGGTAGCTTCTCCAGTAATTTTTCAGGATCAAGAAGACCTGGATGCATTCCTTGATGTAATATTAAATGCGACGAATGTAAAGACAGTGTATGGTCAAGCTTTTGCACCTAGAGTAGATGAATCATCGCTTTGTGCTATACCAATAAGGGATGGATCGGAAGAGGATGAATTAGTATTGGAAGAGTGGGAAAATGGATTTGGAAATCTAGAATCTAAGATTGAAAACTATTTAGCTCTAAAAAAACCACTGAAAGCGGCTTCAATTATGTATGGTAAAGGAGATAGCTTCAAGGTTATACCTAGGGCTTCACAATATTTTTCAAGGCTACTAAATGAAGCCGAAGTGGCGACACAGATCTATGAGTTTTCAGGAGGACATCAACTACCTACGGGGTTTATTGGTGACTATTTTGTGCCGTTTTTTATTGAGAACCTTGAATTTGACCATTAATAAACACCCCCCTTCCGAGTTAGATGTCGGTAGGGGGGTGGCTTTAATAATGGTTTACGTAAGTCCCAGTTCTTTCCTTTTTTTCTCAATATGATCCACATAAATCTTAATGGTCTTCTCAGCATCCATTTCAACAACAACCTTACCTAGACCTAAGGTTTCGGTGGTTTCAGTGAGGGTCTTTACGACCACGTCGCTTCCGGTAATAGAGGGCACTGGTGCAATATGAACGAGCCAGCCTAGGGCTACGGCGGTACAGGCATCAGCTACGGCTTTTTGTTCTAGATATTCAGGGGCACCAATGACAATGGGCAGCATATTGGTATCCACCTTTAGAGCATCTGCTAACTCCATAGCGGTATGGGTCATCTTTCCAATGTCAACACAAGCGCCGTAAGAGAGGACGGGTGGAATGCCTAGTTGTTTGCAAACCGCCTTTAAGCCCTCGCCACATTCTTCTGCCGCTTCTGGTTGAGTGAGCCCGGTGTATTCCATTACGGAAGAAGTACAGCCGCCAGAAAGGACGAGAATGTTGTTTTCAATAAGGCCTTTTGTGATTTTAAAAACATTGCTGCCTCCTTGGCCATAGCGGGCAGTGGTACAGCCTACAATGGTTGCAATACCGCGGATGTTACCATTGACGATCTGTTCAATGAGAGGATCGAAGCTACCGCCTAATGCATTTCTAACGGACTCCGTGCTAAAACCTATGGTGCAGTCTGAAATATGAGGAGGAATGTAAGTCGTCCTATTTTCAGATTTTCTTTGCTTGAAGGCTTCTAGAGCCATGTCTAAGGCTTTTGCAGCTTGCTCACTCATCTTTTCTGGGATGAAATCAAGGGTTTCGGTGCCTTGAAGTTTGATAATGGGGTGGGTGCTTAGGAGCTTTGTTCCAAAGCGTTTGGCATAGAGGGGCATGGTAGGAACGGTACAATTGTAATCAAACATAAACAAATCCACCACACCAGTAGCCAACACATATTCTTGAGACAGCCATTCGCCTTCTTGACCGGCATAGGCGGTTTGATTGTGGGTACCACTGTAGTTCATCAGCTGTTGTCCTTCGCAGACATGTCCTAAAATCTGTATGCCATCAGCGCCAAGGGCTTTGGCTTTTTGTTGCCATTCCTCGGTGGAGGCAAGATCAATGGCGACATGTGCAAGGAGTGGCATATGGCCATTGGTTATAATGTTGACGCTATTGGTTTTGAGCAGACCCATATTTTGTTGCTTTTTAGCAATAGCTTGTGTACCCATGAGAATTTCCTGAATAATATCCAGCAGAAAGAGACCTTGATACTCATTGGCTACGCCTAAACGCACACTATTAAGGAGGAAATCAACAGGGTCAGAACTGAAGTTGGTCATGCACCTGGTTTGAGCATAGGCGATTTCGCTATAACCACCTCCAGGAAAGAGGCCAAGTTTGGTCCAAAGTTCTTTTCGTTTCGTGGGGGCAAAAGCTTCAACGGTCTTTGAAGGGATGTGATAAGGACTATGAATGTCATTAATCACCCAATCTGCAAATTGAACAGCAACTTGTTCGATGGATTGATTGGCATCAATACCAGCCATATCCGCATATTTCTTTAATTTCTCCGGATCACGGATTTTCAATCCGCTTTCTGGGTGTTCGCCGGCTGCTTTTAAGGTTCTAGCAGCTTGATGGCAATGGAAAATATTGGCCGAGGTTCCAATGGTGACATGTCTATAAACAAAGTTTCTTGCAACCATGGTATGGGCGTCTACACCACATGTGCCTCGGGGCACTTTCTCACTGATGCGACAAGGACCATTTGCACAAAGTTGACAAGATAAGCCTTCTATACAGAATTTACACTGAATGGGTTGTTGCTGGCTAAATCTGTCAAATACATTGGTTAAGCCTGCGTCATTGACGACTTGGTACATCTCACGCATGGCAGGGTCGATGATGACGTTAAGGGGATAACCTTCTTTGGATTGGTCATCCTTTTTGATATGCTCCCTTTGCCATTTGTGAACTTCTTCCATAGGGGGCATTTTATCGATTTTATCGTAATCAATTGTGATACGGCTATGAAGATCTTCGTGGGTGGCTGGATCATTTGATGCTTCACCTGTCAATTTTGAACCAAAAGTGGTTGTGCTCCCGCTCATGCGCTGGGCACTTTTTTCATAGGAATTTTTGATATCTTGATCTGACATGAGTACCTCCAGAATTTTTTCTTTATTCTAGAGTTTCCCAATTTTGAAGTTAATATTCAAAAGGCTAGTGATTGGATAAGGTGATTCGGATATCAGCGAAGGCATTTTTAATGTGATCGAGTTGCTCTTCGGTCAACCTTTCAAATTGAGTCAAAGCCATTTCTTTTGTTTTTAGCAAGGCAGCTTCGGTTAAGGTATGTCCTTTAGCGCTTAATGATACAAAGTAAACTCTTTTATCCAGTGGATCATTTACCTTATCAATGTACCCATCCTTTATCAGCCAATTGAGATAACGACTGCAGTTAGGCAGAGATAATCCCAGATGGTTGGCGAGCTCAGAAACCTTGATACCGGGGAAACAACACAGTTCATCTAAAATTCGAAACTGAAGTGGACTTATATTCTCAAGGAATTGATTGCGGTGCAAAGACATAATGACTTGTTCGTAAAAAGCTGTAAATGCATTTATTTCATCAAACAGAGCGTTCATTTTTTCTGATTTACTCATAAGGTACCTCGTCTTAAGTTGATGATTTAAGCTTAACATTTTACTTAACACTTGACAACTACTTTTGTGGTAGGTACAATATACTTAACACATGTTAATTGTTATATGTTAACAAATTAGTCGAATTCAATTGGAGGTATCTATATGAATAATCTTATTATATTTAGTCATCCTAACCATGAAAGCTTAAATGGTCATCTCTTAGAAAATGTTATTTCAGGTTTGAAAGCAAATAATGACAATCAAATACAGGTTATTGATCTCTACAAAGAAGGGTTTAATCCCAGCTTGTATTTTGACAAGGTGCAACGAAGACGCGACTTATATTTGGTAGAAGAAGTAAAAGACTATCAAGAAAAAATAACCTGGGCTGATCGTTTAATATTTGTTTATCCGATTTGGTGGGGAAGAGGACCCGCTATGTTGATGGGGTTCATCGATCGCTTATTTACCACGCACTTTGCATACAAACAAAGACCTAATAAAATGTTGCCAAAAGGGTTATTTGAAGGCAAAACGGCAGATGTCATCGTGACCCTGGAAGGTCCTCAATGGGGTAATAGAATTTACAGCAAAGATTCACACCGTCAAATCATGAAAAATCAAGTACTGAAATATTGTGGTATTAAAAAAGTACGTTTCCTAGAGGTGGGCTACGCAGAAAACATCACCACGGATCAACTCAATAAGCAGATATTGAAAATTAAAAAATTATACGCATAATGGATTTATTTACCTTATGAAAGCCAATCATTAAGCATATAATCATAGATATAGCAATTCAATATCTATCTGAATAAGGAGCGGGATTTATGAGGAGTAAGAAGGGTGTAAAAGCTTTAGCCATCGGCAACTTTCTTGGTTATATTTTGACCATTTTGGTCAACTACTTAGCCAATACTTTGCCAATTAACGGGAAAACGACGGGAGAATTATCAGGTCAGTATCCCAATTTATTTACCCCAGCAGCATTTACTTTTTCCATATGGGGGTTGATTTACATACTACTTGGCATATTTTGTTTCTACGGACTATGGTCTGCCTTTAAGGAAACAAAAGGGACGCTACTGATTGGGGCCCTCGGCTTTAGTTTCATGATCTCATGTTTGGCGAATATAAGTTGGATTTTGGCTTGGCATTATGAAAAACTGGGCTTATCTGTAGCCGTCATGGTGATTTTATTGGCTTCATTGATTCAGGCCTATTTATCCTTGAAAATTCAATACCAGAAAAAACCGCCAATTGGCACCTACCTTGCATGGATCCCAATAAGTGTATATCTGGGGTGGATCTCAGTCGCAACGATAGCCAATGTCACTACTTATTTAGTGAGTATAGGCTGGAATGGCTTTGGACTACCTGAAGCCTTTTGGGCAGTTACTTTGATTGGTGTGTCTACTCTCTTAGGCTTTATCATGATGTTCCAAAGAGAAGATATTTATTTTGCACTAGTCATCGTCTGGGCTTTATACGGCATTTTGGTTAAGAGACTCACAGCAGATGTCCGTGTGGAAAGTGTGATCTGGGCAGCATTACTTGGAATCATCCTTCTAACCATCAATGTGGTATACATTACCTTAAATAAAAAACGTTCTAGGTCTAGGTAAGACTAGGTAAAGTATTACCGTTTGACATAAGCCTTCTTTATTCATATAATAAGAACGAACATGTTTTTTATCATATGGGAGGTTATTATGTTGAAAGAGCCAACAAGAACGCAAGCCGTCACACAAATAGGCATGACAGTAGCAGCATTAATAGCCGGTGGTTATGGTATCTTCATGCTAAGTAGTTTGTTTCCCTTACCAGGAATTAAGTATCTTTTAATGACGCCATATTTGTCCATGATGATTGCGTTTGTAATGAAAACCATACGTACCCAATTTGTCATCATAAAAATCAATACGGTTTTTGCATTAATTATGGCAATGATCAATATCTATATGGGTTTAGCCATCTTTTTAACAGGTGTTGGCGCCCAGAGCGTTGCAATTTTGTCTAAATCCTTCAAATTTACGGTGTACTTAAGTGCCGCGGCTTATTCCGCTTTTACAGTGAGCTCAGCCCTACTTGTATCGAAATTATTAATTGGTGGTCCCGTATTTGAAGTCATTTCGTTACAATGGATTTTAACAGCAGCCTGTATCGCTTTTGCATTTGGGCTATTAGGCAGTGCCCTAGGACAACAATTAGCAATCAAGGTGAAGCACGCCTTGAGTAAATAATATCCATTGAAATAAGATCATAAGTTAAGGCTAGCTCAGTAAAAGGGTTAGCCTTTTTATTTTTAAAAAAAAGTTAGCATCCACCCATTGACATTAACGCTACGTCAAGGTGTATGATGGGTACATAAGGAGGTGAACGCAATGGAATACACAGTTCAAAAGCTGGGTAGTTTAGCAGGCATCAGCACCAGAACCCTCAGATATTATGATGAAATTGGCATCTTAAAGCCGGCAAGAATCAATTCTTCAGGATATCGGATTTATGGGCAAAGTGAGGTGGATCGACTTCAGCAAATACTTTTTTACAAAGAACTGGGAGTCGATTTAGAGAAGATCAAAACAATGGTCACGGCACCTGCCTTTGATGGGGCACTTGCACTGAGAGATCATCGTGATCAGCTCCTTCATAAAAGAAATCAACTCGATCAATTAATTGCTAATGTGGATAAAACAATAGCAGTCACAGAAGGGAGACTTAAAATGTCCAATAAAGAAAAATTTGAAGGCTTTAAACAAAAGATGGTAGATGAGAATGAAAAGAAATATGGCAAGGAAATTCGTGAAAAGTATGGGGAGGAAGTTGTAGATGTATCGAACAAAAAGATGCTTGGTATGACAGAAAAGGATCAAGAAGAGGTTACAAACTTGTCCAACCAACTCATGGAATCCTTGGCTCTTGCCTATAAAACAGGTGATCCAGGAAGTGAAGTGGCTCAAAAAGCAGCCGATTTACACAGACAATGGTTATGCTTCTATTGGAAAGAATACTCAAAAGAGGCACATGCTGGATTGGCTCAGATGTATGTAGATGATGAACGATTCAAGGCGTACTACGATGTGAACCAGCCAGGAACGGCTGAATTCTTACGAGATGCTATTATCATATACACTATGTGATATTTTTAAAGAATAAGGGGAAGACTATAGAGGTAATGCATAATCCGAAGGAGATAGTATATGATGAAAAACTATAGCACTCAGATTGATGTAAGACCGATTCAAGAAGCAGATAAAGATCCCATAATCATTGAGAGATTTAAAGCCTTGAAACAAGGGGAGACCTTAGAATTTATTAACAACGATGATCCACAAGAGCTGCAAGATGTATTCTTGCATGCTCAATCAGGCAAGTTTGTATGGGAATACCTAGAAAAGGGACCCTATGTTTGGCGTATTGCCATTACAAAAAGATAAGCGATTGGCTAAAAAGCTAATCGCTTTTTACTTTTTTATGGAATGTTCTTTTTATATGCGTTCCATAATTTTATCGTACAGTTCATCAGGTGTATCCGCTAAGATAAGTTCGTCGTCTACAAGGGCAAAGGGTTGAATGGCACATTCGCCACAATATCCCAAACAAGAATCTACTTGAACGGTAATGCTTTTAACCTCAGTTTCTAATCGATTAACCACCTCATCGGTGCCTTGGGCATAATTATTTTCACAGAATTTTACTTGAATCATTTCTGGACCTCCTTCATAACAATACTAACTGTCACTATTATGGCACATTATTGATGAACTATGCATCCATCTTGTATTTTCTTCTTAATAATTGGGGAGCTTATGATTACAGCATGAAAAGTATATTGCAAGAGAGGAATCATACGATGAAGAACAGTTTTAACCATTTTCAAGAAAAAAGAATGCTGATATTTGGTGAGCTTGTCAAACGATACTGGAAGGGAAACCTTAAGCAAGTGAATGATCTTAATGCTCTAGCTGGAGAAATTAAGGAGCAATATGCATTTGATGAAGAGGACCTGCCATTTATAAGAGATCATATTCGAGTCGCTATGGGGATTAATCCAAAAGGGTTGGAACCTTTTGGGGATGAGTTGGACATGGTTAAAAATTCTTCCAGTATCGGTCAACCTGTTGTGGCAAAGATTATGGGTGCTTGTGAACAATGTGACCTTGAGGCTTGCGCATGCAAAAGCTGTAAATATGAAGCTCAATCGTATAAAAGAAACGAAGGCCTCATCATTGAGCACGATACATGTCTCAGTTGTGGTGCATGTATTTCCAGCTGTGATTTTGGTGCCTTAGCAGATAAAATAGAATTTTTACCCGTCATTGACTTGTTGAAGAATAAAGAAATTCCTGTTTATGCAACGGTTGCTCCTGCCATAGTAGGTCAATTTGGCGAAAATGTCTCCATGGGACAGCTGAGATCAGCGCTCAAGTTAATGGGTTTTGAAGATATGATTGAAGTTGCCTTATTTGCAGATATTCTGACCATAAAGGAAGCTTTTGAATTTACGCATTTGGTAAAAAAAGAAGCGGATTTCTTTTTAACAAGCTGTTGCTGTCCTGTTTGGTTTAATATGGTGAAAAAGCATTATAATCAGCAATTTAGCCATATGTCCCCATCGGTTTCACCGATGATTGCCTCAGGGAGAATCTTAAAAGTACTCTATCCTGAGGCTAAAGTCGTCTTTATTGCACCCTGTATTGCCAAGAAAAGTGAAATAAAGGAACCGGATCTTAAAGGTAGTGTGGATTTTGTAATCAATTTCAGAGAGCTCAAAGAAATCTTCACAGCCCTGGATTTATCACTGACCGATCTGCCAAGCGATGATAAAGACCAAGCTTCCTTAGGCGGTCGTATTTATGCTAGGACAGGTGGTGTGAGTTTTTCTGTTAAAACAGTTGTTAACCGATTAGAACCTACCCGGGTCATTAAGCTCAAGCCAAAAAAGGCAGATGGAGTCAAGGCGTGTAAAGCCATTTTAGAGGAGCTGTCAGAAAATAAAGAACTAGAAGCTAATTTTATAGAAGGCATGGGTTGCGTCGGTGGGTGTGTCGGGGGTCCTCGAACCAATATTCCTCTAGAACAAGGGACTAAGGCTGTCAATGATTTTGGCGAAGATTCATTAATCATGACCCCCTTTGACAACCTAAATGTAATGAAAATTCTCAGACAACTCGGCATCGACTCCATAGAAAAAGTAACAGAAGATGAAAAACTCCTTCAATTATTAACAAGAGAATAAGACAAAGTCCCCTTTTATATGCTATAATAGGATGGAATACAGTGTCAAAAGTAAGTTGACGCATTATCAAGAGTTTAGAAAGGATAACCTAAAATGTCTTTATACAAGAAATGGCTTGCATTAGCACAAGCATCAAGAACCGAAGAAGAGGATGTTAAATATTGGGAAACTTATTTTCCAAAAGAACAAAAGATTTATGAAACAATTCTAGAAAATAAAGGTGAAACCCTTGAAGGATCTTTGTCAGAACTTGCAGAAAAGTTCGGTATGGACAATGTCACTTTTGCAGGATTTTTAGATGGCATTAACACAAGCTTAACGAGCGCTCTAGACATAGAAAGTTTGACAGAAGCATCTGTCCTCACACTTTCCATTGATTTAGAAAAGCTTTATTATAATATGTTGTATGCCCAAGCGGATTGGTTATATGAGTTACCTCAATGGGATGGCATATTAACCCTTGAGAAGAGAAAAGAAATTAAGAAAGAATACAATGCTTCAAGAATCGTTAGAAATGACAACAAAATCAGCAGAAATGACCCCTGTCCATGTGGCAGTGGTAAGAAATATAAGAAATGCTGTATCGATAAAGAAGCATAAATATGAAGCCACAAGTTCATTAGAAATAATGAATTTGTGGCTTCTTTTTTACATTTAAAGATATTGACGTACCATATATGGTACGATATAATAAGGTTAAGAATACGAATAGGAAGTGAAAATCATGGAAAATATTTCTGTTTCAAATGCAAGAAAAGAAATATATAAGCTTATTGATAAGGTCAATGAGGAGCATGTAGAGTATGTGATTACTGGCAAGCGCAACAATGCTGTTTTAGTGAGCGAAGAGGACTGGCAAGCCATACAAGAAACCTTATACATGTATGAAACGGGAAATGCCAAGGATATTATTGATGGCATGAAAATACCTTTAAAAGATTGTGAGGAATTGGATTGGCAACATATCAAATAGTTTTTACACCAAGAGGTAAGAAAGATTATAAAACCATGATCAATTCTGAATACAAGGAAAAGGCAATCGAGTTATTAAACCATATTTCAATGAAGCCTTTTGGAACGCCCCCAGAGTATAAGATTCTAAAAGGGGAGATGGAGGGGATTGTCTCACGAAGAGTCAGCCGACAACATCGATTGGTTTATCAGGTATATGAAGGTGAAAAGATCATAAAGATCCTCATGATGTGGACACATTACCATGAATGAATGTATTGATTATTTGTTCAACAACTTCTCCAAATAAACCGATTTCATTTGTTGACTTGCCATCGCTTTTTGAATAGGTGAGAGCTTTAAAACAGCGGAGAGTATAGCTGCCATGGCTCTATGACTGAGCAGCGCCTTATTATCAAATATGAGCTCTTGAAGCATGCCCTTTTCAATAGCCATCAGAACTATTCGATGAACAGAATTAGCAGGTGTAATAATCTTGTTGGTTCTTTTTTCTAAATACATCGCCTTCTTTGGACATGATCGCACACAAAGACCACAACCCAGACACACGTCTTCATTAATCACAGGAATCTTGCTGTTTTCAATGGAACAGATTGCATCGATGGGGCATACCCGTTCACATTTTCCACAGTTAATACAAGCAAGATCATTAATCTTAGGCAGGTAGTTGGTGGTCTCTATGGGATGTAAGCTACCAAACTTCTTAGCAGCCACTAAAGCCTCACAACAACACCCGCAGCAATTGCATATAAAGGAAACCTGATTTCTAACATTTTCACCACACTGAACCAAATTGCTTTCATAAGCTTGGTGCAAAAGTTCAAGGCATTCTGAGGGCTCTACACGCCTCGCGTACTCATGGCGGATTAAAGAGTCAGCAGTCCCATTAAAAGTCATGCAAATGTCCATTGGCGCGTCACAGGCCTCATCTCTATGGGCAGCCTTATGGCGGCAGTAACACATACTGATGCCGATGTGGGAAGCTGTTTCGATAACATGAGAAGCTCTTTCAAAGTCCAAGATTTGAACCGTTTGCTCTGTGGAAAGGACACTTTCATTAATAAAGGTTCTGCCCATCTTGGTTTCTGTCCCAAAAAATAAATCTTTTATAAAGTCTTCCTCCACATTCAGGTATTGGTGATAAAGCTCAGCCAGGAGCTTTTGATCGATATCATTTCTCACCCGCATCAATGAAAACTCTAAGAAGCCTGCCATTGGAGGCGGCAAAAGATAGGTCTTCTCCCCAGAGAATTCCATATCGAGTAAAATGCAACGACTTGCCAAAGTATCCAAGACGATCAAAGCTTCGCCATAGGGAATCTTCCAAATGTGTGCGGCTTTTTTTACGGTAAAGGGTTTAATAGGTAACTGAGCGACTAGGGCAGCCTCTTTTTCGGAAAATAAAAGACTCAGAATCTTATAAAGGGTTTCTGAAGGCGGAGCGCCCTGAGGTAAGCGATTCAATCTTTCCTCCAAACTTTTATAAGCGGATTTAGCTACAATATGAGACATATATGTCCTCCCCAAAGGATTTTATTTCTATCATAACACAAGCGGTTTCCATAATGGAATAACAACTTGGACACCTCGAGTAAAAATGATATAATATATAGAAATAATGGATCAAGTAAGGAGCTCTTATGAAAAAAGAAGTCCAGGATATACGCTCCAAAATGACACTAGAAGAAAAGGCGTCACTCTGCTCTGGCCAAGATTTTTGGCACATCAAAGGTGTTGAGCGCCTATCCATCTCTGCAACGATGCTTGCAGATGGCCCTCATGGTTTGAGAAAGCAAGCAGACACTGGAAAATCTGGCTTAGGGCCAAGCATTCCTGCAACTTGCTTTCCAACAGCTGTAGCCCTAGCCTCATCTTGGGACAGAGATTTGCTCCACGAAGTAGGTGTTGCTCTAGGAGAAGAATGCCTGCAGGAAAAAGTAGCCGTTTTACTCGGTCCAGGCGCAAATATAAAAAGGTCCCCCTTATGCGGTCGCAACTTTGAGTACTTCTCAGAGGACCCTTATGTAACAGGAGAGCTGGCAGCGCAGATGATTATGGGGGTTCAGTCTCAAGGGATAGGAACCGCCTTAAAACACTTTGCAGTGAACAATCAAGAAGGACATCGTATGACCATTGACGCCTTTGTCGATGAAAGAGCCCTAAGAGAAATCTACCTAGCGGGCTTTGAAACAGCCGTAAAAGTGGCAAAACCTTGGACGCTCATGTGCTCCTATAATCTCATAAATGGCACCTATGCCAGCGAAAACCCCTATTTATTAAGACATATTTTAAAGGAAGAGTGGCAACACACCGGAATCGTCATGTCAGATTGGGGAGCTGTTAACAATCGAATAGATGGGTTGCAAGCCGGACTCGAACTCGAAATGCCTGGGCCAAATAGAGATAACGATGACTCAATCGTTCAAGCTGTTAAAGCAGTTAAAGCTGGTCAACTGAAAGAGGAAATCCTAGACACAGCAACAGAACGTCTCCTCGAACTGATCATTAAAGGGAGAGACAACCAGCGAGAAGGATTCACTTATGATCAAAAGGAGCACCATGCGCTCTCTAGAAAAGCTGCAACACAATCCATGGTACTCCTTAAAAATGAAGGATCTATTCTGCCACTTAAGCATTCGGCTAATATTGCTGTAATAGGCGAATTTGCAGTAAAACCCAGATATCAAGGCGCTGGCAGCTCCTTAGTAAACCCCACCCAATTAGACGTCCTTTATCATAATCAGCCTAATGTTAGCTATGCAAGGGGCTATGATCTTCAAACTGACCAGCCCCAGCAGCCATTAATAGACGAAGCAGTTGCGCTTGCGCGAAAATCTGAAGTCGTCGTCATCATGGCAGGATTAACCGAGAGCTATGAATCAGAAGGCTTTGACCGCGTACATATGAGAATGCCAGAAGCTCACAATGAGCTCATTCACCAAATTGCTGAGGTAAACAAAAACATAATCGTTGTTCTAAGCAACGGATCACCTGTTGAAATGCCTTGGTTACCCAAAGTTAAAGGTGTTCTAGAAGCCTATCTTTCAGGTCAAGCCAGTGGCAGTGCAATCTGGCAAATTCTATACGGAGAAGTTAATCCCAGTGGTAAATTGGCGGAAACTTTCCCCCTAAAGGCCACTGACTGTGCCGCCTCAGACTATTTTCCCATGGGGCCAAGAGGTGTTGAGTACCGTGAAAGCATCTATGTAGGGTATCGTTACTATGATACGGCACAAAAAGAAGTCTTGTTTCCCTTCGGTTTTGGCTTATCCTACACCCAATTTGAGTATAGCGACTTAAAAACCAACAAAGACAGTTTGAGAGACACAGAGCCTCTAACTCTATCCTTTAAAATAAAAAACACCGGCGCAGTTTCTGGTAAGGAAATTGCACAAATTTATGTTAAAGATCTGCACTCAACTTTATTTAGACCAGAGAAAGAGCTCAAAGGGTTTGCTAAAGTAGATCTTGAACCTGGTGAAGAAAAAGTAGTTCACATAACCCTTGATCAAAGAGCCTTTGCCTTCTATAATGTGAATATAAAAGATTGGCAAGTCGAGTCAGGGACTTTTGAAATCATCATTGCCGCTTCATCAAGAGATCTCCGACTAACCGCAGAGGTGGAAGTGATATCCTCAATTCAGTTCGAGGAAATTGGTAAGGATGTGAAAGCCGCATTAATAACATACTACAACCCTCAAGAAAAATGGTCCATTTCCAAGGAATCCTTTGAGAACTTATATGGTAGAGAAATCATGCCTATTCCAGTGAGCAAAAAGGGGAGTTACCATATGAACTCAACCACAGAAGAGTTAAGAACCTGTTTTCTTGGAAGACTATTTTACAGCCTCATGATGTGGATGGCCCGTAGCACTATGAAAGACGTGGACCCCTTACAAATGGGTATGATACTAACGGGTATCAATGAAATGCCCTTTAGAAATCTAAAAATGAATTCAGAGGGGAGAATCAATCAAAAGACCGTCGATATTTTGTTGCATCTCTTCAATGGACATTATTTAAAAGCCATAAAGCACCTCTTTTCACCACAAAAACACTAGTCAAAAAAGGTCTTTGTCGAAAAAAAAATAAATGCTAGACAAAGCAAAAATGTGTGTGCTATAATGTCTTGAAAACGCTTTTAAATCAGTTCCGAGAGGCTGGTAAAGCAATGATTCGTAAGCTGTTCCATTAGAATGCTTGCTTCCTGCCGTTTTTCAGTAGGAAGCTTTTTTATTGCCCATTTATTGGTTGAACTTTGGAGCTAACAGCTCTTAAGATAAAAAATAGGAGGATCTGAATAATGCAAAAAAAAGTTATTCAAGTCGAGGAAAAAGTTTCATTTTTAGTAGGTCTACCATTAAGTTTTCAACACCTTTTTGCCATGTTTGGCGCATC
This sequence comes from uncultured Eubacteriales bacterium, assembly GCA_964546035.1. Classification (GTDB taxonomy): domain Bacteria; phylum Bacillota; class Clostridia; order Lachnospirales; family Vallitaleaceae; genus CAZJIO01. The sequence goes on along the minus strand of CAZJIO010000019.1, from coordinate 14,809 downwards.
GGTACTTGTTCCATATTTATTCAACACCGCTTCAGGCACTTATGTAGAGGTTATTGATCCATCTTTAGTGTTACTCATGAATGGTCTTGGAACTTTGCTTTATCTTTTCCTTTGTAAAGGAAAAGCACCTGCATTCCTTGGTTCAAGTTTTGCCTTTTTAGCACCAGCCATTTCAATCATTACAAGCACCACAGATCTACAAGCAAATTATAAAATGGTTTTAGGTGGTTTCATTGTATCTGGCCTCGTTTTCTCCCTTGTGGGATTAATCATTGGCAAAGTTGGCACAAAGTGGTTAGATGTTGTTTTACCACCTGCTGCTATGGGTCCAATTGTTGCCTTGATCGGTCTTGAACTTGCGAGTACTGCAGTAGGTATGGCAGGTTGGTATGGTACTGATGGCGTTTACGATTCAAAAGCGATCATCATTTCCTTATTCACTTTAGGGGTTGTTATCTTAGGAAGTATCTTATTTAGAGGATTCTTCTCAATTATTCCGATTCTCTTTGCTGTTGTAGCAGGATATGTTTTATCTGTAGCACTTGACTATGTGAGTATGGTATCTGTAGCAGAAGCAAATTTAATACACTTACCAAAATTAGTTCTTCCTACATTTAGCTTATCTCCTATACTCATTATTTTACCTGCGACATTAGTTGTTTTATCTGAGCATATTGGACATCTTTTTGTTACCAGTAATATTGTCGGAAGAGATTTAGTAAAAGATCCTGGTCTACATAGATCCCTTCTTGGTGATGGTTTATCCACGACACTTTCAGGATTCATGGGTTCTGTACCGACAACAACTTATGGTGAAAACATGGGCGTTATGGCCATTACAAGAGTTTATAGTGTATGGGTAATTGGCGGTGCAGCTATTATTTCAATTATCTTAGCTTTTGTCGGCAAACTATCAGCGTTAATTGCTACAATTCCTACGCCAGTTATGGGTGGTATTTCCATATTACTCTTTGGTGTCATTGCAGCTTCTGGTATCAGAATGTTGGTTGAAGCAAAAGTTGATTATAGCCAATCTAAAAACTTGATTTTAACAGCAGTTATTTTCATCGTTGGTATCAGTAACGTACCAGTTACAGTTGGTGGTATTCAATTTAAAGGCATGGTTTTAGCAGCCGTAGTGGGTATGTTATTAAGTTTAATCCTTTGGACCCTAGAAAAATTGAAATTAACGAATAATCATTAGAGTATTGTAGTGAAAGAGACGCCTGTGCGTCTCTTTTTTTTTGAATCAAACAGAGTTGCCTTGGAGATAGTAGCAATAAGACTTTATTTCCAAAGGAGTTGTGTGGCATGAGGATCAAAAAAGGCTTTTATATACTCGTATTGATTTTACCGCTTATGACAAGTTGCAATCGTCAAGTTAATCATATAAAGCAGGATATCTCTCGTTCAGGGACTTCTCTTTATGGTCCAGGTGAAATGGATGGTCAGTCTATTAAGGGTAGAATAACAGCGTTAAGTGTTATAGACGATAGAGCCAGTTGGGTAGGTGGAGAAGGGTTTATTGCTCGGACACAGAATGGTGGGGTGGATTGGAAAGTTCTTTACAAAGGAGAGCAAACCATACAGCAGATTTATACCTTAACCAGTGAACATGTTTGGGTAGTTTTAGGACTTGATGAACCTCAGATCATGTCCACAAGGGATGGCGGACTGAACTGGGAAAGCGTAGGTAAAATGCCTGAAAAGGGCTATTTGCATTTTATTTCACAGGATGAAGGGTTTGTTAATAATGCCTATACAAGAGATAGCGGAAAAACTTGGATCCAATTACAGGTACCCGACCAACTAATCGGTTATCCCTATTTTTATGATGAGGATTTTGGATGGGTGGTGACAGAAGAAGCTGATCGGTATACGATTCAAAGGACTGTAGATGGTGGGAAAACTTGGCATAGTGTTATGCGTAAAACATCTATAAAAGCTTTAGTGGATGCTCGGATCAGATCACAAGGACCAGAAGACGCTTGGGTTGAATGGGTAGGTGCTTCAGAGAATGGACAGACGCCTTATACCTTATTTCATACCGCTACAGGAGGTAGTCAGTGGACAACTGTCCTTGCCAATGGGACTTCAAGTGGTGATTTAGCCCCTGGAGTAGAAGAGGGTGACTCCTATCACATTAATAAAGGATCAATGCCCGGACCGTTATACGCTGTGAATGATCAAGTTGCTTTTAAAAGTGGTTACAGTCCAGCCTATGATTTACCAAATACCATCGGATGGACAACAGATGGTGGATTAACCTGGACCCATTCGGATGTAGAATTGCCGGGTACAATGGGTTCACTATTAGGTATGGCAGATGCAAAGAACGGATGGTGGATTTGTACCAATGAGGACAATTCCATACTATATACCACTTCAGATGGTGGCGAAAATTGGACAGAGAAATCTACTTTTGGTAAGTAGTGCGTGAGAAAGTTTAATTATAGCTGTTTGGTATCTTGAGGTTGATATCCTAAAACGCTATAATAGAGCTATACATGAAAACATGTATGTCGCAGCATCCGGAGCTGACTTTCGCCAAGAAAGGAGTGATCAAGTGAAGATTGTAATGGAGGTGGCTGTCGTTTAGACAGCCCGGGGCAGTTTCCTCAAAAGGGAATCTGACCTTTAAAATACGAAAATGTAAGGTTTTACTTGATTTTTTATCAGGACCGGAATAGAATAAAAATAGGTTTTAAAATATCAATAAGAAGGGAGTGTCATTATGAAATTATTAAACGTTGAGGTGTCTGGAGTTTAACTAAATATCGGCAAAGCATTAACCCTTATTGATACGAAAGTGCAGCGGGTCTGCATTTTGTTTCCACAGGAGGTTATTTACTGTGGATTTTTTATACCCTTTTTTAGGAGCGTGAAAATTGAAATATAAAAATGCCAAATCGGTTCTTCCCAAGCAACTATTAGAAGAACTACAACAATATGTTCATGGTGAAATTATTTATGTACCCGGCACAAGTCCTCATCGATTAGGCTGGGGAGAGGCAAATGGGACTAAAGAAAAGTATGACACGAGAAATACTGAAAAGACAAATGTATAAAAAAGGGTCCAGTATTCTAGAAATCGCTGATCGATACTATCTGTCAGAGCATAGCATAAAGAAAATTGTAAGTCAGTAAAGCTGAAGCTCAGACCTCCATAAATCATTGGACGTCTGAGCTTTTTGAATAACTTGAATATGCTCGTAATCATTAATAAGTTGACGGCTTTTTTCTGATATGCTATCGTAGAGATATCGACTTAGGAATTGGAGCTGGCGCTCAAAGGAGGGAAAAAGCTATGCATATGGATTATATGAGAAGAGCTTTAGAACTCGCATTAAAAGGAAGTGGATTTGTTGGGACGGATCCCTTAGCAGGTGCCGTCCTTGTAAAGTCAGATCGAATTATTGGAGAAGGGTTTCACTATAGGAGCAAAGGCGCCCTGCCGGTAGCACTACAAGCTCTGCAAGGAGTTAATGAGAGCCCTCAAGACGCGGACCTGTATTTGAACATAGAACCGAACTTAAAGCAATATCCTATGAATGATTTCATTCAGGCCATCTGTGGTAGCGGCATTAGGAAAGTTTACATAGGCATTGAGGAACCCCAGTCACAAAGCGTTATTACCCTCCTGAGAAATAATGGCATTGAAGTAGAAGTTGGTCTTTTAGCTCGGGAGTGTCAAGAATTGAACGAGATATATTGCCATTATTCACGAACCCATACACCTTTTGTTTTTGTTAAATGGGCCATGACCCTCGATGGTAAGTTGGCTAGTAAAACAGGGGATTCCAAGTGGATCAGTAGCGACGAGAGTCTTCAATTTGTGCATCATTTAAGGCAAAGGGTTGCTGCCATTATGGTTGGCGAGGGCACTGTAAAATTGGATGATCCCTTACTCACCACCCGACTTGACGGTATAGAAATATCTAATCCACTCAGGGTTATTCTCTCGAAATATGGAGACATCCCTGAAGGTTCAAAGGTACTGAAAGTGGATGCTGACACAAAAACACTCATCATTGCTTCTGTTGATATACCCCCTGCAAGGGAGAAGTGGTTGTTGAGTTATGGCGTACAAGTTGTCAAGCTAAAAGAGAGGCAAGGTAGGATAGATTTTAATGAAATCCTAAAGGTTTTAGGAGATATGGCAATCGATTCCTTATACATTGAAGGGGGTAGCAGCGTCTTAGGCTCAGCCTTTGAAAGTGGAATCATCCAGAAAGTGTATGCCGCAATTGCACCTAAAATTATTGGCGGGAAGTTGGCTATTACACCCGTGGCTGGAGCAGGGATAGAAAGAATGCGTGATGCAATCGTCTTGAAAAATGTTTCTCATGAAATTATTGGACAAGATGTTATAATTAAAGGGTATATATAAAAAATCGAAAGCGATAGGTTAGGAGGAATTCAACATGCTCAACAAAATTACGGACACAATTGAAGTCATAAAAGCAGGTAAAATCATTATTCTGGTGGATGACGGTGGTATGGATAATTCAGGATTTTTAATGCTTCCTTCAGAGTTTGCGACAGATGCAAACCTAGCGTTCATCCTTAAAAATACAGGGAAGTTATCAACCGTCATTCATGAGAAAGACGAAAAAGTCGTGGAAGTAACAGGACTTCCACAAAAGTTTACCAATAGCATCAAACGTTCAGTTAGTGGTGGTGTATTAAAAAAATCAGATATTCAAGAAGCGGCAACAGACTTACTCAATATTGCTGGGCTAGATGGCACTGCAGTTTTAGGGATGCTGATTAAGGACGATGGATCAGCGGCTAAAATGCCGGATATTGAAGTGTTTGCGGATGAAAATGGTCTTAAAATTGCCTCTATTGAAGATTTAATTGCCTATAGAAGAGAAACCGAGTGTTATGTCATCAGAGAAGCTGAAGCTAATTTACCCACTGCTTTTGGCACTTTTAAGATGGTGGGCTTTGTTAACCAACTCAATGGGGAGCATCATGTGGCTCTGGTTAAAGGTGAAATCAGCGAGGGGGATGAAGTGCTGGTTAGAGTACATTCAGAGTGCTTGACGGGGGATGCTTTCCACTCTTTAAAATGTGATTGTGGCGAACAATTAGATGCGGCTCTAGGAGCTATAGAAAAAGAAGGCAAGGGGATCTTGCTCTATTTAAGACAAGAGGGCCGAGGTATAGGGCTGATTAACAAAATTAAAGCCTACAAGCTCCAAGAAGAAGGAATGGATACAGAAGAGGCTAATATTGCCCTAGGATTTCCACCGGATCTCAGAGATTATGGGATTGGCGCTCAGATTTTAAGCGACCTCAAGGCTAAAAAAATACGTCTACTAACGAATAATCCGAAGAAAGTGGTTGGACTTAAAGGCTACGGCATTGAGATTGTTGACCGGGTACCCCTTGTTATGGATACCAATCTTCACAATGAAAGATATTTTCAAACAAAAAAGGAAAAAATGGGTCATCTTTATTAAGTGATTATTGCAGAAAGCTAGGAACTATGGTACGCTGATTAAGGTAGTAGATTAATTATGGAGGTGCCATATGGGAGACAAAAGTCCAAAGAACACCGGTAAGATCAAGAAAAACAACGACAAGAAAACAACCACACCAAACACAACTAAAAAAAAGTAATTTGCTTTTTTAATTCTAAACCGCCTCAAGCATCATGCTGAGGCGGTTTTTTTGAGGTTTAGATAGATGCCTTTAACAAGTTGATTCGCGTATCAACGGTCCAAAGAGATTCATCGATATAGTCGATTTGATCGGGTCGGCAGAG
>CAZJIO010000019.1:0-9009 GCA_964546035.1 uncultured Eubacteriales bacterium | reverse complement strand
TTAAATAATCATATACCACTTTTTGAGAGAGGATGATTTTTTTTAAGCAAGGGGATTTGAGTACTTTTTTTAATAGCGCATCATAATGAGAAATATAATTCTCCAAACCATCAGTGAGGATAAAGGAGAGTATAAATGGGATTTCTCTTTGCTCTGCTATATCCACATAGGTAACAGCGCTAATTAACGTAGGAAAATAGAGGGCCTTACAGTAGATATAGTCTAGGGCAATATATTTGGCTACCTTATTACCAAACTGAGGATAATTTCTTTTGAAATCAATGAGCAATGCATCCAGTTTCTGGTTTTCTCCAAGATCGTCATAGGGACAGGCTCTTAAAATACGCATGGAGGGTATGTTTTCTAAGTAGCCTAATAATTCTTGCTTGATGACGCCGCTTCCTGGGTTTAGAAAAACATCATCAATGATGAGGAGGTCATAGTTTTCTAAGTATCTCTCGTCGGATCTATGGGCAAAACCGTGCCTTGAAATGGTAAACTCAACGTCATAGGTGAAATTTAAGAATCGATTGTAGTCATCAATGCAGTCTATTGTTTTTTTGTTTCTACCATAAGCATCCATGCCTGACCAAATACCTTCCGAGTGTTTTCTGTAGAGGGTCATAGGCGTTCTGATATAACCGATATCACCAAATTGTGAATATAAGATATTTAACATCCAATCGCCGATAAACATGTCAAATAAATTGTCTGGCAATTGATCCAAGTATTTACTTAAATAAAAGCAACAAGATATGTTTCCAATAATATATCTCAGCAGGATATAAGAGGTGTCGAAGATATTGCCAATGGCTTCTTGCTGCATGGTATAAAATTCATATTTCTCCTCCTCCTCATAGTGCATGACAATGCTATCAAAAGATAGGGCACACTCAGGGTGGGTTTTCATAAAATCGATATGGGTCTGTAGCTTATTTTCGTCCATCCAGAAATCATCACCATCCATCAATGCGGTGTACATACTACCTCGACAAGCTTGTAAAAGGCGCTGCAAGTTTTTGACCATCCCTAAGTTGACAGGACTCTTTAGATATTTGATGGTTACATTTCTATTTAAGACAAGATCATCGATATAGCTTTCTATTTTATTTGCTGTTTGGTCACTGGAATGATCCTCGCAAATAATGATGTTGAGGTTGAAATGCCCTTTTTGTTTCAAAATCGAGGAAAGGCACTGAACAATATAAGGTTCATGGTTATAAGCTAAAACACCCACATTGACAGTGGGTCGTTCTTTATATGTAGTATTTTCTAGATCGGTCAAATTTAGGAGTAGGTTATTAATTTTCTTTGCCAGTAATTCAGCTTGGTCTAAATTTTTTTGTGTTTTTTTGCTTTTTAATAGGATAGCGAAATGGGGTGTTTGGAGTAATTCAATATAATTGGATTTTATTTCATCATAACAGGATCTTACTTCTTCCCAATTGAGGTGATTAAAAGTAAGTATGCCACCTTCTCTTAGGAGAGGCGCGTATTTTGCCATGTCTGTATGCACGCTCTGAAAATCATGACTGCCATCCAATTCTAGTAAATCAATCGTCATGTCTGAAAAATCAGAGTAGGCTTGTTTTGAGGTTCTTCTAATAAGCTCTACGACCACTGTGAGTTCAAATTTATCTCTGTCCATCAATACATTGCGATACAAACCTTCATTCTGAACATAAGGATCAATACCGTATGCTTTTCCCTTATTGCGCTTTAAGGCTTGTCCGACTGAGAACAAAGCATTCCCTTCCTGTACACCAATTTCTACATAGTTTTTCATATTAAAGTGCTGTGCTAAATAAGCCATCACATAGCATTTGGAAAAGGCAGAACCTCCGCTTAGGTCGTAGGCGGAATTTTTACTATGGATGTCTTTAACTTTTGTTAACAGGGGTTTTTCCCGTTTCATTTTCTCAATCCTCTCTTAGTCAACTTTTTTAGTAACACTGTATTATATGCAAATCTTACAGGGCTTGTTTCATCAAAAGGACACACCCTTTTATTTTGTTTTCATAAGATATATTAACTGAAAATAACAAAGGGAGGTATTTATGAAAGGCATTATATTAGCGGGTGGATTAGGGACAAGATTACACCCCTTGACAAAAGTCGTATCTAAACAATTATTGCCTATTTATGACAAGCCAATGATTTACTATCCATTAGCAATACTCATGATGGCCCATATTAGAGACATATTAATTCTATCTACGCCAAAGGATTTGCCCTGTTATGAAACCCTGTTAGGTGACGGTTCACAACTTGGCATTGCCTTAACCTATCAGGTTCAAGAACAACCCAGAGGACTGGCAGATGCGTTTATTGTGGGAGAGAGCTTTATTGGAAGCAGCACTGTGGCACTCATTTTAGGAGATAATATCTTCTGTGGTGATTACTTAGAGGAAATGTTTAAGGAGACAATAATTGAGAGAGATGAAGCATTGATTTTTGCATATCCAGTAGATAATCCTTCTGAGTTTGGGGTTGTAGAATTTGATACACACAACATAGTTAAGTCGATTGAAGAAAAACCCCTTCACCCAAGGTCAAGGTATGCGATTCCAGGCCTTTATTTCTACGGGAATAGTGTGGTAGAGATTGCGAAAGGGATTAAGGCATCCCCTAGGGGAGAGCTTGAGATCACAGATGTTAATGGGGTATATCTAGAGCGCCAGAGCTTAAAGGTAACAATACTACCAGATGATATCATGTGGTTTGACACAGGAAGCTACAACGGACTTTTAAAGGCTTCTAATTATATTCACGGGCTTCAAAAGAACCATCAATATATGGGGTGCATTGAAGAAATTGCTTTTTCGAAAGGGTATATCAGTTATAGTGAGTTGAAGCTTTTAGCCAAACAACTAGACAAAACAGATTATGGCAAGCACCTATTGACATTAAAAAATAGGTGAGCAACTGAGTAAAGGAGACAGAGCATGCGCAAAATCTTAGTAACGGGTGGCGCTGGATTTATTGGAAGTAATTTTATTTTACATATGCTTGAAAAATATACAGACGTTTTCATCATTAATTACGATGCCTTAACTTATGCGGGTAATTTGGACAACTTGAAAGCTATAGAAAACCATGTGCAGTACCAATTCATTCACGGCAATCTATTGGACCATCAAAAAATAGAAGAAGTCCTTCGACAGGGCATCGATTATATCATCAATTTTGCTGCAGAAACCCATGTGGATAGAAGTATACATAGTTCAGATGTTTTTGTGAAAACCAACATATTAGGCACCCAGGTGCTTCTTGAGAAGGCTAGAATGTATGGTGTTAAAAAATACATACAAATATCAACAGATGAGGTTTATGGAGCCCTAACAGGACAGGGTTACTTTACGGAAAAAACCCCCTTGGCCCCTAATAATCCTTATTCAGCAAGTAAAGCAGGCGGGGACCTTCTGGTAATGGCTTATTATAAAACCTATGGTCTACCCATTAATATAACCAGATGCTCTAACAATTATGGACCCTTCCAGTTCCCAGAGAAGCTCATTCCCTTTATGGTATTAAATGCGTTGAAGAATAAGCCACTGCCACTTTACGGCAATGGATTGAATATTAGGGATTGGATTCATGTGAGAGATCATTGTACTGCTATTGAAAAGGTGCTTCTAAATGGGGAAATAGGGGAGATATACAACATAGGTGGCAATAATGAGCGAACAAATCTGGATATCGTAAAAAAAATATTAGATATTTTAGGTTTGAGTGATCGTCAGATCACATTTACCCAAGATCGGTTAGGACATGATTACCGTTATGCCATTGATGCCACGAAAATCAAGGAATGCCTCAAGTGGGAACCGAGCTTGAACTTCGAGGAGGGTCTTTTAGAAACAGTCAATTGGTATATCAGCCATCCAGAGTGGTTAAGGAAAATTGAGGAAATTAAAGGTCTATAAAGGGGAAAACGAGTTGGAAGATATCGTTGTTTTTGGAGCAGGTGGCCACGCCAAGGTCGTTATTGACATCATTGAGGGACAAAATAAATATCATTTGATTGGATTAATTGACCCGTATAAAAGTTTGGATGAGCAGCATTTTGGTTACCCCATAGTGGGTAACAGGCGTGATTATTCAATTTTAAAGCGCGTGTATGGGGGTATTGTTGCCATAGGTGATAATTGGACGAGAAAAGAAATGACAGAACTTATCAAAAGTTCAGCACCACAGTTTGAATTCATCCGCTGCGTTCATCCCAGGGCTACCCTTGGAAGAGATGTCCAAATGGGTGGGGGTACAACGATTATGGCAGGTGTTGTGATTAATAGTGGCACTGTCATGGGTGAGGGATGTATCGTGAACACCTCATCATCGGTGGATCATGAGAGTGTACTCGGTAACTTTGTATCTATCGCACCGAATTCTTCCACTGGTGGGTGCGTATATATTGATGATTTTACGGCTATTGGTATTGGAACAAACATTATCCAAAAGATACACATAGGGGAACACACAGTTGTAGGTGCGGGATCTACCGTGATCAACAACCTGCCTTCCTATGTGGTAGCTTTTGGGACACCTTGTAGAATAATCAAGGAAAGGCAGAAAGGTGATCGTTATTTATGATTGAGGTAACAAAATCATACCTACCAGATATTGAGAGATATGAAAAATATATACATAGCATTTATGCTTCCGAGTGGTTAACAAACAATGGGCAATTTGTACGCGAATTAGAACGAAAATTGGCTCAACACTTAGGTGTAAAAAACATCTTATTGGTATCGAACGGGACGTTAGCCCTTCAATTGGCTTATAAAGCCTTAGAGCTAAGAGGGGAAGTCATCACAACACCCTTTTCATTTGTTGCCACAACGAGCAGTATCGTATGGAATGGATTGAAACCTAAATTCGCAGATATTGATAGGGATACTTTAAACATGAATCCAAAAGAAATTGAAAATAAAATTACAGAGCGAACCACCTGTATTGTGCCAACACATGTATTTGGCAATGGTTGTGAAGTTGAGGCCATCGATAAAATTGCTAAAAAACATCATCTTAAGGTCATTTATGATGGGGCTCATGCCTTTGGTATAAACTATAATAATCAGAGCATTCTCAATTATGGGGATATATCCATTCTGAGTTTCCACGCAACGAAGTTGTTTCATACCATCGAAGGAGGCGCTCTCGTCATCGGAGATGATGTCTTATATGAAAAAGTTAAACGCATGATTAATTTTGGTATTAAGAGCCAGGAAGAAATAAGTGAAGTAGGTACGAATGCTAAAATGAATGAATTTCAAGCAGCAATGGGGCTTTGCGTATTAGAGGATATAGATAAAATCCTCCAGAATAGGAAAAAAAGCTTTGAGTATTACAAGACGCTATTAAGTCATTGCCCACAGATCAAACTGCAAAAGCAAAACGAATTGTGCAATAGGAATTACAGCTACTTTCCCGTAGTATTTCAATCAGAGGCACAGGTGAAAAGTGTCATGAAGGCACTGAAAGACCATGAAATAAATGCCAGAAGGTATTTTTTTCCATCTCTTGATCAACTGCCTTATGTAGAACCTTCTGACAATCCTATTTCAAAGGATATTTCATCCAGGATTTTGTGTTTACCACTTTATGAGTCCCTGTTGTCTGGTGACGTAGAGCGCATTGTCAATTTGATACTTACACAGATAAAAAATTGACAAACCTTATCTAAAAGTGATATATTTCTCTTGATAGGTAACATTAACAGCTTTACAATTACAAACGAGAAAAAGGACTGATTAGATGAATAAAATTGATTTATTGGATAGATGGACAAAAGAAAAATCGGAAGAACTGTATGGCATAAAAAACTGGGGTGGCAATTACTTCTCAATCTCTGATGGTGGCGAGGTTATGGTGAATCCCTTTAGTGATAGCCCTGCAGCAGCTGTGAGTCTTATGGACATCATATCGGGTATTAGTGAACGTGGAATGGATATGCCAGTTTTGTTGCGTTTTGAAAACCTGTTAGACTCACAAATATCCTTTTTGAACAATTCCTTTAACGAGGCCATAAAAAAATTAAATTATAAAGGGGCATACCGTGGTGTTTACCCCATCAAAGTTAATCAGCAGCAACAGGTGGTTGAAGAAGTTACTAAGTTTGGAGAAAGGTATCACCATGGTCTTGAAGTAGGAAGTAAACCAGAGCTTATAGCTGCCCTGTCCTTAATGAAAGACAAAGAAGCTTGTTTAATCTGTAATGGGTATAAAGATCAAGAGTTTATGGATTTAGGGCTATACTCTATAAAAATGGGCTTTAAATGCTTTTTTGTTATAGAAATGCCAGGTGAACTCGACATCATCTTGGAACGCTCAAAAGCATTAGATGTCACCCCTAACATCGGCATCCGTATTAAATTATCAGCCAAAGCAGGTGGACATTGGACCGAATCTGGTGGTGACCGCAGTATTTTTGGACTGAACATCACTCAAGTCATTGAAATGGTGGATATACTCAAAGAAAAGGGCATGCTGCATTCCCTGAAATTATTACACTACCATTTAGGCTCTCAAATTCCCAATATTCGTGATATTCGCTCGGCCGTTCGTGAAGCAACGAGAGTCTATTCTGAGCTTGTCAAAGAAGGCGCGCCTATGGGGTATTTGGACTTAGGGGGTGGTCTCGCAGTGGATTATGATGGCTCGAATTCCAATTACGACAACAGTCGAAACTATTCTGTACCAGAGTATTGTTCGGACGTTGTAGAGGCAGTGATGTCCATTCTTGATAACAGTGATGTGCCTCATCCAACAATTATTACAGAGTCAGGACGCGCGCTGGTCGCTTATTATTCCATACTCGTCTTTAATGTGTTAGATGTTGCGAGATTTGAAGATTATGAAATCCCACAAATGCTGGAAGACACCCATGAAAAAATAAAAGATTTATATGAAGTTAATAAAACCATTACCCAAAAAAATCTTCAAGAGTGTTATAACGATGCTGTTTATTACAGGGATGAACTCAAGGATTTATTTAAACATGGTAAAATCAGTTTGAGAGAACGTTCTTTGTCTGAGAAAATATTTTGGAATACCATTAAACTCATCGCAAAAGAAAAGAGAAAATTAAAAAATGTGCCAACGGAATTAGAGGACATTGAAAGTACCATTGCAGATATTTACTATTGCAATTTTTCACTGTTTCAGTCCATTCCTGACAGTTGGGCCATTGATCAATTATTCCCTATTATGCCCATTCATCGTCTGAATGAATTGCCAAAAAATAATGCAGTGATTGCTGACATCACCTGTGATTGTGACGGTAAAATAGACCGATTTATTGATCGTCATGATGTGAAGGCGACTTTGCCTTTACATGATTTTAATTATAAGGATCAGTATTATTTAGGCGTTTTCTTAGTAGGTGCTTATCAAGAAACTTTAGGAGATTTGCATAATTTATTTGGTGATACGAATGTGGTTAGCGTTCGAATCAGTCGTGAAGGTAAATTTGAATTTACCAATGAAATCCATGGCGATAGCGTTAGTGATGTGCTTACCTATGTGGAATACGATCCAAAGGCTATGCGTTTACGGTTTAGAGAAACCGCAGAAGATGCGGTAAAAAGCGGCTGTATCAGTGCAAAAGATAGAAGAATTATTATGGATTCCTTTGATACCGGTCTTAGAGGCTATACGTATTACGAGAGTTAAGAATTAAAAACATCAACCCTGGAAATAATAAGAGAAAATAATTTTCAGGGAGGTAATGGAATGAACTGGAGAATTAGAAAGAAAAAAGAAAAAGATAAAGCAAAGAAATTGAATTTGAACATAAAAGGTGCAACTCTTGAACCTGATTATGATGCCAATTTTGATAATCCAGGGTTACCAAATGATGATGAAGCATTAAAAAAATAAAAAACGCCAACGGCGTTTTTTATTTTTCTTTATAAAACTTTAAGTTTTCTGCAAGGGTAGGATTGCTAGAAATCTGGTTGTTGAGGAGTTTGTTATAATGGTTTTCTAAATCTTTGGCTTCCTTACTTCGTAGGTTGTTAAAAGGGAGCGCAAGCTCACTGAAAATAGGCTGTCGTTCCAATTTTTCTCTAATGGATTTTTCAAAGGGGCAATACCGATATAGGATGCTTCTTACTATTTTATTAAGGCGGATATTACCGTTGCACTCATATTTAATCCAGGTCGTATAATCTGAGGTAGCAGTATCGCGCATATTGCCGTGACGTTGAATTTGAAGTTTTAGTTTCTCCCTAGCTTCTTCGGACAAATCCTTGTTCCGTTTATAAAACTGCGTATAATCGGTATATTCTGAGGTGAGTGACTTGAGTGAAATGTCATTCCACGAAATACCCATCATCGTTCTGCATAACTCCCATCTGAAGTTACCGACCATTTTAATGAGAAGATCCTCTAAATTTTCATTTGTAAAAATCGGTAGGATGATGCGCCCTTGAGAACTCCGTACTCTGCCGGTAATTTCCTGCCACATACTCCCTCTGCTACCATAAATAGGCATGAGTATAATATCAGGGAAAACAGCTTTGGAGATCAATTCTTTTTCAATGCCATTTTTTGAATCGTGATAAAATATTTCTCTGTGAAAGGCCGAGAAATCAATGGCTAATATTTTTCGGAGGATCTCATTAACAGCATCTGGGGTTACCAAAGCCGTGGATAAATCTTTAGAGATCATACCGCTGTTTAAAATAGGGAAATAGGAATTCACCTGACCATAGGTCAATCGATGGTTGACTTTAAGCATGTTGGTGATTTCGAAATTTAAACGAGCCGATTCATTTTGTTCATATTTGATTTTATCTTTATCGGTTAACTGCCCTTTCTTAACCAAATCCCGATAGATATCAAAGTAATCCTGATCAAATTCATTGATAGAAGGCTCTTTTTTGAGGTTTTGAATTTCATTAAGCCACTTTGGGGTAGTAAAAACGGTGCATGGACCCTCGAGAGAGGAGGTGCTGTTTAGGCCATAGAGCTGATTAATCTGGGTCACTGAAAGCAATTTCTCGT
>CAZJIO010000018.1:42252-46745 GCA_964546035.1 uncultured Eubacteriales bacterium | reverse complement strand
TCATCGTATAACCTTTTTTTTTTTTTTTTCCTATTCGAGTGGGTTATTGTGCTTTTCTTCATATTCTCTTTCTGCTTGGGACTTTCTGAGATAAATCGGTACGTGATCTAAATAGGTTTGCACCTTGCCTGCCTTAGCATATCGAAGAGCCAAAGTTGCCAGAGTTGCTGCCCTTTGAATGTTGTTCTGAGGCGCTGCCATAATATAGGACGCATCTTCCATAAGCTCCTGAATCTTTTCTAGGTTCGGCTTAACGCCGTCGCCTAGAAAGATGACTTTCTTTTGAAAGTCTCTAAGAAGCGCTATGAGCGGAGGCAGTTCAATGGCCATCATTTCAGTTAAAGGTACGATTTCATTTTCTTTGTACTCATAGATCGCTGAATAAACCTGTCCCCTTCTTGCATCTAGCATAGGACAAATCAAGCATTCGGTATGGTCTATGTTATTTGCTAACACTTCTAATGTAGGAACTGATGCGATTGGAATGTTCCAAGCGTGTGCTAAACCTTTAGCCGTTGCACTACCGATACGTAGCCCAGTAAATGAACCAGGTCCACCAGATACCCCAATACAGTCAATGGTTTCAACATCCATGTCCAGCATTCGACACATGTCTTGGATCATGGGCATAAGTGTCACTGAATGGGTTTTCTTAAAGTTGGTTGTGTATTCACTTAAAATCACATTATCATCCGCAAAAGCGACTGAAGCCACTAAGCCGGATGTATCAAGTGCAAGTACTTTCATTTTTCCACCACTATTCCTGAATTGTTATTTTTCTGTAGTCGACACCTTTTGAAAGGTCCTTTTCTATATAAATCCAAAGGGCTTCCTCTGGTATGAGGTCTTCTATGTAATTCGCCCACTCTATGAAGGTAACCCCTTCACCAAAGAAATAGTCCTCATAGCCAATCTCATCCATCTCTTCTAGATCTTGAATGCGATACACATCAAAGTGATAAAAAGGCAAACGAGGTCCTTCGTATTCATTGACAATGGTGAAGGTAGGGCTTGTGATGTGTTCGTCAATTTGTAGGCCAAGTGCAAAACCCTTAGTGAAAATAGTCTTACCTACCCCCAAATCTCCTACTAGGCAAAAAACTTGCCCTTTTTCAGCCTTTAAGCCCAACATTTTTCCTGTTGACATTGTTTCTTCTGGTGAATTCGAACTGTAAACCATGGATTGTATACTCCTTAAATCTTTTTGAAATTGCAATGTTTGATCTTAGATCCTTGTTCAAGAACGTAAGTTTTAATGACTTTTAGGTCTTCTTTGGATAATAACGCCTTAGGTAAAATGATGACTTGATCAATTCCCATATATAAAAGCATCAACTGTCTGCTTTCAAAAACACGCATAAACATAAACCAGTTGGTAATGGTTTTGCCAGAGTTTTGCTCAGTAAAAATGCCCTCTTTGGTAATCGAATACTTGATGGGGTGCGCAAAATTTTTAACCGTCCGCATCATTTTCTTAGCATTCATATAGTAATAGGCCGGTTGAACCACCAGGTTTAATATCACAATCAAAACCAGTAAAAGTGTGGTTGAATTCAAAGCATCTATCGCTACATACATCCCTAGAAAAACCAAAGAAATAAGCGTTATGATCCATTTCATTTTACCATTTCGAGTCATCCACGTATTAACCATTAAGTATTTAAAAAGCAGCATCGTCGTCATGATCACCTCAAAATGAATGGCACCTTTTGATGGTTTTAAGTCTTGGCTCTGTTTTTTCATTTCTTTGCCTCCTCGTATATCCCTTTTCTTAAATCAACATAGATAGAGCAATTCTTTTCTTTTGAAGATCAACTGTAAGCACCTTTACATCTACAACGTCTCCCACAGAAACCACTTCCAAAGGATGTTTGATATATTTCTGGCAAAGCTGCGAAATGTGTACCAAGCCATCTTGGTGTACCCCTATATCAACAAATGCACCAAAATCAATAACATTTCTAACGGTTCCTTTTAAGATCATACCTTCTGTTAAGTCTTCCATTTCTAGGACATCTGTTCGAAGAAGTGGTTTTGGCATTTCTTCTCTAGGGTCTCTGCCTGGTTTTTCTAACTCTTTTACCATATCTGTTAATGTGGGAACACCAATATCTAATTTCTGTGCAAGGGCTTCTAAATTAGAAATCTGTTTGGATAAATCCTTGAGGGTTCCTCCCTTTACATCTTTTAAATCACAGTTCATTTCTTTTAATAGCTTAGTCGCAGCAGCATAACTCTCTGGATGCACGCTAGTATTATCCAGTGGATTCTCACCGTCTGTAATTCTTAAAAAGCCTGCGCACTGTTCATACGCCTTAGCGCCTAACTTAGCGACTTTTTGTAACTCTTTTCTAGAGTGAAACTTGCCACTGGCTTCTCTATAGGCAACAATGTTTTTTGCCAAAGTCTTATTAATCCCGGATACATACTGTAGCAATGATGGCGATGCTGTATTTAAGTCTACCCCCACTTTATTAACGGATGATTCCACGACGCCTGATAGGGCCTCACCTAATGTTTTTTGATTCATATCGTGCTGATATTGACCCACTCCAATGGATTGTGGATCGATTTTTACCAGCTCAGCCAAAGGGTCTTGTAGGCGTCTAGCGATAGACACGGCACTTCTCAGGGCCACATCAAATTGTGGAAATTCCTCGGTACCCAGTTTGGATGCGGAGTAAACAGAAGCGCCTGCTTCATTGACAATAATATAGGATATTGGCTTTTTAACTTCTTTTAAGAGCTCTACTGTAAAGAGTTCTGATTCCCTGGAAGCTGTACCATTTCCAATAGAAATAAGATCCACATCGTGTTTGGTAATCAGCTTTTTGAGAATGGCTTTTGATTCTTCAATAAGGCTCTTTGGTGGTGTTGGGTAAATGACTGTGGTGTCTAAAACTTTACCTGTACCATCAACAACAGCTATTTTACAACCTGTTCTAAAAGCAGGGTCAATAGCTAACACGACTTTATCGACAATTGGAGGCTGCATAAGCAGTTGTTCTAGATTTTTACCAAAGACCTTAATGGCGCCTTCTTCAGCTTTTTCAGAGAGTTCATTTCTAATTTCACGCTCAATGGCAGGTGCAATTAAACGCTTATAAGCATCTTCAATGGCAATGGTTAAAAAATGCTCTGAATGGGCATTACCTGGAATAATAACCTTTCTATTGATCCATTGTATAATTTCTTCTGTTGGTGATTCTATTTTTATAGTGAGTATTTTTTCTTTCTCACCACGATTAATGGCTAGTATACGATGGCCAACAATTTGCTTTACATTTTCATCGTAATCATAGTACATTTCAAAAACAGAGGCTACTTTGGCATCTTTTGCCTTCGAAATGATTTTTCCTTTGGTAAAGGTCAATAGTCGAATTTGTTTTCTGTACTCTGCTTCGTCAGAAATCATTTCGGCGATAATATCTCGTGCGCCTTCCACAGCGTCTTCGATGGTATGGACTTCTTTTTCAGGGTTTATATAGGCTTGGGCTAAAACTTCAATGGGTTGTGTCAGTCTTTGAATCATAATCTCAAGGGCGAAGGGTTCTAAGCCTTTTTCCTTAGCGATGGTAGCACGTGTTCTTCTCTTTGGTCTGAAGGGTCTATATAAATCCTCCACTTCTACAAGGGTTTTTGCGCTTACAATTTGATTTTTTAAAGCTTCATTCATTAAGCCTTGTTCCTCAATGCTTGCGATGACTTGAGCCTTTTTATCTTCTAGATTTCGTAAATACACCAATCGTTCATGAAAATCTCTCAGTACTTCATCTGTAAGGGATCCTGTTACTTCTTTTCTGTAACGGGAAATAAAGGGAATTGTGTTCCCTGCATCAATAAGCTCCACAGTACTTTTTACTTGCCAATCCTTTAACTGAAACTCTTGTTCCATTGCTTTTAATATATCCATGAGGTAAATCCTTCTTCCTTTGTCTCATTCTTGTTCATACTTTATTGTTCTAATTTCACTCTAATCATTATATGATTACAGCGTCAAAAGTAAGTTGTTCTAATTTTACTAGAATATATAGAGTATGATTAATGCATTCATACTCTATATATTCTAGTAAAAAGAACAACTATATACTTTTGACACTCTAATCATTATATCAAATATTTGTATATTTACCAACTATAGATTCAGATTTGACTCTTTCAAATACACCAATGGCCAAAAGTCCCCCGAAAGCAATCAGCGACAATAGCGCTGTAAGAATCCATAAGCCTTTCATACTGAACTGTACGACAAAAAAACCAGCTACAATTGGACCAAGCATATGCCCAACACTCCCTAAAATACTGATAATGGCATTGAACCGACTTCTATGGGTAATGGGTGTGTTGTTGGCTATGTAAACCCCAGTGTTTGTAACACCTAATATTTCACCAAGTGTCCAAATAGCCACTGATATCATAATAAGGGGCATATGACCAACAAAAGCCATCATACCAAAACCTATGCAATACAAAAGATTGCTAATAGCGATGTT
>CAZJIO010000018.1:34377-42228 GCA_964546035.1 uncultured Eubacteriales bacterium | reverse complement strand
AGGTCGATATTGATCTGTTAACTTTGTTACCAAAATCGTAAACACCACAACAATCACAGCATTAAAGCTCATCAAATTACCAAAATAAATGGCGCCTTTTTCACCACCAAATAAATCTGTCATTGTGGCTGGCAGTGCAAAACTGCTTTGAGCATACACAAAATGAGTTAGGACACCAAAAAAAGTAAAAGCAACAAGTGCCGGTCTTTTAAGGAAAGCACTGATTGCACTGCCTTCGTGGATTTTTTCAGCATCGGATAATTGTTCACTCATTTCTTGAATTTCTGTATGGGATAATTTTGTATCTGGTATGTATAAAATAATGAGAATAACCGCTATAAAGGTCGTAATGGCATCCCCCCAAAAAATCCATTCTATATGATGATAAAACAAATAACCAGCAATAATGGGTCCAATGGCTACGCCTAGGTTAATACCAAAATACAGCAATGAAAAGGCTCTTTTACGATCTTCCTTCGTCACTAGATCCGAAACAAGAGCTGAATTAATCGGCTGTACGATAGAGCTAAAAAAGGAGGCAGCAATAAGTAGCATTGGAATAACTGCTGATGTTCCTAAAAATCCACAGGGAATAAATAACGCTGCTGCAATACTTTGTGCAATGACATAAGTTTTTTTCCTGCTTAAGGCGTCTCCCAAATGACCCCCAATAAAGGTACCGAGTAAGGATGCAACCCCAGCTATAGAAATATAAAGTCCTGCCGTCTTGAGGGACATGTGCATATTCTCTTTTAAAAATAGAAGTAAGAAGGTGTTAACAAAACCTCCCAACCGATTAATGACTCTCGCAACAAATAACACATACATCTCTCTAGGTAACCCTTGATACATGGCTAAAACACTCTTAAACCACCTGATCATTCTCTCAACTCCTCATCACACTATTCATGGTATAATAGCATTTTTCTGATGAAAAAACAAGAGCCAAAGGGGACGTTTAAATTTGGCTCCATGCTTGGCATGGAGCCAAATTTAAACGTCCCCTTTGGCTCTTGTATCGGTTCCCTTATCTAGAAATAGCTAATTTAAATTGTTCATGAATGGCATTCATAGCCGCTTCTGTGTCTTTCTCATCTACCAACAAAGAAATCTTAATTTCTGAAGTTGAAATCATTTTGATGTTAATGTTCGCATCGTATAAAGCTTCAAACATCATGGCTGCAACACCGGCGTTAGATGCCATTCCAGCACCAACTAAGGATACTTTTGCAACTTTATCGTCAATTTCAATTTTAGTTCCTGAAATTCTATCTAGGTTTGTTTCAAGGAGCTTAACAGCTTCTTGTAAATCATCCTTTGGCACTGTAAAGGAAATATCTTTTGTGCCATCACGTCCCACAGATTGCAGAATAATGTCTACGTTGATTCCTTTTTTAGCCAGTAAAGAAAACAGCATAAACGCTTTACCTGGTTCATCCTTAATCCCTATAACAGCAATTCTAGCAACATCTTTATCAGCAGCAACACCGCTTACAAGCATTTTTTCCATTTTAACTTCCTCCTTAACGATTGTACCTTCAGCTCTGGTTAAACTTGATCTAACAACTAATTCAACACCATATTTTTTAGCCAACTCCACGGAACGATTGTGAAGCACCTTTGCTCCTAGGGATGCCAACTCTAACATTTCATCATAAGTAATTTCATCTAGCTTTCTTGCATTTTTAACAACTCTTGGGTCTGCTGTATAAACACCATCTACATCGGTATAAATTTCGCATAAGTCAGCATCAAGTGCTGCCGCAAGAGCAACTGCTGTGGTATCAGAACCACCTCTACCGAGTGTTGTGATATCGTCATAACGATTAATCCCTTGGAAACCTGTGACGATAACAATGTTCTTGCGTTCTAGTTCCATATTGATGCGTTCTGCATCGATTTTCTTTAGTCGTGCATTGCTATAGGTAGACGTTGTGTACATACCCACTTGATGGGCATTTAAAGAGACACATGGGCAACCTAATGCTTCAATGGCCATGGCCATGAGTGCAACAGATATTTGCTCACCTGTTACGAGGAGCATATCCATTTCTCTCTTAGAAGGCGTTGGATTAATCTCTCTTGCTTTTGCGAGCAAATCGTCAGTTGTATCGCCTTGTGCCGATAAAACAACAACGATTTGATGCCCTTGTTTATACTCTTCGATGATTCTATTTGCTACATTGTAGACGCGTTCTTTATTAGCAACTGAACTGCCGCCAAATTTTTTAACGATTAGCACGTTGATTCCTCCTGTTTTACATCTTGTAAATGATATTTTTTTATTCAACATAAGCGACTCAGTCGCATTGTTAGCTTCTAGTTGACAACTTTCCTAGTAGATAATAATTGGTCTAGCAATTGATGACCTACCCGACAATGAATCTCAGTCAAAGCGGCATTGGCTTCTGTATAAGATAGCCCAGATGGCTGATTTTCGGTACTGTCATAGAGCACATAAGGTACTGGATCACTCGTATGTGTTCTAAGCACCAAGGGCGTTGGATGGTCTGGTAAAATTAAAATCCGATAATCCAGTCCTTTAGCTTCTAATGCTTCAACGATAGGCTTCACAATTTGCTCATCAATTAATTCAATGGATTTTACTTTATTGTCAATCTCACCTCTATGTCCACATTCATCCGGTGCTTCGATATGGACATATACAAAGTCCTGTCCACGCTCCAGGGCATCGATACAAGCTTCTGCTTTACCTTTATAGTTGGTATGCAAATTACCCGTTGCACCGACAACATCTATACTTTCCATTTGAGCGGCAATTGCAATTCCTTTTAATAGATCAACGGCCGAGATCATACTGCCCTTTAAACCATATTTTTCTTCAAATGAAGGAAGAAGTGGTTTTTTGCCTTCACCCCAAATCCAAATAGAATTGGCCTTTCTCAGACCTCTTTCTTTTCTGCTTAAATTAATGGGATGCTCATTGAGAAGCTCATAGCTTGCTTTCATCAGTTCAAAGATTTCCTTGGCATGTTCACCTTCGGGCATATAATCCCTAATTTTTTTAGTCAGTATGTCGTGAGGGGGTGTTAACTCTACTTGAGTAGACCCCGCATCCCAAATCAAGGCATGTCGATAACTGATCCCAGGATAAAACGTGAGGTAGTCATTTCCAAAAGCGCTTTGTACTGCAAGAATCAATTCCCTGGCTTCTTCAGTAGTAATCTCATCGGCACTGTGATCTAATATGATTTTATCTTCATAGTTTTCTTCTTCAGTTAGAGTCACCACATTACATCTGAAACTGATATCTGTGTCTTTCATAGCAATACCCATACTGACTGCTTCTAGGGGAGATCTCCCCGTATAATACAGTTTAGGATTGTATCCCATAACAGATAAATTGGCTGTATCACTGCCCGGTGACATACCTTCTGGAATGGTACTGACAAGGCCCAACTCACCCTTTTTGGATAATTCATTGACTACTTTGAATACTGTCTTTTCATTACCTGGTATAGGTGTTGAACTTAAAATAATGACATCAATTTTGGCTTTATTGGCTGCTTCTAATGGTGTTTTATGACCTAACTGATTCAAGGGTTGATCGGCCATACCATCTCCGAGTATAACAACATATTTCATATTGATCCCACCTATTCATTAAGCTTATTGTACTCTTATCGTACTCTTTATTTGAAGGATAGAAGTTTCTTTACTAAAGGCTTCTAGTTGATTTTTCAATGCCTTTTCAGTACCCACTTCTGTGATGAACGCCACCTCATCTTCTCTATCGTCTAGTTTGACATAGGACACTTGCCCAAATATTTTATTCACACTGTCCTTAATGGCTGGATAGAAATCGGTCTGAGCCACAACAAAGAAACGGGTTGTTACTTCTTCAATGGACATCAATTCCATTTTTTTCGTGCTCCAAAAAGACATGATATTGGTATTAATATGTTTAACAGCATCGATGACATCAGCTACAACCGCACTTGCAGTCGGCAACTTTCCAGCACCTCTACCATAGAACATCACATCTCCAATAACATTTCCCTTAACAAGAATGGCATTAAATACGCCGTGTACATGGGAGAGTGGATGATTTTGATCGATCATCATTGGGGCTACCATGGCATAAACTTTATCGCCCACCTTTTTGCTGGTTCCTAAGAGTTTAATGTCATAACCCAGTTTTTTGGCATAAGCCATATCGCTATCGGTGATTTTTGTAATACCCTCTGTGTAAATATCTTCATAATCCACATGCATCCCAAAGGCTAAGGAAGATAAAATAGCAATCTTGCGACATGCATCATGGCCTTCAACGTCAGCTGCTGGATTTCTTTCAGCATAACCCAAATCCTGAGCTTCCTTTAAAACAACCTCAAAATCCAAACCTTCATCGGCCATTTTTGATAGGATAAAATTCGTGGTCCCGTTTAAAATACCCGTAATTTCATATATCTCATCTGCAGTGAGTGAATGGTTAAGTGGTCTAATAATGGGGATACCGCCTCCCACACTGGCTTCAAAAAGAAAATTAATGTTCTTTTCTTTAGCAATTTCTAATAACTGGGCACCATGCTTTGCTACCAGTTCTTTATTAGAGGTGACGACACTTTTGCCTCTATTTAAGGCGCTTTTTACAAAGGTATAAGCGGGTTCAATACCCCCCATAACTTCTACAATGACTTGTACGTCGTCATCGTTCAGAATTTCTTCAAAATCATGGGTTAAGATATTTTCAATGGGTGATCCTGGAAATTCTCTTAAATCGAGTACATATTTGAGGTGAATGTTCTCCCCTGCCTTTTTATTGATGCTATCGCCATTGGTGTTTAAAACCTCAACAACACCTGAACCAACTGTACCAAAACCTAATACGGCTATATTTATCATGTTGATCACTCCCTGCCTAGTATTTTTATTTGATGGATGCCCTCTATGTCTTCTATGCTGCTGATCATGGTTTGAATATTACCCGTTGAAGGCAATACCTCTATACTTAATGTGATATTTGCAACACCATTGATGGGAATCGTTTGATGAATCGTTAATATATTCGCTTTATATTCTGCTATTTTATTGATGACACCAGAGAGCAGCCCAGGTTCGTCATCTATACCCATACCAAGGGTTATGGCAGATCCTCTAGAATTTTCATAAAATGGAAAGATATCGTCTTTATATTTATAGAAGGAACTTCTACTAATGCCAACAGCTTCTACGGCTTCTTGGACTGTTATCGCTTTTTCTTTCTCTATCAGCGCTTTGGCTTGTACGACCTTTAGGTAAACCTCAGGCAAAGCCTTTTTGGTAATAATATAATAAATTGCAGAATCCGGCATGGTCACTCACCTCTACCTGTTTTTTTGAGAAGCACATATGTATTTGCTAGAAAGATAATACCACATGTTTTATTCCAAGGTCAAGTTGTTTTTAAAAAAAGCTAACAAATGAGTTTGTGCTCAAATGTTAGCTTTAATAACGGAGAATCTTAATCAGCGACTTCTACGAATTGACCCAAAGAAATCTTTTCCTCATCTGAAACGATGAGTTCGATATCCAGTAAAATAATCATCCTATGTTCCACTTTTGCGACGCTCATAATGTATTTTCTTTCTACACCAGTCAGAATTTTAGGAGTAGGCTCAATATCTGCTTCATCAATGTTCATAATCTCAGCAACTGCGTCTACTACAAAACCTACTTTCATGCCGTTTGTAAAGGCTACAATAATCTTCGTTTCATCATTGATGGGTTTATCCTCTAAATGAAACTTTTTCCTAAGACTAAAAACTGGTAAAACTTCACCTCTTAAATTGATAATTCCATCCACATACGCTGGAGCGTTTGGAATTTTGACGACTTCTTGATACTTCTCAATACCATTCACTTTCATGATATTTAGGCCGTATTCTTCCTTATCAATCTTAAATACTACTTGTTGTGTTGTTGCCACCGCGCCTTCCTCCTTTAATGCATTTTTTGACCTTCAACCTATTCTTCTGTCTGCATACTGGTTCGATTGCATTTGGATAAATAGGCATTGATGAAATCATCGATCTTACCATCTAAAACAGCTTGTACATTTCCGGTTTCTTCATCGGTTCTATGATCCTTGACCATACTATAAGGATTCATGACATAAGAACGAATTTGACTACCCCATCCGATCTCCTTCATATCGCCTCGAAGACCTTGTACTTTATCCACTTGTTCCTGCTGCTTAAGTTCAAAGAGCTTTGCCTTTAGCATCTTAAAAGCTCGGTCTTTATTTTTATGTTGAGAACGTCCATTCTGGCATTGAACAATAATACCAGAAGCTAAATGTGTGATTCTAACCGCTGAATCTGTTGTATTGATATGTTGCCCACCTGCACCACTTGCACGATAAGTATCAATCCTTACATCTTCATCTTTGATTTCAATGTTAACGTCATCGTCTAATTCTGGCAATACATCACAAGACGCAAAGGAAGTATGTCTTCTACCCGAAGAATCAAAGGGTGATATGCGAATCAATCTGTGCACACCCTTTTCAGATTTCAAATATCCAAAAGCATTGTCTCCTGATATTTGAAAGGTAATCGACTTAATACCTGCTTCATCACCGTCTAAGATATCCAGAATTTCCGTTTTAAAGCCTTTCGAATCGGACCACCGGCTGTACATTCTAAAAAGCATGTTGACCCAATCACAGGACTCTGTCCCACCTGCACCAGCGTGTAAAGATAAAATAGCATTGGTGTTATCGTATTCTCCCGATAACAAGGTCGCCACCCTTAAAGCGTCATAATCCTTAATGAATTGTTTTAGCTCTTCCTTTACTTCTAAAGCAGTCTCCTCATCTTGTTCCTCTAGACCCATTTCAATCAGCACTTCTAGGTCTTCAAAGGTCTGCAATAAGTTTTCATATGTTTCTACTTTATCCTTTAGATGCTTAAGTTTTTTGAGTGTGTTCCCAGATTTCTCTTGATCATCCCAAAAACCCTCAGTTGCGACAGAATTCTCAGTTTCTGTTATACTTATTCTAGCACCTTTTACGTCAAAGTGAAACACCCATTTCAAATATTTTTTCCTTATAACTCAGCAATTGCAACTTGCTTTGATCTAATTCAATCACATTGACACCCCATTTACACTTTTTATTGTTGAACGCCATTTCCATGACATTGTTTATACTTTTTACCACTGCCACATGGGCAAGGGTCATTACGACTAATTTTTTTCTCTGCACGACGAACAGGGGCTTTAACCGTGTCCTCACCTCTATTGGTACCCGTTACTTTGGCAACACTTTCTCTTTCGATCTTTCTAGCTGGTTTTACACTGAATAAAGATCTCACCGTGTCTTCTTGGATGGCTTCAATCATTTCATCAAACATATCAAAGCCTTGGAACTTGTATTCCACTAAAGGATCTTTCTGACCATAAGACATTAAACTAACATTTTGACGCATTTGATCCATGTCATCAATATGGTCCATCCATCTTCTATCAATGACACGCAGTAAAATAACACGCTCGACTTCACGCATCATTTCTGGTTCGTCAAATTGTGCTTCAATATTTTCATAGAGCTTGAGCGCTTTGTTATAAAGAAGTTCAATAAAGTTCAATCTGGTGATGTTTTCTTTATCTTCTTCTTTAACATCTAGATTTGTTAGCGGAATGGTTTTAACCAAAGTCTCTTTGAGTGCTGGTAAATCCCATTCATCGATTTCGTCTAGGCCATTAGAGTGGGCGTTGACATTACGTTCAATGGCTTCATGGACCATGTTAAAAACATAATCCCTCATATTGACGCCTTCTAGAACTTTTCTTCTTTCTCCATAAATAATCTCTCTTTGCTCATTCATGACTTGATCGTAATCTAACAAT
>CAZJIO010000018.1:29145-34357 GCA_964546035.1 uncultured Eubacteriales bacterium | reverse complement strand
CCAAAGTTATTACCTTCTACCTTTTTCTGAGCATTTTCAATGGCATTGGATAAAATACTAGCCGCAATAGGCTGATCGTCTGGTAATCCCAATCGATTTACTGTTGTTTTCATTCTATCTGAACTGAATAATCTCATGAGATCATCGTCTAATGATAGGTAGAAAGTAGATTCACCTGGATCGCCTTGACGACCTGAACGGCCTCTTAACTGATTATCTATACGTCTAGACTCATGTCTTTCTGTACCGATTATCTTAAGACCCCCGGCTGCAACAACGCCTTCACCTAGCTTAATATCTGTACCACGACCAGCCATGTTGGTGGCAATGGTCACCGCGGCAAATTGACCAGCATCTGCAACAATTTCAGCTTCCCGTTCGTGAAATTTGGCATTTAAGACATTATGCTTAATACCGCTCTTCCTGAGTTTCTTGCTGAGTTCTTCAGAACCATCAATGGTGATGGTACCCACTAATACGGGTTGCCCTTTTTTATTAGCTTCTATAATATCATTGACAATGGCATCTATTTTAGCTTCATGGCTTTTATAAACCACATCTGGATAATCTTTTCGGTCCACAGGTTCATTGGTAGGAATTGTGATAACGTCCATACCATAAATTTGACGAAACTCTTCTTCTTCTGTTAAAGCCGTTCCCGTCATCCCTGATTTCTTGCTGTATTTATTAAAGTAGTTTTGGAAAGTAATGGTTGCAAGGGTTTTACTTTCTCTTTTTACATCCACATATTCTTTGGCTTCGATGGCTTGATGCAGACCATTGGAATATCGTCGTCCTGGCATGATACGTCCAGTAAACTCATCTACAATCAGAATCTCTTGTTCTTTAAGGACATAATCTTTATCCTTAAACATAATATTATGGGCTTTAAGAGCTAGGGAAATATGATGCTGAATTTCCATATTTTCGGGATCCGCATAGTTGGAGAGTTGAAAAAAGCTTTCTGCCTTTTGTACGCCGTCTGCTGTTAAAGAAACACCTTTGGTTTTTTCATCAACAACATAGTCGCCTTCTTCTTCAATGGCTTCATTTAAAATGGCACTCATCTTCGAAATTTCGCCAATAACACGCCCTTTGGTCAAGCGTCTTACGAACATATCTGATTGTTGATAAAGATGGGTAGATTTATTGCTACTCCCTGAAATAATTAAAGGCGTTCTCGCTTCATCGACGAGTACTGAGTCCACCTCATCAATGATGGCATAATGAAGGTCTCTCTGAACCATGTCTTTTTTGTAAAGCACCATGTTATCTCTTAAATAGTCAAAACCATATTCATTGTTTGTGCCGTATGTAATATCACACAGATAGGCAGCTCTTCTTTCTTCGTTGGTAACACCATTTAAAAGGGTGCCCACTGTTAAACCTAAGAATTTAAAAATCTGACCCATTTCATCTGAGTCACGTTTAGCTAAATAATCATTAACGGTGACAACGTGTACCCCTTTTCCTTCTAGGGCATTTAAATAGGCAGATAAAGGACCTACTAGGGTTTTACCTTCACCTGTTTTCATTTCGGCAATTCTACCTTGATGTAAAATGATACCGCCTATGAGCTGCACCCTAAAATGAGTCTTCCCAAGGACTCTTGTGGAAGTTTCTCGAACTGTAGCAAAGGCATCAGGAAGGATATCGTCTAGGGTCGCCCCTTCACTTAAGCGCTTTTTAAATTCACCTGTTTTAGCTTGTAATGCTTCATCTGTTAAACTTTTATAAGCTTCTTGTAACGCTTCAATATCATCCACTAAGCCATTAATTCTTTTTATTTCTCTCTCACTATGGGTACCAAATATTTTCTCAAAAACTTTCATTATTTCCACCTTCCAATTCTATAATAAATTTACTGTAATGTCTATTTTCTCAATATTCCCAGCATTTATGCAATAATTATTTGTGGCCATACGTGACCACAGTGTTTTAATTTTAACATTATATTCCAACATATTCAACACCCAATTCTTTTATTTGTTATCCCTAAAAACCTGTGATATAATGAGAATTAGAGGCCTCGTTTAAAATACCAATGCTTTTTAATGAAAGGGGTATCTTAAATGAAAAGATTAAGCTTTAAGATTATGGTTTTAACTTTTACGATTTCAGTTATTATTTTTGTTTCTTTAATTGCTCTGAATTTAATCTCTTTAAACGACTACAAGAATAAGACCGCCGAACTCAATGCCCAAGGCATTCAAACCCAATTTGAAAACACCTTATTCTATCAAGTCGACACTGGAATTTCCGTTCTCAAACATTACAACATGAGACAGGTAAGTGGGGAATTTAATTTAGAAGGCGCTAAAGAAGCCGCATTGAAGGAACTTGCTGCACTTTCTTACGCAGTCAACAATCGATTTTGGGTTTTTGATCAAGATGGAACTTGCTTACTCTATCCATTCGATGAATCTCTTCAAGGCAGTAACCAATTGAACTATGTGGACGCTCAGGGACAAGCTGTTTTTAAAGATCTTTTAGCTGCCGCACAAAAAAGTGGGTTTATGGAATTTACAGCAGTAAAAGCAAAAAGTAGTGATGCTGTACGGATAAAAGCCCATGGCAAAGTGTATGCACCCTTTAATTGGATTGTTGCAACGGGTTTATCCTACGACAATATTGAGAGCAACTTAACACTTTTCAATACCTTGTCAGAGCAAAATTTTTCTAGATTAATGAAAACCTCATTGATTTTAACCGCTGTTTTACTCCTTTTAATTACCTTAGCTTCTGTTGCAGCAGGCAAAAAGATGGCAAAGCCAATTATCCAAGTCACTGCCGCTTCTGCTCAATTAGCCCAGGGTAATTTAACGGTGCAAGCTCAAGTCAAAACTAAAGATGAAACGCGTCACCTTGCAGATTCCTTTAATAAAAGCATTTCGAGTTTGCATAAGCTCGTAACGGATTCGTTATCCATTTCATCAAAGGTTAAAAGTTATTCTCAAACCACTAATTCTTCCATGCAAGAATTAGCAATTGGTACCAATCAAATTGCAGAAACCATTCAAGAACTGACTATTGGCGTTTCAAAACAAGCCTCTTCAGTAGAATCGATTCAAAGAAAATCAAATGATATATTAGCCAGTTTAATTGCCATAAACGATGAAATGACGGTTTCGAGTGATATTTCACTCTCTACAAAGAAGATTGTCACAAGTGGTACTGCCTCCATTGATTTTCAAAAAGCTAAAATGACGGAAAATAAAAACGCATCTGAATCAACGGTTATATCCATCACCAATTTATCCACAATATCTGATGAAATCGCTAATATTGTCACTGTTATTGAAGCAATTTCATCCCAGACCACTTTACTGGCACTTAATGCAAGTATCGAAGCCGCTCGTGCGGGTGAACATGGCAAAGGTTTTTCTGTTGTTGCAGATGAAATCAGAAAATTAGCCGATGAAACTGTGAAATCCACAGGTAAAATAACCAGTATCATTTCTCATGTGAACAGCGCGGTGACAGATGCTGTGAAAACCATTAAGATTTCCCAATTGGCTGTTACAGAACAAGAAGTTTCTTTGAATCAAACCACTCAAGTATTTTCAGATATCGTCCAAGCTGTTAATCAATCTTATCAAAATGCTGTTGCCGTCAAAGGTGCTGCCTTACAGCTCACAAAAGATGTTGAAAACATCAATGAAGAAATCGATGACATATCTGCTATTACCCAAGAGTCTGTTGTAGCTTTTGAAGACGTCTCCTCTACAAATCAAGAACAAACTGCTAGCTTTGAAGAAATCACTTCCACAATCGAAGAATTATCTTTGCTTGCTGAAGAGCTTAATGATAATTTATCAAAATTTAAAGTCTAGTCACAAAAAGGACTATTTCCATTTGGAGATAGTCCTTTTTATAGGATGTTTTAGTTTCTATTGAAATTCAGGTTCGATTAAACCGTATGATCCACCTTTTCTTTTATAAACAACATTCACTTCATCTGTCTCACTGCTTCTAAATACAAAGAAGTCATGTCCTAATAAATCCATTTCCATACAAGCTTCTTCTGCATCCATAGGTTTTATTGCGAATTTTTTACTTCTAACGATTTTAATGCCTTCTTCTGTCTCTGATTGATCAAACTCAATAAATTCAGGCTTAAACGTACCTTGTTGTCTATGGCGATTAATCAATTTTTGTTTATGCTTCATCAATTGTCTTTCAACAACATCAACAACCAAATCAATGGCAGCATACATATTTTCCGCTTCTTCTTCAGCTCTTATGACACTTCCCTTAATAGGAATAGTCACCTCAATGATATGGCGTTGTTTCTCAACGACCATCGTAATATGAGCTTCATTGTCTGGTGTAAAATATTTTTCTAATTTACCTATTTTTTCTGTAACAATTTCTTTCAATGCTTTAGTCAATTCAATGTTTTTTCCAGTGATAATATATTTCATATGAAACACTCCTTCCAAAATGATATGTCTTATTGTGCACATCATCATGCCTTAATATGTGATTATGACTAGGTCAAAAAAGCTTACGCTCTATTCAACATTTCAAATCAATAATCATACCTATATATTCAATTTTTTTTCCTATAATCCTTTTATTCATCAAAAAATTTATAAACTGAATATTCGTCTTTTTTTCTGTTAATTCGAACAATTTAAGGTCATTTTCTGTGGATAACCTCAAATTTTGTCCTTCGGTAATACATAATTTATGTGGATAATGTGTTTAACTCTGTGCACAACCCGAAAACCCTTATTTTATCAAGGGGTTGCATGTGGATAAGTATTTTTAATTTCCATCTTATGTAACCCAACATAATCGTCATATGTATCCTTATTTTCTTTCGCAAATCCAACACCCTAGCGTTCATTTTTTAAACATTTTGTCTGGGGTCATTAGTACCACATCATCGGTATCAGGACTAAAAATCTATAGGTATTTGTTCCTAATTTGAAATGCATAAAGATACACAGTATTAATAAGTGTCATCTGCCAATACAAATCAAAAAAAAAGAAGTCCCATAAGGACTCCAATTTTTAGGTTAAAAATCTATTTTATACTTTATCTTTTACGTGATAATGGGTATGTAATAAGTGATGAGATAACTCACTCATTGGTTTCCCTAGGTAGGTTTCATAAATTTCAACAATAGCTGGGTTTTCATGAGATTTTCTAAGAGGTGAATCTTTGTCAATTTGAAAAAAGTTAACTTCATACTGTTGACGAAGA
>CAZJIO010000018.1:20812-29135 GCA_964546035.1 uncultured Eubacteriales bacterium | reverse complement strand
TTGATAAATTGCTGCTTGACGTTTCTTGAGAATCTCAGAGTCACCATGATGATACGGTTGACCTGCACCACCAATACAACCACCTGGACAAGCCATAACTTCAATAGCATGTAGGTTTCTTGGATTGCCATCTCTTACTTCTGTAAGAAGGGTTTTTGCATTACCAAGTCCATGTGCGATACCGATGTTAAGCATTAAGCCATCCACATCAACGCCTGCAACTCTGATGCCATCAAAACCTCTCAGCTCTTCAAAATCAATCTTAGGCAATGTTTTCTTTGTATATACTTCATATGCCGTACGAACCGCTGCTTCAATAACCCCGCCAGTTGTACCGAATATAACACCAGCACCTGTGGAGACGCCTAACGGATTATCAAATTCGCTTTCAGCTAAAGTATTTAAATCAATATTTGCATGTTTGATGAGATTACCTAGTTCACGTGTAGAAATAACGATATCTACATCAGGATTGCCATCAACAGCAAACTCAGCTCTAGATGCTTCGTATTTTTTAGCTAAACAAGGCATGACAGATACAACGACCATTTTTTCTCTAGGAATGTTAAGTTTTTCAGCAAAATAGGATTTTGCTACTGCACCAAACATTTGTTGAGGTGATTTTGCAGTTGAAGGAATATGGATCAGTTCTGGGAATTGTGTTTCAACAAAATTAACCCAAGCTGGACAGCAAGAAGTTAAAATTGGAAGCGCAGTCGCATCGCCACCCAAGAATTTTTCTAATCTTCCAAGCAGTTCTGTACCTTCTTCTAAAATGGTTAAGTCTGCCGCAAAGTTGGTATCAAATACATGATTAAAACCTAATTGTCTGAGTGCAGTAACCATTTTACCTGTTGAGATACTACCTGGCTCTTGACCAAACTCTTCTCCAATAGCAACTCTAACAGCTGGTGCTGTTTGAACAACTACCACTTTATCGCCATCAGCTAGTGCTTGAACGACTTCCCAAGTTGCATCATTTTCAGTTAATGCGCCTGTAGGACAGACTGCAACGCATTGTCCACAATGGGTACAAACAGTTTCTTCCATAGGCAATTCAAAAGCTGCTGATACAACAGAAGTGAATCCACGGTTAATTGCTGATAATGCACCAACTTCCTGAACTGTGTTACACATGGTTTCACAGCGACGGCACATAATACATTTATCCATATCTCTTATAAGAGATCTTGTGTAGTCTTTTTTATAGGTAGATTGTGCTTCGCCTGTGATATTGATTTTTCTAATACCACATCGCTCTGCTAGATCTTGAAGCTCACATTCTCCAGCTTTTGCACAACATAGACAATCTTTTGGATGATCTGAGAGAATCAGCTCAATAACTGTTTTCCTAGCTTCTAAAACCTTCATAGAGTTGGTCTTAATAACCATTCCGTTAACTGCTGGTGTTGCGCAGGATGGTGCAAGATTTCTACGTCCCGCTACTTCAACCACGCACACTCTACAAGAAGCCGATTGGTTAACCATTTTTGTATCATGTAAATCTAAGTGACATAATGTTGGCATATGAACGCCTACCGCCTTTGCAGCATCTAAAATGGTGCTACCAGCAGGTACAAGCACTTCTTTATCATCAACAATTACTTTAATATCTGACATGGTGTACACTCCTTTTCAATAAGTGATGAGTAAGTAAATTTATTGTTTAGAAATCGCATCAAATTTACATTTTTCGTAGCAAGCGCCACATTTGATACATTTTTCTTGATCGATGACATGAAGTTTCTTAACGGTTCCTGAAATACAACTTGCTGGACAGACTCTAGCACATGCTGTACATCCGATACATTTTACTTCGTCAATAACGTATTGCATTAAATGCTTGCATTGGCCAGCTGGACATTTTTTGTCTTGTACATGGGCAATGTATTCATCCCAGAAAGCTTCCATCGTAGAAAGTACTGGATTTGGCGCTGTTTGACCAAGACCACAAAGTGCTGTATCTTTGATGACTCTACTGAGTCTCTTTAGTTCATCCAGGTGTTCTCTTTTACCCTTGCCTTCAGTAATGAGCTCTAAAAGTTCAGATAGTCTCTTCGTTCCGATACGACATGGTGTACATTTACCACAGGATTCTTCCTCAGTAAACTCTAAGTAGAATTTTGCCATAGCAGGCATACAGTCATCTTCATCCATAACAATCATACCGCCAGAACCCATCATGGAGCCTTTAGCGATTAAGTTGTCATAATCAATTGGCGTATCAAGATCAGCTACAGTTAAGCAACCTCCTGAAGGTCCGCCTGTTTGTACCGCTTTAAATTGTTTGCCATCTTTGATACCACCACCGATATCATAAATAACTTCTCTAAGGGTTGTACCCATTGGCACTTCAATCAGTCCAACGTTGTTAATTTTACCAGCAAGTGCAAATACTTTTGTTCCTTTAGACTTCTCTGAGCCAATGCCAGCGAACCATTCAGGACCTTTTAATAAAATAACAGGTACATTTGCAAAGGTTTCAACGTTATTAACATTGGTAGGTTTACCCCAATAACCAGATTCCGCAGGGAAAGGTGGTTTAGTCGTAGGTTCGCCACGCTCGCCTTCCATAGAATGAATAAGGGCTGTTTCTTCTCCACAAACAAAGGCACCAGCACCAAAAGATAATTCGATGTCAAAATCAAACCCAGTTCCCATAATGTCTTTACCGAGTAGTCCTGCTTCTCTTGCATCTTCTATGCCTTTTTCAAGACGTTTGATAGCAAGTGGATATTCTGCACGAATGTAAACTTGACCTTTAGTTGCTCCGATTGCATAACCACAGATGGCCATCGCTTCAATTACAGAATGAGGATCTCCTTCTAATATAGAACGGTCCATAAATGCACCTGGATCTCCTTCATCAGCGTTACAGATAACATATTTTTGATCTGCCGCATTTGAAGCACAAATTTCCCATTTCAAGCCTGTTGGGAACCCACCGCCGCCACGTCCACGAAGACCTGACTTTTTCATGATTTGAACGACATCGTTAGGTGCCATTTCAGTAAGTGACATACCTAATGCTTGGTAGCCATCTCTAGCTATGTAATCATTAATATTATCAGGATCGATAATACCACAGTTTCTAAGTGCAATACGCAATTGTTTTTTGTAGAAGTCCATTTTGTTAGAATCTGAAATGATCTCATCAGTTTTTGGATCCACAAACAAGAGTCTTTCTACTTTTCTACCTTTAACAATATGTTCACCTACAATTTCCTCGGCATCCCCAGGTGTTACTTGAACATAAAATGTGTTATCTGGTAAAATCTTTACAACGGGTCCCTTTTCACAAAATCCAAAGCAACCTGTTTTCAGTATTTGAATATCGTTTGACATATTAACTTCTGCAACTGATTTCTCAAGGTTAGAAACGATTAAATCAGACTCAGCTGATTTACATCCAGTTCCACCGCAGACTAAAATATGCATGGTATAGTTAGCCATTTTTCAACCTCCTAATGTTATAGGGTATAGTGTTACTCAATTGTTTTGTGGGTCATTGGAATAATGCCATCGACAAGTTCACCTTTAACAATGTGTCTATCAATGATTTCTTTAGCTTTTTCTTTTGTGACATTTCCGTAGACAGTTGCTTCTTTTCCAGGGATTGTAACTTCGATTGTTGGTTCAGCATAGCAATAACCCATGCAACCTGTTTGTGTGACTACTGTATTATTAATACCAGCAGCAGACATTTCATCAATCATGTAGTTCATAATTTCTCTAGCACCAGATGCGATTCCACAAGTAGCCATAGCGACTCTTATTTGAATGAGTGCGTCAATGTTTTCGCCTTTTTCTCTTAAGTCCACATTAGACTTAACTTGATCTCTGATCTTTTTTAGTTCTTCAAATGATTTAATGACAGCCATAATTATATCCTCCTTATATGATACAGTAAAAAATTATTTGTAATTGTCGATAATACCTTTGATCATGTCAGGCGTTAAACGACCGTACACTTTTTCACCAATGGTAAGAACGGGTGCAAGTCCACAAGCGCCGATGCATCTAAGGGCAGTAATTGAAAATTTCCCATCCTCAGAGGTTTGACCTACTTCAATGCCAGTTTCCTTTTTAATCGCGTCTAAAACCTTTTCAGCACCTCTTACGTAACAAGCTGTTCCTAAGCAGATTGAAATATCGTATTCGCCTTTTGGAACCATTGTAAAGTAAGAATAAAATGTCACAACACCATAAACTTTAGCAGTTGGCACGTTTAATTTTTTACCTACAAACCTTTGAACGTCTTCTGGTAAGTACCCAAATATGTTTTGTGCTTTGTGAAGCACACGAATGAGTTCACCTTTTGTCGTTGGTAAATTGTCGATAAAGGTTTCTAAATCTTTAAACTTTTCTTCCTTTGATTGAGCGTTAGCAACCATGAATTAACCTCCTTAATTTTTAACAGGTAGTTTATCTATCAATTAAGACGTTTTTGTCTAATTGTCCTTTAAGGGTTTCCATAACACTAGAAACAGATCTTTCTTTCACTTCAATTTGACCCTTACAAATACCAATAAAACCTAACTCGTGAGCATCTGAAGATTGCAACATTAAATAGTCTTCATATTTCTGAGCGTATGCCATGTAATCAGCAAATCTTGAAATTTCTAATAGGGATAAGTGCATGTTGCTGGGTATCATTCCTAGATTTGAAAGAATGCTATAACTTGGACGATCAATATGGGCAGGAATAAACACGCCATCATATTCGAGAACTAATTTCTGAATTTCATCAATGGATAATCCAGTTGCAAAACTCAGCAATTGGTCAAGTTTACCAACCACTTCATCTTGATGATCAAAAAGGAGTTGCTCTCCAAAAATTTTTGCAGGATTCTTACGAATGGGCAAGCTAGCATAAACCGCTTCTTGCATTTGATTTGCTGCTTCTAAGCTAGAAAATAAACAGATGATATGTATTTCTTCTCGTGACTCGACTTCTATACCCGGAAGAACTAATAAATTTGTCCCCTGAGCAACTTCTAGAACAGCCTTAACATTCTCACATGTGTTGTGATCTGTAATGGCAATGACATCAAGGTCATTGAGTAATGCCATATTGACAATATTATTAGGCGTCATACTCAGCTCACCACAAGGCGATAGCGCTGTATGAATATGAAAGTCATAGGTTAATTTCATAGATGCTCCCATTGTTAAATAATTGTCAATTACATGCGCACATGTTCTTTCATTATATCAGATTTTGATCATTTTGTAAATAATAAAAGCTGTAACTCGACTTCGTTTTTTTAACCCAGTAAACCTGAATGATTATTTCAAGATATATTTGTAATTTGTTTCAATATTTGTTAAACTTAGAGGTACATAATCTGACAATTGTAGGTGATTTCATGAAACTTTCGTTAATTGTTTTTCTTTACTTAATCGTAATTCTTCAAATACCTATTTTATTAGGTGCTTTTAGTATGAAAAAAAACAAGCATAAGGGGCTTGATTTAGAACCCATTCGTCCTTCACTAACAACAGACCAACTTTTAAATGCTCAAGAAGATCTGACCATTGTTTGTGGCAAGGGAGCAGAAATCCTGCAAATGAACACAAGCGCTTATTCATTTTTAGAGGTTACCTCCTCTGCAATAGGACAGCCTCTCCAAGATATGTTGCCGCTTATTTATTCTAAAGTTCATAATCGTTTAAAGACAAGCTTCCAAGAACCCTTCGTACTGGAAAAATCCGGTATTTATTACGACTTTATTTTAAAGGTTAAGCCTATCGTCACCACAGAATGGATGGGTAGTCTTTTGACACTTCATAGCAACACAGATGCCATTCGCCTTGAAAAAGATATGGCCGCTTTAAAAGCCAAAACAGAAGAAATTATTAAATCTAAAAATATGTTTTTAGCCAATATGAGTCACGAACTTCGTACCCCATTAAATGCAATTATTGGCATGTCTGAGTTACTGATTGATACCCAGCTCGACCCTACTCATAAAGATCTCGTCCAAAGCATCAATCAATCCGCAAGTGTCCTTTATGACATCATTAATACCATTTTGGACTTTTCAAAACTAGAAGCTAATCAGATGGGGCTCGAGAGTGTCACCATGGATATCCCCAAAATTATAGGGGAAATTGAAACCATTTTTTCCCATCAAGCTTCTGTCAAGAAGATTGATTTAAAATTCGATGTTTCACGAGGCATTCCTACCGTAAAGGGTGATCCCGTTAGACTCCGACAAATCCTTGTCAACATGATCGGTAATGCCATCAAATTCACACATATAGGTTCTGTTTCAGTTAATGTTCGCGTTGTCAGTTCAGATCACAACAAAGCTGTTATTGAATTTGCCATAATTGATACGGGTATAGGATTCCCCCTTGAAGTAAAGGATAAAATATTTGATCCCTTTATTCAGGAAGATGATTCTATGACCAGAAAGTTTGGCGGAACTGGCTTGGGGTTACCCATTTGCAAGTCTTTGGTGCAATTACACAATGGTGAAATTAAAGTCACCAGCGCCGTTGGAAAAGGCTCTGAATTTATCGTTTTGTTGCCCTATTTAATTGATCCTAATAATTACACCTTTGATTACAAAAAGGTGATTACAAAGCCAAGTATGTCTGCGAAAATCCTTGTTGCAGAAGACAATCAAACCAATCAAAAATTATTAAAAATGCAGCTTAAAAATCTGAATTATGATGTGCATATCGTCGAAAACGGGCAACAAGCCGTAGAAGAGTATTTCGAAAATGACTATGACATCATCATTATGGATTGTCAAATGCCGATTATGGATGGATTCTGCGCTACTTTAATCATTAGACAGCAAGAAGAATTATTCAACAGACATATTCCGATTATTGCCTTAACCGCCAGTGCTCTGAAAGAAGACAAAGAGAAATGCATTGAATGTGGCATGGATGATTATATTACAAAACCTGTTAAGATCGAAACACTGCATAAAACTTTACAACAATGGCTCAATCAATAAAGCGAGGACAGAAGTGGGTGACTAATTGAAAGATAACATTCTTTTATTTATGAACGATATGGGTATAGAGGATTTCGATGACATAGCCATGCTCTACAACGATTATGTCACTGAATGTGATGTCTTAATCCAAGAAATAATGCACAACAAGCTAAGCCCTTCCTCTACGGAGGAATGGATTGCTCTAGAAAAAGATATTCATAACATCAAAGGTGTTTCAGCCAACTTGTACGTTAAAAATGTTTACGAAAAAGCAAGCGATTTAGACCATTATCTGAAAGAATCCCTTTATGATCTGCCGCAAATCAATCAATTGTCCCTCTTATGGCAAGCACTCCTTGAAGACTACGTGTTGGCCAAAAACGAAATTTTCAATTTTTTTAATGAGAGGAAGTGATTCAGATGATTTTCAAAAACAATGTCGTCTTAATCGTGGACGACTCCTATACCATAAGGCACCAAGTTAAATTACTCCTTAAGAAATTCAATTTATCCGTGGTTGAAGCCTATGACTACCATTCCATGCTCACCCACTTATCCTTCAACAACCAACCTGTTGATTTAATTTTGATGGATTTGGGGCTAAAAAAAGAATCCGGGTATCAATTGATGCAAGTCATAAGAGATGATCCCCAACATAAGAAAACACCCATTATTGTCTTAACTGGAAACGCAAAAAAAGATGCCGTATTGGCATCTACTCAATATGACATTATGTACTACGCAATTAAACCCATTAATCCAAAAGATTTAACCACCAAGGTTCTCTCAGCAATTGAATCTGTTAATAAAAGCCCTGGCAAAATTCTCGACAAACCAGTGGACGAAACCTTTGATCCATTTTCTCCAAAAGACTTGGAAAAAAAACTCAAGGATACGCATATGGGAAAAATCAACGAAGCACTTTCCATCAATATTTCATCTATTAAACGTTCCCCTTAAGCTGTCTCCAGATACTTAATCAACATTTTTTTATATACCTCTAGTGTCGATACAGAGGGCAAGCTACCTATTGTACGTACATGCTCTTTTATGAGTCGTTTTTGTGCCAGACTCATCAATAATTCCACACATGTATTGCCTATTTCATCGGCTTTAATGTCAACACGAATTGAGCCATCAGAGATACCTTTTTCAATAATACTGGTCATCAACGCATTGTGAATTGCGTTGCTGGCCCTTATTTTTTCATAGACTTCTAAAGGCAATTGCTCTTTTTCACAACTGGAGATAAAAGCATCAAATTGCTCCATAAAAACCAGCATGGTCGGGTTCTCTTCAAATTTTCTTGAAAAATAGTCAATTATTTGAGAAGTTTGTTGAATCCCTGTACCCACCAAAAGTGTGTC
>CAZJIO010000018.1:8331-20794 GCA_964546035.1 uncultured Eubacteriales bacterium | reverse complement strand
GTGTCCACTTGAGCATAATCTCGTTCCCAATAATCTAGGGC
The DNA here is from genome assembly GCA_964546035.1 of uncultured Eubacteriales bacterium. GTDB lineage: Bacteria > Bacillota > Clostridia > Lachnospirales > Vallitaleaceae > CAZJIO01. The sequence goes on along the minus strand of CAZJIO010000018.1, from coordinate 20,753 downwards.
AACTTCCATGACCAGATCTAATTTTGTACTGTAGTATCTGTATACCGAGGCAACGCCTACTTCTGCTTTGTTTGCAATGTCTTGCATGGTCGCCTTTTCTATGGATTTTTCAGCAAAGATTATTTTAGCCGCCTCTATCACTTCGAATTTCCTCTTATTTACGCCCTCAAGTCTTTCTTTTTCCCTTTTATCTTTTGCTCCCATAAAACCACCTTAGTTAGTATGCTTTGCAGATTTTATATCCGTATTTATACTCTACATTTTTTTTTTTTCGATGTTGGTCATTAAGAGAAATCCCTTTTTCCTCTTCACTACCAACACCTTTTTGTTTGTAATCAATGTTGAGTGTAATCGTGTTTCTCGCTCTAAGGGCATGGATGTGTTCTGCTTCATCCAAATCTTTCATGTTGTATGGCCAAGCGCTCATATTAAGAAGGGTCCCTTCAACATCTTCAAAAAACAGACCTTCTCCGTCTTGAGTCGTTGCGGAAAACCAGCGAATATCTGTCCGATTAGAGTTTTCTTGTGGCCTCAAATAATTGTGTACATACTCTTTTACATCACAAGAATAAACACCCACTTTAGCCCCTAATTGCCTGTCACTGTAATTTTCTAGTAGCCCATTGCCAAACCAGGACAAGGTGTTGTATTCATCACTGATGTCCATAGAGGTCCCAAACTTAACCATATTTCTTTTTGGGGTCAATTGATGACTGATATAGACATTACCCCCGCCATCAATGGTGTATTCCGTGATGAGATTATTTTTAATATGCTTCACTTTACGCATCACTTGGATCACCACTTCGGTTTTAAGGTTATCAATACTGACCTTTTGCACCTTATAACTTTCAGACACTTTTTTCCAATCGGTCTTTAGCTTTAGCTTAAATCTGACTCTTCTAGAGGTCTCTAAATCATTATCTGTCGCTGCTCTATAAAAATTCAGTTTGAGAGGCGATACCAAATATTCTTTATGGTCATATGTTAACGAAGTGATATCTCCCGTCAATTTAGATATTCTACAAGAAAAATCTTCACCAATAATTTCCGTCTTGATTTTTCTGTCGTGTACAATCAATGCCTTCTGGGATGTTTTTTTTGCCTTTGGTCTTATGTAACTAGGAATCTTAAGTTGTTCCCAAGCAACGATGTGGTCCTCATCTGCCCAAAGTGTCGGTTCTTTTAAACACATATTGATATTCAAGTGATATTCTGCGCCGTCCACTTTCTTATAATCCTCTATGTTTAAGTTAATCTTCTGTGATTCATTTTCATTAAAAATCATCATTTCCTCTTCTCCCCCTATTAACAACCCTCCGTCTTCTAGTATCTCCCAACGCAGGTAATAACGATTGGTATCTAAAAACGCCCCTTTTTTTGTCAGCGCTATTTGATATGTCGCCCAATCAATCTCCTCAATCCTATAGCTTTGGTAAACTTTCTTAACCTCAAAAGCAGTTGGATGCAGGGTTCTATCCGCAGAAAATATGCCACTGGCACATTGATACCCACTGGTGGATTCTTCTCCAAAATCGCCTCCATAGAGCCATTGATCTTCACCATTTACACTTTTCCTTATGGCCTGATCCATAAAATCATATATAAAACCACCGCACCAATTGTTATAGGCTTCAAACTTATCCATATAAGCCTTAATGTCTCCCATACCGTTCTCATTGCCTGGGGCAAAAGCACATAAAAGCGCCGGTTTATCCCTGTAATCCAATGGATCCAGACCCTTTTTATGTCCACTTTTCTTAGGAAAGGATTGTAATAGGAGCTTTTTATCAATGGCATCATGATTGCCAACGGCATCCATCCACGCCAGACTACCTGATTGACTCGAGAAAAAGTCACTGGTTCTAAAATCTAAATCGCCCTCATAATGATAAGGTCTCGACCCATCCAGTGCCATAGCCGCCCGCTTCATCTCTAGAAAATTCTTACCCAACCCTTCTTCATTACCTAAGGACCAAATAATAACACTAGGGTGATTTCTATCTCTCACAACCATCCTTTCCATACGATCTACCATCATATCACACCATTCATCCCTATTGCCTATGAGCATTTCTTTCCCAATAGGGTGAACTTGAACACCTGACTCATTCATAACGTACAGACCATAACGATCACACAAATGATAAAAATAGTCATCATTCGGATAATAGCTGGTACGAATTGCATTCACATTAAATTGCTTAAGCAGTTTAATATCTTGCTCATATTGACTTTTAGATACGGTGCAGCCCGCATCAGGATCAAAGTCATGTCGATTGATGCCTTTCAACTTAATGGGTTGTCCATTAATGACAAGCACACCCATTTCTATGCCCACAGTTCTAAACCCAAAATCAAATCTTTTAACTGTCAGAACTTGCCCTTTTGAGTCCTTAAGAACGATGGCACCTCCATACAAATAAGGCGTCTCAGCTGTCCACTTTAAAGGCATCTTTACTAAGGTTTCTAAAACCAATCGGGTTGTCTGGTGACTTTTTGCGACCAATCGGCTGTCCTTAATTAAACCATCTTCCAAGTAAATCTCTATTGAAATAGGTTGGCTCTCTCCTGTCACATTGGTAATTTCCGTCTGTATCTTAAAAAAGGCGTCCTCATAACAATTATCAAATTGACAAGACAAAAAATAGTCCCTCAAAGAAACCTTTGGTTCTGCATATATATAAACATCTCTATAAATCCCACTAAAATACCAGGTACCATGGCCTTCCAAATAAGTACTTACACAATATCTATAAACCTCCACAGATACAGAGTTTTCTTCACCAAATAAAAGAAAGGATCCAATATTAAATTCCGCAGGTGTCATCGATCCTTGGCTATAACCTACTTTGTTACCATTAATCCATAAATAAAAAGCTGATTTAACCCCTGCAAAGCAAATAAAAACTTCACGGTCCTGCCATGCCTTGGGCACAAAGAAAAGCTTCTTATAAGAACCTACCGTATTATCTTCTGTCTTTATAGAAGGTATATGACTTTTCATAACCGCAGGTGGATAATCGTCCTTCAAAAAATAGGGTGGGTCTTGATCAAATCCCTGCAATTGCCACACACCTGGCACCTGGATGTCCGCCCATGTTTCCAAATCTTTATCCTGACGATAAAAATCTACTGGTCTAAATGCGGCATTCTTAGCCAAATTGAATTTCCAAGTACCCTTAAGAGATTGAACCCACTCCGATAACTGGCCCTTTTCACCTTCCTCCAATGACCCATAAGGCATACTCATCACATGCCCTTTCTCTTTCCTATCTCCAATGCTCTCCCATTCCAAAAACACATCACCCACCACGAACCCTCCTCATTGATAGACACTCTATCACTTTGATATTTATCATATCATTGCGATAAACCTCCGTCAACCACATTCTCTCCAAATCCCCCTAATTTCTACACAAAATAGGTCAATATTCCCATCCCTTAGGGACAAAAAAAGCCCCACTTTTGATTTAAATCAAAAGTGGGGCTCCTTATGTAAACTCTAACCTTGAAATTTTATTCCTCTAATAATGCCTCATAAGCGTCTACTTTCTTAGATAAAAATTCAGCCAAGCCAACAAACTCACAGCCATAAAGCACGCTTACATCTAACTTCTCTTTACGGATAATCTTTAACACGCAATAAAAAAACTGTTTTTGATCAAATTCAATTTTAGCATTAAAGTAATACTCTAAGGGAAAATCACCATTGCTAATAAATCCAATACCTGTCCTCGAAATATTAATCACTTCGATTTCTTCTTCTAATCCCTCAATGATCACATGATCTTGTTTGAAAAGTTGATTAATTTCAAGCTCTAAATGTATGGGCAATCTCCTGTGCTTACGTCTTTCATCCATATTTTTTTCTCCTTAGTATAGGTCCTTTTAATATTTATTTCTCTTTCACACATGCAACACTGAGTTGATTCCGTCCATTTTCTTTAGCTGTATAAAGCGCCCGATCCGCTAATCGAATCATATCTTCCGCATTACAGGAATGCCCCATTTTATTATCTGAAACACCGATGCTGATGGTCGCATAGATTTTTACATCCTCATACAACACATAGGAGTTGCGAATACCCTTAAGAATGTTCTCGCCTATGGTCACAGCTTGTTCGAGGTTAGACCCCTGTAGCACCAGTACAAACTCATCGCCGCCAAATCGGCCGATCAGCCCTTGATCTCCCATGGCATAGCTGCTTTCATTGACAATATGTTTAATGACTTCATCTCCAACCAGATGGCCATAAGTATCATTGATCCCTTTAAACTTATCCACATCAAATACCAAACAGGATAAGTCTCTCCCATGTTCATCGGCAATACTAAACTCTTCTTCAAATTTCATCATGAAATATTTTCTATTGTATGCACCCGTTAAGTAATCTTTAATTGCAGTAGAGTGCAACTCTTCGTTTTGACGACCCAGAACTTCCATTAAATATTCTAATTCTTCCCGTTGCTTTCTGATCTTTTGATTTTTATCTTTTAAAATCTCGGTTTCTTTTTCCTTCTGATAAAGGTCATATTTAACTCTCATTCTTGAAATTAATTTTTCTTTTTCGACATTGACCATTTTTCCAGAAATATCCACATATTTCAAGAGATAATCATAGGCAGCTTCAAAGTTTTTCTGAGCACAACACGCCAAATGAAGCCATTCATAGGCATCTGCCATTTCAGCATGAAACCCATAAGCTTCGGCGGTGCTTTCCGCCTTTTGAGCATATCGACGTGCCCCTTCAAAATCTTGACCTATAAAAGCAATGTGTGCGTATAATAACTCTCCATGAATCAAGCTTTGAAAATTATTTAGATCTTTCATCTCATTTACAGACTCATCCAAACACTGTTTTGCTTCGTCATAAGCCCCAACAGCAATACAAAGCTTTGTTAAATTCAGTTTAATCTCCGGTACAAGCTTTATATAAGCGTTCTTAATTGCAATGTCCAGAGCATTCTCTAGTACTTCTTGAGCCACATCGTATTGCTGAAGCTCGCAAAAAACATTACCCATGGTATTGCTTATGGTAACTTCTTGAATATGATTATTTTTCTTAATGGCTAAATTCAAGCCGTTTTTGAGCAGCTTGAGTGCATCTTCATAATCTTTATGTCGGATAAAGAAGTTAGCAAAGGCAAGGTAATTGTCAAGAACAGCATCTACCTCTTCCAAACCATCCATATCTTCCAACAGTTTAGATACCTTGATGGCATATTCAAGGGTTTTTGGATAATCTCCCTTATTGAAATATACCATTCCGAGCATCTTATAAGCTTCTATTTTACCTTTTATGTAACTGATCTTCTCAGCTTCCAAAAGAACCTCTTGACATAATTCTAAAACTGCTTTGTAGTCATAAATTTCGACCAAGGCATTCATTCTTTGGAGCTTCTTATGAATTTCTATTGTGATTTCTTCATTGATGTCCAATTTTTATCCCCTTATTCCAATACTTCCATAATATGCGTTAATATGAGTATTATTTTACACCTTTATTTTTGCTTTTTCAATGCTATTGTCTTTTTCTCAACATTTTTACATAGGTTTCTTTTTCTGTTTTGTTGATATCTCGAAAGGTACCTCTTATACTTCCTAATAGAATGCTATTTTTGATACCCGCATCTAATAACATCAGTAACTCAGAGGTATTTTCTCCGTCCTTTGGATATGAAATGCCATAAACAAAAATACCCACTTTGGTTTTGAATGCCATATAATTTTCGCTTCTGACAGCCCTCACCTTATTTTCAATTTCCACAACATTTTCCTTCATGGTAAAAGGGCAAATCAACAAGAGTCTGGTGGAATTGTATCTAAAGATGAGGTCAGTTTCTCTCAACTTTCCCTTCACTTTAACAATAAACCAATCAATCTCTTCCTCTAAAATACCAGAAAACTCTACCATTACGAGAGATATGCTGTATTTACCTCTATCCGCTCGTAAAATTTCATAGTCGATCACATTGTCGTCTGCAAATTTCTTTTCTTTTATTTCCATCAGAGTCGTTACATTTTGTACACCTTCAATTAAGGTTCTTATTTTACCTTTTAAGACCTCTTCTTTAAGTGGCGCAATAATGATGTCACTTGCCCCAACCTCTAGTGCATTATCGATAATGGCTGTCTCATATCGATCTGAAATCACAAGGGTTTTGATGGCTTGATCGCTCATCTCTTTGATGATCTCAAAGTCCGTCTTAAAAGAAATATAATTAAGTTCATAAATCATTAAAACGATGGCATCTTTCAGTAAATTAAATTTAAATCTAAGGTCCTCCGGTGAATTAAACTCTACGAAATCATATTCCAAACCCATTATAGACGTTAACACCATCTTTTTAACACTTTGTGTCTCTACATTAACCAGTACCTTTTTTCTCATCAGACGGCCCCCCTAGCCCAAATTATACCAATTCTTTTATCCAATTATGAATATATTGGTAAACCTCTTCTTTATTGATCTCATTGAGTATTTCGTGCCTCGCACCTTCAAATAACTTAAAAGTGATGTTATCTTTATAGCCTAATTTACCATATAAACTTATAACACGTTTTACACCCATTCCTTTAAACCCAACGGGATCCTCACCACCGGATATGAATAGCAAGGGGATGTGAGGTGTTTTAAGAATATTTGACCTTTTCTGCCCAATTAAAAGGCCCTTTATAAGTTCTATATAAAAAGGTGCGTTGTAACTATAGCCACATAGGGGATCTTGAACATACTTATCCACCTGTGCTTCATCTCTTGAAATCCAGTCAAAAAGGGTTCGACTCGGTTCAAAGGATTGATTAAAACCACCAACACTCAATCGATTGAGCAACTCACTTCTCTCTTTTTTTGAGGAGGTTAAAACAACTATCTTCCCAAAGACCATTCCAAAATCACATATGAACTTTTGCCCAAGCATGGTCCCCATGATCACAGCTTTTTTTACATCATTACCGTGGACTTGAAGATAACGTCTGCAAATCATGGAACCCATACTATGACCTAAAATAACCAGTTCTTTATCCTTTTCTATTTGACGAATATAGGCATTAACAAGATGAACATCCTCAACCATATTTTCAAAAGTATCGCTATCCTGAAAAATACCAATTTCTTCCACATGATTAAGGCTTTTACCATGCTTGCGATGGTCATGAGCATATACCGCGTAGCCACATTCAACCATATAAGCTGCAAAGTTTCCATATCGCAAAGCATGTTCTGCCATACCATGCAAAATATGAATGACCCCAATGGGTTCGTTCTCTGGTCTCCAAGAGTAAACCCATAGCTTACCTTCTACCCCGCTTACTTCAACACCCTTTTGCTTCACTGACTCCCACCCCTTCTAAACACCTAATTTATCTTCTACATAAGAAATTGCCCGATATCTGACATAAGTATCCAATTGTTTGTTTTCAATAAATGCCAATTCATCCTCTGGGATAAAACCTCCGGCCATTTCTTTATGTCCACCACCAACGCCACGGTCATTTAAAATGTATTTCACCAAGTCGTCTGCATAGATATTCTTTTCACCGCTTCTTACCGAGAATTTAATACCATCTGGCCGCTTCGCATAGGAGACAACAATGGATGTTCCCTCAATGGTATAGACCATATCACTAATGGTACCCAGTAGAGAGTCATTACAGTTCTCAATATGCACAAACCCAATGTTACCATATACTTCATAAGTCTCTAAGGCTTTTGCATAGGCATGAAGATCTTTTCGTCCAATTTCATTCATCCTAAGCTGCTTGATTCGTAATAAATCAGCCAAACCGTATAACCAATAAAACAAATCTAAGTCTAATTGATCACAGGCCCTGGTTAAATTATTCGTATCTGTCATAATGCCGTAAAGCAGGGCAGTCGCCACATTTTTTGATGGCTGTTTTCCTAAGGCTTTAAAGTAACCAGCAATGATTGTGGAGCAAGCGCCAATCTCCTCTCTGATGTCTTCAAAAACATAGTCATATGCACCCATATTGACATGATGATCAATGACAGCCACCCTTTTTCCTTGAATGTTAGTGATGTTAGAATTTCCAATCTGTGAATCCACTAAAATAACAAAGTCATCTGGTCCACTCACAAAATCTTTCTCTTTAACAATCATATCAATATCAAATAACTCTACCATATTCTTAGAATTGACTTTCTCAATGAGGTTCATATAGATGATATGTGTTTCCACGCCAAAGGTCTTCAGTAATTGGCAGAGCCCAAAACTGCAGGCAATAGCATCTGGATCAGGCATATTATGGGGCTGAATATAGATGGTCTTTGCACCCTTCATACACTCTAACAAGTTCATCATTCTAGCCTTCATATTAACAGCCTCCCTTTAAGGTTATTGCGCTCTATAAGATCTATAAAATCTATAAAATCTATATGGTTATTTTGATATACTGGTGAACGCCTTCAAACAAACATTACTTTTATAATCTTTTTCCGTGCTGTCCCATAAGTGCCCTTTTTGGCTCATATAACCTTCACCATCTGTGATGTCAACAGCATCTAACCACGTCACACTTTTGTAGTATTCTGCGGCAACGGGTAAACTACTCCCCGGCGTCTTAATCTTGACGATTACCCCAAATCTCCCACTGACTAGGATGGGTTGCTCAAAATCGATGGTATAATATCCCTTATAGTCTAAAGAGCCTCTTTTCAGCAGTTTCATATCCTTAAAATCCAGTGTGTTGTTGAAATTATTGACATAATAAACTTCATAATCAGTCGCCACATCTGTTGCATAAAAAGAAACCGCTTCCAAATTTTCTTTTTCTGATTTTGTGGTATAGACATTAGCAAAGTAGGCTGTATCAGAACCATAACCTAATCTACCTACCCAACCTAACTGGTCTGTTTGATAGATTTTTGCATAATTAGTGGTACTTTCAATTTTAGTGAAAACGTAATTTTCAGTACCTATGTATTTATCTGAGTAGGAGACATAGAAATAGCCCTTCTCACCGAATTCTGTTCCATAACTATTTTTACAGATAAACGCCCCATCTTGATCAGGAACTGTTGCAAAATTTTCTTTTGGAAAACGATCATCCCACCCGACGATCACGACAGCATGATTAATCTTGGCATTGCCCTTGTAATAAAATGCATGTGTATCACCATTGTATATCGTACTGCCCGGCTTTATGACAGAAGCATCAAAATACATAGAGGTTTGGACGCCGCCATGGAGTAAGAGGGACAGTTTAATAGCCAGATAGTTTTTGGAGGGTATAACAATGGCTTCTTGAACATGCTTATAGGGCTTTGCTGCAAGATTGGCTACGCCATCACCATAGGGATCTTCCGCTTCAAGGACGGGTCCATCCCACCTTGCTAAATAGCTCATTGCAATATTAAAGTCCCCTCCTTGGTTTTGAGAAACATTGTAACCATGAGTTAGACTAAGATGATCTTCTGAAAAGTCGTGCTTTTCTCTAGGCAACAAGGCCGACTCTATAGCCCCTAGTGTAGAAAAAGCCCAGCAAGCACCAATAGCCTCTTGATCTTTAACCCCAGTCACTTTGCCAAAATTTCTTAAATCGTATTGCGCAGGTACTGTGTTAATAATTGTGGCCAACCCTTTTTTATAATCTATAAATACAGAATTTTCCATGTCAGACCATGTGACAATACAACCAAAAGCTTCCATGACAGCTCGAATGGGCAAATAAGTTCTGGAAGCTTTCAAAATCGTTTCTGATTCATTGATAATAATTTCACCATTTTTCAAAAAAAACTTCTGACCAATGGGTATTTCTAAGAGGACATCACCTTTTTGAGCCATTGCTACTTGATCCTTGGCGTTCCACGAGACCTTCGCACCAAACTTTTCCAGAGTTAACCTAAGCGGAACCATTACCCGATCATGAGCATCCATGTAGGGATAGCCATACTTATCTTCAAAGTTAATTGGGATATTATTCAAGTATACTTTTATATTTTTTCCATCTTCAGTCGCTAAAACGCTGACCTGAAGGAGGAGAGCAATGACGACAATGAGCATGAACCGTGCAACATGTCTTTTCAAAGTGCTACCACCTTTCATAGGATTAAACCTCTTTGTTAACGTACTTAGGTCTTGGGCCTAAATATTGATACAAATTGGTTTTCATCATACCACTGTAGAGTTTTCGTTTTTTATCAGCACTTTTTCCATAAAATCTCTCAAAATCTTCAAAGGAAGTAATCACGCAAAAGGACCATGTGTCTAGGAGTTTAAACTGTTCTCCCATTTCCTTATACAACTTAATAACGGACTCTTGATCATCCATCCGTTCACCATAAGGTGGATTCGTTACAATGACACCACATTTCTTATTTGAGCGGAAGTTCTTCATTTCTCTCTCTTCAAAATGGATCAAGTGATCAACCCCAGCGAGTTTTGCATTTTCACGGGCAATCTTGATGATTTGGTAATCACTATCAAAACCTTGAATGTTGAGTTCAACAGCGTTGTCTCGCACATCCATTGCTTCTTCCACAGCTTGATGCCATAGGTTTGGAGGAATGAGATGATGCCAACTTTGAGCCGCGAAATCTCTATTTAATCCAGGTGCAATGTTAGCGCCCATCATAGCCGCTTCGATGACAAAGGTACCACTACCACAAAATGGATCTGCAAAAACACGGTCCTTGTTCCATGGGGATATTTGAATGATTCCCGCAGCCAGTGTTTCTCTAATGGGTGCGATTCCTGAAAATTGTCGATACCCTCTTTTGTGTAAGGAATCACCTGATGTATCTAGACCGATGGAAACGATGTCTTTTTTAATAAACACACGCATTGGAAACTCGGGACCGTCTTCACTAAACCAATCGACTTTATAAATGCCCTTTAATCTCTCAACAATGGCTTTTTTAACGATGGATTGAATATCTGAAGGACTAAAAAGCTTGGATTTTATTGAAGAGGCTTTCGTCACCCAAAATTTACCGTCCTTTGGCAAGTAATCTTCCCAAGGCAACTTCTTAATGGCCTGAAAAAGCTCCTCAAAAGAAGTAGCTTGAAATTCACCAACAGAAAGCAAGACCCGCTCGGCGGATCTTAGCCACAAATTGCTCTTGCAAAGTGCTAGGGCATCTCCCTCGAAAGTCACTCTACCATCATCCACTTGTAAAATCTTATACCCTAGATCTTGTATCTCTTTTTTAAGTACTGCCTCTATACCAAACAAGCAAGGGGCTATCAATTTATAATTCATTTTTTTCTCCTGTTTCCATTTAAAAGCTTTATCTTTTATTATACTTTATTATCGACAAGAACTCAATCCAGTAAAAATAATTTTAAACCTTTTTGTCGATTTTCGTTTTACACTAATTTTGGTTCATAAAAATACCCATTATATGATATAATCATACTCATGATTGTATATTAATCTAGAATACTTGCCGACTATAGGAGTACGACTACCATGAAAAAACCTCATTTTTTTAAGAAGATTGTTTTAAGTATCAACTCAAAACCCTTCTACACAACAATCCTTCATGAACATTTTATGAAATCCTTTTTGTACTTAATGCTTTTATCCCTGATCATTTCTTTACCCTTTTCCCTTTATACTTCCATAAAAACGAGCAGTCTGTTCGAAGACATCATTGATGAATTCCCTGCTTTTTACTTTGAAGAAAGCGAATTTAGACTCCAAGATGAGCAACCTTTTATTTACAAGGGCGAGGGCAATGAATTAATTATTATTGCTGACACCACCGGAGCCTATGGTTTCAACGATTTAGTCGGTTATGAAACGGGTATTTTAATCTCAACAAAGAGTTTTGTTTTATCTCAAGCAGGCATCTTACCACAAACCGTTAAATATTCAGAAATGATGATCTTACCTTCAAATGACGTATTGGATTTAATTGTAGACATGAGACCTTTCATCATTCTCATGAGTACACTGTTTAGTTTATTTTTTTCCTTCCTGTTTATCTGTTTTAAAAGTCTATTCTCTTGCTCACTTGCATTTTTTATAAAAAATAGTCTTGGCCTTAAACTTACTTTTTCTCAAACCTACAAGATTGCGATTTATTCTTTAACCGCTCCTTTAGTTTTTGTAGAAATACTCAATTTCATTCCTTCACAACTTGTCAGCAATATATCTTTTGGACTTTTTGTTTTTATCAATGTCGTCTATCTCATTCAAATTTTAAGATATATGAAAAACCAAAAGACCGATGTGTCGATTTAAAGCTCAAGGAAATGAACAAAAAAGTCAAAGCCGCTCTAGTTGAGTCGTCTTTGACTTTTTTAATCTGATCCTTTAAGCTCTTTGTCTGATCGCTTCGTATAATAATACGCCTGTAGCAACTGCTGCATTAAGTGACTCTGATTGCCCTAGAAGAGGAATTTTGACATAACCCGTTGCACGAGCAGCTAATTCCTCTGTTAATCCATTG
>CAZJIO010000018.1:0-8301 GCA_964546035.1 uncultured Eubacteriales bacterium | reverse complement strand
CTCACGATAATCCTCTTGGAAATAGGATTTTTTTCCATCTAGATGGGCTGCAAAAATATTAATATTCCTACTTTTCAAAACCCTCATCGCTTCCAACAAATCCACTTCTTCAACAATTGGAACTCTGAAAATCGAACCCATAGTAGCCCTTACAATCTTAGGGTTATAAAGATCCACACAGCCAGAGGACAACAGAACAGCATCGGCATTCACCGCTTCTGCAGTCCGAATGATCGTCCCTACATTCCCAGGATCTTGCAGATTTTCAAGAGCAATGAGCAATGGGGTACCGGATAAATTCAATGCATTGATCTCCAGTTTTCTTTGCTTAATCACACCTAAAATACCTTGGGGTGTGACTACCGTTGACATTTGTTTAAAGACTTGATCCGAAACAATTTCACATTGTATCCCGGAAAATCGGTTCATTAATCCCTTGAGTAATTGAGAAAAGGACTCCGCCACATAGACTTCTACGACGGCATCAAGAGGCACCTCTTCCATCATTTTCTTACCTTCAACGACAAATAAGCCTTCTTCCTTTCTTAACTTCTGCTTTTGCAAAAGTGCACAAACTCTTTTAATTTTAATATTTTGAGGACTTGTAATCATATCCGACATCCCTTTTAGCGGTTAAGTTTTTGAAGCTCTATGTTATTACCAATAACGATAAGGACTTCTCCCGATTTAAGAACTTCTTGTGGTCCGGGCGTAATGGAAATTTGATCATCCACCGCTCTAATAGCCATAACATTTATGCTGTATTTAGCTCTTAAATTCAGTTCCTTTAAGCTTTTACCTGCCCACTCATCTAGTACATTGATTTCCACAATACTGTAATCATCTGATAATTCAACATAGTCCACAAAATTATCCGAAATCAAATTGTTGGCAATTCTGACGCCAATTTCTCTCTCAGGAAATACAACCTTATCCGCACCCACTTTTTCTAACACACGTTTATGAATGTCATTTTGTGCTTTGGCAATAACAAAGGGTACTCCGATTTCTTTTGCTAAAATGGTAGCCATAATACTCGATTGCATGTTATTAGAAATCGCGATAATTGCTACATCAAAATTACGAATGCCCAATGCATGTAGTGCATCTGCATCTGTGACATCTGCCTGTACCGCATGGGTTACCTTTTCGGAAATCTCTTGAATGATTTCTTCATTCATATCTATTGCTAAAACATCACAACCATTTTTAGACAATGTGATGGCAACACTGCTTCCAAACTTTCCTAAACCAAAAACCACAAAATCTCTTTTTTTCTTAGCCATTTTATTCCTCCAAGACATTTCAATAAAATATTAGATAATGTTCATTTATACCAAGGTGCAATTACCCCACCATTATTTTTTCTTCTGGTAACTTAATGTCTACATTGCTTTTTTTGCTTCTTAAGGTAACCGCAACCACCATTGTTACCGGTCCAAGTCTACCTATAAACATTGTGATAATCAGTATGAGTTTACCTAAAACAGTTAAATAAGGGGTTACACCCAGCGATAAGCCTACAGTAGCAAATCCTGAAACTGCCTCGAAAAATATGTCCACAAAGGAAAAAGTTTTCACAACCTCGGTCAAACTGAGCACCATGGTTACTGAAATAACCACTATTAAACTGATAATCGCAACCGCCAGAGCTTTCTTAATAAGATCCCAGGAAATGCGTTTGTGAAAAGCTTCGACATCTTCCTTTGCTTTAACAACCGAAACAACAGCGAGAAAAAGTATACCAAAAGTAATGGTCTTAATCCCCCCTGCAGTACCCCCTGGCGACCCACCAATAAACATTAAAATCAAAGTCATAAATTTAGAAGCATCCGTCATGTTGGCTTGAATAATTGTATTAAACCCTGCTGTTCTTGGTGTCACAGACTGAAACAAACTACCGAGTAGTTTTTGCTTAATTCCCATTGGTCCTAAGGTCTCAGGGTTAAACCCTTCAATAAAAAAGAAGAAAACAAAACCAATAACGATCAGTGACACCGTGATACTGATGGCTAATTTTGAATGTAATGACATTCTATGAAAGGCTCTTCTAAGGGTATATTTATATTTAATTTTATCTTTAAGCACCTTAATCATATCTAACCAAACGGTAAAACCAATTCCCCCCAAAATGATGAGGCCCATAACCGTAAAATTAATCAGCACATCTCCTACATAAGGGACTAGGCTATCGTTACCTATGATGTCAAACCCCGCATTGCAGAATGCGGAAACCGAATGAAAAATACTTTTGAAAACGCCATGATACCAACCGTATTGGGGTATAAATTTAAAAGAAAGGAGAATTGCTCCAATAGCCTCTAAAAACATGGTTCCTACAAAAACATTCCTGGTCAATCTTACCATACCAGAGAGGGTATATTGATTGAGCGCCTCTTGCATAATCAGCCTTTCCTTCAATCTAATTTTCTTTCCTAAAATAATAAAGAAGGTTGTGGTAATGGTCATAATACCCAGACCACCCACTTGGATGAGAATCAATATCACAATTTTACCAAACAAACTCCAATGTGATAACGTATTGACTACAGCCAATCCAGTAACACAAACTGCTGAAGTTGCTGTAAATAGCGCATCAATATAACCGATACTATTGCCATCTCTGCTTGCAAAAGGTAAATTAAGCAGCAATGCGCCGAACAAAATAACCAATAAAAAACCAAGTACCAAAACTTGGGTAGGTTTCAAATCTATTTTAATTTTATTCATATCCCTTGTCCTTTCGAAGATGACAAAACTTTTCCATACCTTTTATTATATCATATAACCTTTTTACTGTGCATATGAAATTCCACTATTTTAGTATGTCTTTGGACCTAAAAATTCAGCACTAATCACAAAGGACTCATGCTAGATTGACAAAGACTTTTAATTCTGATAAATTACTATTAAGTGAGAGTCATTCTTATTCCGTTGAAAGGGGAACAAAATGAAACATAGAATCGTTAAAGACAATATTTTTTGGATTGGCGCCTTAGATTATGACATTAAGGTTTTTGATATTATTATGGAAACAAAATATGGTACGACCTATAATTCCTATTTGGTAAAAGGCACGGAGAAGACCGCCTTATTTGAAACCGTAAAAGAAACCTTCTTCGATGAATTTTTAGAACGCATATCTGAAGTCTCAAGTGTGGACGACCTTGATTATATCATCGTGAACCATACAGAACCTGATCATGCGGGCTCAATTGCCAAGCTATTAACCTTAAATCCAAACATAACCATTGTTGGCTCTAATATTGCTCTTAAATATTTAGCCGGCATTACCAATATGACTTTTAAAAGTAAAGTTGCAAAAGAAAACGAACCACTGGATCTCGGCGGAAAAACCATTCACTTTTACTCTGTGCCCAACTTACACTGGCCAGACAGCATGTATTCTTATATTCCAGAAGATAAAACACTTTTCACCTGTGACTCCTTTGGTTGTCACTATTGCAGTGATTTGGTTTTTAATGATTTAATGGACCAAGATTTTACCGATGCTTATAAATATTACTTTGATGCCATCATGAGTCCTTTCAAATCCTTCGTCCTAAAAGCCCTAGCTAAAATTAAGCCACTAGAGATCGAGGTCATATGTCCAGGTCATGGTCCTGTCCTTCGCAAAGATTTGGAAAAATATCTGCAAATGTACAAAGACTGGTCACAACCCTCTACAAAGAACACCAACTATGTGGTGATTCCTTATGTTTCCGCTTACGGTTATACCAAGAAAATGGCAGAAAAAATTCGTGAGGGCATTGAATCCGAAGGGATTGAGGTTAAAATGTATGACCTTGTAGAAGCAGATAAAGATGAAGTCCTAGAAGAAATGCAATCTGCTATTGGTCTACTCTTCGGTTCATGTACGATATTAAGCGATGCACTTCCTCCTATTTGGAATCTGCTAACGGAACTGAACCCCATTATTCACAAAGGTAAGTTTGCTGGTTGTTTCGGTTCTTATGGTTGGAGCGGCGAAGCTGTTCCAAATATTGAAGAAAGACTGCGACAGTTACGTTTCAAAATACCCGTCGAGGGTCTACGCATTGTTTTCAATCCCTCTGATGACCAATTATCAGAAGCTTTAACTTTTGGTAAATACTTTGCTTCTTTTATCAAATCCAATTAATATGCCTTATAAAGCGGCTAACTTGAAATTTTTATTTCGAGTTAGCTGTTTTTTTATATTGTTTGCGCAAGTGCTTGACAACACTATTTGATTGGTGTACTATGTTGCTATAGCACTAATACATGGAGGTGTCATATGGACTACAATACCAGCATACCTATTTATCTACAAGTCATGGATGCCATCAAAAAACAGTTAATCTTAGGTTCTCTAAAGGCTGGTGAACAATTACCTTCTACGAGAAGTCTTGCCATCACTTATAATGTGAATCCAAATACCGCTTCTAGAATATATAAAGAATTAGAACTAGAAGGCATTTGTTTTACCAAACGCGGACTTGGCACCTTTGTTACAGACTCAACAGAAACGATTTCGAAACTAAGAGCACCCATGGCTGGCAAAGTAATTGATCAATTCGTTCAAGAAATGGTCGAACTAGGCTACAGCTTTGAGGATATGATTGCTATTATTAAAGAAAGGGAGAACAATTAATATGTCTTTATTACAAACTAAAGAATTAAGCAAAAATTTTTCAAGCACCATAGCCGTAAAAAATGTTTCCATCACATTAGAACCCGGCAAGATTTACGGGCTATTAGGTCCAAATGGTAGCGGCAAATCCACACTAATGAAAATGATCGCTGGACTTTTCTATCCCACCAAAGGTTCTATTGAAGTCTTAGGCGGTCCAGTTGGGATTGCTTCCAAGAAACATGTCGCGTATATGACTACCGAACAATATTTGTACGATTACATGTCCATTAAGACCGTTGGCCAATTTCACCAAGATTTTTATGAAGATTTTGAAATGGACGTTTTTGAAGGACTCCTTCAAGAAATGAAATTAGACAAAAAATTGAAAGTGCGCAATTTATCCTCTGGAATGGCTGCTAAGCTAAAGGTTGCCGTAACCATGTCTCGAAAAGCAAAGATTTACATGCTAGACGAACCCTTAAATGGCATTGACCTCGTGGCGAGGGATACCATTATCAATACCATCATTGCTCACGCAAATGAGGACAATGCACTCCTCATCTCCAGCCACCTCATTGATGAAATGGAAAAAATACTGGATGAAGTCATCTTTATTAAAGACGGTGAAATTGTCGTCATGGGAAATGCTGAAGAAATCAGAGAAAAGCATGGCAAGTCCATTGTGGATCTTTATAGGGAGGTATATGCAGCATGCTAAATTTATTGAAATATGAACTTTTAAGAAAATCAAGAATCTTGATCATATCTGTAATCATTCTGTTATTAGTTGAATGTGGCATTCTTTTTGGTATTTATAAAGGGGGTGGGTGGTCTGCTCTGGCAATATTACTCATTTTCTTAATGACCTCTGGTACGATACTGTTCGTTTTCATTGATTCTGTGCGTTCTTATTCCACAGACTTAAACCAAAAAGAGGGCTACTCCTTATTTTTAACACCTACCAGCGGCTACAAAATCATCGGATCAAAGGCCATTATCAGCTTTGTAGAATTAATTGTGATGGTTGCCATTGTTTTCGGATTTATGGTCATCAATTTAAAATTTACTCAATCCCTTTACACCGAGGCTTTTGAAGCGGTCATCACCCCTCTCTTTGAAGCACTCGAAAAACTATATACAATCCCCAGTTTATTTGAGTTATTCTTAGTGGTTATGGTTTATGTATTTGAATGGTTTGCCGTCATTATGATCGCCATCTTATCCATGACCCTGAGAAAAACCATTCTATCTAGTAGCAAACTCGGCTGGCTCATTAGTTTGATTTTCTTTGTGGTGATCTATAGTGCCATGGAAACCATTACCATGGTGGTATTAGCACCTTTTGGTTTCGTCAACGAAATCTTTGATATGTCTCGACTCGGTATGCAGGCTAACTCCAGTACAGTACCTCCTAACTTTACTTTTGATATTTTTAAATACATTGGCATATCGGCTTGTTTATACCCCATTTACCTTTCTGTCCTCTTTTTCTTTTCAGGAAAACTTTTAAACAAAAGAGTAGACTTATAGAAGTTCCTGCTATAAATAAAGACCTAGTCGCATAAAGTGATACTAGGTCTTTTTTATTACCCATATTTAAAATGAAAGGGGCATTCTTTGAAGAAACGACTGTTCCAATGGTTACTTATTGCTATGGTCATGGTATTTTGCAGCCTTGTGATTGCAATACCCCTACGCCATATGATACCGTCATCACCAAAGCCGATCAACCAAAGCACCCACGAGGAAATCATTGCACCCTACTCCCCTGAAAGCATCAACGAAACCAGCAAGAACTTTGATCGTTTTACGACCTTTCTTGTACCAGGCATCATTAAGTCTTCTCCCCTTTCAGCTTCCTTTATGTACGGTAATTTAAAGGCGCTTGGGTTAGAAAAATTAAAGTCTGAATTGGATCAATTGAGTCCTGAAGCCTTTCAATCCGAAATAGAGCGTGCTCATAGAACCCTCTCAGATCTAAAAACAATGGACTATGATCTGTTGACCAAGTCTCAACAAGCCACCTACGATATGCTTCTTTTTCAGAGTCGATTAATCGTGGAAAGTCAGCCCTTTGCGTATTACGATCCCATTATTGAACCCAGTTCTGGCCTACAAACCAATTTGCCCCTCTCCCTTATCCAAATCAATCTTGAGAATGAAGGGGACATTCAATCCTATCTACTGCGTTTAGCACAGATTCCAAGACTATTCAACCAATTGATTGATTATGAAAATGTTCGATTAGAGAAAGGACTCACGTTACCTGCAAATCACCACCAATTGGTCCTTGATCAAATTGAAGGCCTCCTGGTTGATCCTGAAGACTTTCTGATCTATCTGGATTTTTCCTATAAGATTAATGCCATTAAGACATTAACATCTGTAGAAAAAGACGCTTATAAGAACCAATGCTTAACCCTGATCAAAGACGACATTTATCCTGCCTATGGGTTGTTAAAGACCACCATAGAGCAAATCAAAACCCTCTCAACCTCTGATCTAGGTGTCTCCTCTTGGGATAACGGAAAAGCTTACTACGAATACCTCATATACAAGGAGACCTCTTACAACCTATCTGCTGAAGCACTCCGCAGTTGGGTAAGGGGCGAAATGCAAGCCTGTGCCACTCAAATTAAAGGGCTTTATGCCAACCACCCTGAACTATTAGAAATCAGCAATTTAAGTGCTTTATTACCCACTTACGGCTCCTTAGAGGAGCTTTACGCCATTGAAGCCCGATGCCTCGAGGAATTGTTTTATGATTACGGTATTCAAAGGGCATCCGAACACATTATTCCATCCTATCTCGAGGATTATGTTGCTGCTGGCTTTTATTTCCCAGTTTCCATTGATGGTAACCATTATGGCAATATGTACTTACAAGAAGGCGCTTATACAACTCTAGACGCCACTACCCTCGAACTGTATTTCCATGAAAATATCCCTGGTCATCATATGTATTTCTCCAAATTTTATAGCAGTGATTTGCCTATGATTCGCAAAGTTTCTTCTTGGCTACCCTACGAAGAAGGCTGGGCACAATACATACAGAATGTCAGCATCGATTACTTTGGTTTAAGCGAGCCCTTAACCCAACTATTGAAAATTTCTAGTAAACTCTCTTATTACTACATGCTCCTTATCGATATTGAATACCATTATGACGGCATCAGCCCAGAGGCTGCTATCTCAAATTATGTGGAACTTGGCTATTCTAAAGATTCGGCAACAAAAGCTGTGACCCGAATGATCGCCCATCCAGGTGAAATCATTCACTACATCTATGGTGGCTACAAAATTGAAAGCTACCGGACCCAATGCGAAAAAGCATTAGGGGAACGCTTCGATATCAAAGCCTTCCATGACATGATTCTCAATCACGCAGAACTCCCCTTCACAACCATGGACCAGGTCATCGAGACCTATATCAAAACCCAAAATCAAAATCCTGGGGACGGAGAAATTGACAACCTAAAAAAAAGAGACAGATAACCCAAAAGTTATCTGTCTCTCAGACTGTCGACAAAGGATATTTATATTTCACAATATTGATGTCCTTTTTTGTTGCAACAAGACGGTCATAGTTTTGGCATTGAGTGTTCAGTGCTATTTTTAACACTAAAGTTTGCACAATCGAGACAAAAAGGCTATACGATGTGTTCGCTAGCGCAGCAGGATGCGAA
>CAZJIO010000017.1:46562-46788 GCA_964546035.1 uncultured Eubacteriales bacterium | reverse complement strand
CATCTTATTCCTATTGAATATGCGTTCAAGCATATAATCTGCAAGCCTATACCCTACACTTTTCTTATCAAGGGGATGCAAATCATTGCTTTCACCAAGATCTAGGGTAACGATTAAACCGCAATCAAAAGCCCTCGCTACTTTTCTTTGGGCTTCCCGAATTTGTGGCCAACCACTCTTTTCAGGATCCAAATCAATATCGAAGTTTGCTAACTGAACAATCCCT
>CAZJIO010000017.1:19607-46508 GCA_964546035.1 uncultured Eubacteriales bacterium | reverse complement strand
ATAAATAGTGCTAAATAAGCTTCATAACTGCTTGGTTCTTTCGTATTGGATTCACCTTGATACCATAAAAATCCAGAAATCCCATACTTAAAACAGGGAGCCAGCATACCATTATGAAGTCCCGTTGGTTTATAAGCTATAAAATCTCGTGGTGGTATAGATGACATTTTCGGACCTACTTGATACAACCATGAGCCAGATAAATTGATGTATTGGTCCTGACCTGTGATGTAAAAGTCTTTTCCTGGCGTCCATCTGCCAAGACCTTCTGTAACAATCACCCGCACGATGATTTCATTCATGCCTTGTTTTAACAACTCTGAAGGGACACTGTACCAACGCGGTGGGTATTTATAATCCGTATGCCCTACTTTCACACCGTTAATATAGGCATCATCAGCATCCACTAAGGTACCCAAATGCAGCGTCCAAGCATCCTTTGATTCACCTTTTTGCACGATAAATTCTTTTTTAAACCAAACGCTACCACAGAAACCTTTTTCCACCAAATCAGTAAAATAGCAAGGAATATAAGCAACCTTCTCATCTGACCAAGTCATTTCCTGCAATTTAAAATCCTGGACCTCTAAACTTTCATACCAAGTTTTCTCCTGAGATATATTCTGCTCAATTCGATCTTGAACAAAGCTGTCACTTTCATAGGGGGCCAACAGCAGTAGATCCTCTTCCAGCAACAATTCTTTAGGCAACCACGCCTGAATAGGCGTTCCTCCCAGGGATACTTGAATAATACCGACAGGGACTTTCAATTCTTCATATAATAAAGACTCAAAAAAGTAGCCAACAGCAGAGAATTCATCAATGGTTTCAGGTGACAATCCCACCCACACACCCTCATTGAAATCCTCAGCTGCCCCATGAAAATCCACCCGTTCTCTTACCTTGAACATACGAATCAAAGGATTAGGATTATTCAACCATTCCTCTGGAAAGGCAGGCTTTACGCGCTTCATGGGTAGTTCCATATTCGATTGACCAGAGGCTACAAAAGTCTCTCCTACATAGACATCCTTAATGAGATATTCACCGCAAGCCACACTTTTGAATTCAAGCTCATAAGGACCACCTGATTCCAAAACCCCTAATGCTATTTGAAAACAACCCTGATGGTCTACCTCCAGATCATATTGTTGACCTTGAAAACGTAGCATCAAAGTATCCTTAGGCTTTGACCGTCCATAAAGTCGATTTTCTGCACGGTTAGATAAAACCATCCCATCGGATATGAGTCTTGGAAACCACAATGTATCGCTACTTTCCATCTTAGTAAAAGCTCCTTCCCTTTTCATCTTCTATACCTGACTTACGATAAAAATAGGTGTTAATTTGATCTCTCCACTCTTTCGAATGCTCCAGTTGTTCCTGCAAGCGATTCATAACTCTCGAATA
This sequence comes from uncultured Eubacteriales bacterium, assembly GCA_964546035.1. Taxonomy (GTDB): domain Bacteria; phylum Bacillota; class Clostridia; order Lachnospirales; family Vallitaleaceae; genus CAZJIO01. The sequence continues at coordinate 45,098 of CAZJIO010000017.1, read as the reverse complement.
AATGGTAGGTTCTATGAGACCTTCCAGCGTTACAAATTGCTCAATCATGCTTTCAACAGCTTCAACACCCTCAAAGTGGGTATCATAAATATGTTGAATTAATGTTTGCCCTGTAGATAAACGATGGGTATATTTTACATAGTGAAAAAAGAGTAGCAAAGCTTCAGGACAAGTATCTGGGTTATCGTATATGGCTGACATAGGTTCATTGTATTGACCCGTATATCCCGTCCCTTGTAACGTTCGATCCACACCCATACCTAGATGATCCGCTCGATGATAGGTGCCCCATCTGGAGTATTCATATCCATCAACACTTGGTCCATAATGACTATTGGGTTGCACCATCCAACCTATACCTAACGGACTTGTGTACTTTTCGTAAGTTGGCCAAGAATTCATCAATATATCCCGTAACACAGATACCACCCTTTGATCATTTCCAAAAGTCATTTGTATCCACTCGTTTGCTATATCCTCTGCACTGAGTGATGTATCATAACTGAGTCTACCAAAGCCATAAAAATTCGCAGCCGCAAGATCATGTCCTGTCCAATTGACGTCATTACCCGTGTTGGAAACCGTTGCCATCCCGCATTTTTTCTGATCATAGGCTCTTCCGCTAACGATATCTGAAATACGGTCCTCAGAGCTTTTACAATAAGTCTTAAAGTCCAAAATCTCTTTAAACATAGGAATTAAATAGCATACATGTCTTTGTTGCCCTGTATATTCCTGAGCAATCTGTACTTCCAGAATTTGATTGGTCTTTTTCAGCTTTCCAAAAAGGGGTGAAACAGGTTCGCGTACTTGGAAGTCCATCGGACCATTTTTTATTTGCAAAATAACATTATCTAAAAACTCACCATCCAGCGGTGAGAAGTGATCAAAACCCGCCCTAGCACGATCTATCCCACGATCACGCCAATCCTGCTGACAATTATAAACAAAACATCTCCAAATGATTATCCCACCATAAGGTGCAATTGCTTTCCCAAGCATATTAGCCCCTTGGGCATGATTGCAACCATATGTAAAGGGACCTGGTCGCCCTTCTGAATCAGCCTTTACAAGAAATCCGCCAATATGCGGCAGATAGGTATATACTTCCTTCATCTTGTTTTCCCACCATAGAATTACTTGAGGATCCAAGGGATTTGCCGTCGTTAATTCCCCTAACTCTATAGGTGCAGCGTAGTTTAAGCTGAGATAGAGCTTAATCCCATAGTCAGAAAATATTTCAGTCATTTCTTGTAAAGCTTGAAAATACGCCTGTGTTATAAGCTTTGTTCCAGCATCTCTTACGTTTACATTATTGATAACTGTGCCATTAATACCACACGAAGCAGCTAGCCTTGCATACATGCGTGTGCGCTCATTAATCAGCACTTGATCCTTTGAGAAGAAGAATGATTTGCCAGAATAGCCTCTTTCGATGCTTCCATCCATGTTATCCCAGTGATTCATCATTCGCAAGGGGTTATCAGGCTGTGCTTTAATATCCATACCCTTAAGGGACTGACCTGTTTGCAAATGACGAATGACGCAAAATGCACCTTGTAATACGCCTCTACCATTAGAACCTTGAATATAAATACAACCATTTTTCTCACATACGCCATATGCATCCTGGGTAGCCAAGTCCTTATTTATGCTGAGATAAATGCCATGCTCAGAGTTGTCCGAATCACTTTCAAGGATTTCCACAGGAGTGTCAAGAATTTCACCAATTGCTTCTTTAAGTTCTTTGGCTGCCGTCATGACCACTCTACGTTCATCTTCAACTGCTTCCACCTTTTGGATAACCACACGTTCTAAGGAAAGTCCTGCATTCAATACCTCGCTCTCCTCAAGCTTTCTATAATTCAACCACATTTTTTCAAATTTCATGAAGCACCTCTCTTACTAGGATCTCTGTTGTCCATACTTTATTACCCGTTAAAGCTTCACTTCGTAGGTCTGGTTGTGATCCTCCCAATGAAATACGGTAAGATCCTGCTTCAACAATCTTTTCTCCCGCTTCATTATAAAGACCAAAGTCTTCTGCCTTTAAATGAAATTCAATCACTTGACTCTCACCCGCCTTTAATTCAACTTTCTTTAATGCCTTTAACTGCCCATTAGGTGTTTGCTCTCGTAAAGCTTTAATGTATACCTGAACAGCTTCACTCCCAGTATGTTTACCCACATTAGTAAGGGTCCCTTTCAAATAAACGCCAGCACTGCTTACCTCCTTAGAGGACACGGATATATCGGAAAACTCGAAACGTGTATAGGATAAGCCATACCCAAATGGATATAAAGCTTCATTTTCCATATAACGATAAGTCCTGCCCTTCATACGATAATCCGTAAATTCAGGTAGTTCCTCTGTAGATTTATAAAATGTGACCGGTAGCTTACCTTCTGGACTCACTTCCCCAAACAAGATATTAGCAATACCCTGTCCACCTTGAGCGCCTGGATACCAAGCTTGTAAAATTGCAGGAACATGCTCCTGTGCATAATTAATAGCTAAAGCACTCCCTGACAAAAGTACTAATATACATGGCTTTTTACTCTCCACCACGACTTTCAGTACTTCTTCTTGTATCCCCGGTAATTTTAAATTTGGCTTATCGCCACTGGCATATTGGTTGCCTTGATCGCCTTCTTCGCCCTCTAGCCCAGAATCAAGTCCAAGACACACAACAACCAAATCGCTTAACTCACAAACACCCTTCACTTCAGCAATCCGGTCAGAACCACTTCCTAGCCCACTCATTTTTTCTTTATAAAGATGACATCCCTCTGAAAATAAAATACGAACATCCTCTTTCACATAATCTTGTATACCCTCAGCAATGGTAATGTATCTAGAGGCTGTTCCCTCATAATTACCCACCAAAGCCTTTCGATTATTAGCATTTGGTCCAATAATACCAATGGTTTTGTATTGACTCTTGTCTATAGGCAGTAAATTTCCTTCATTCTTAAGCAGTACGACGGATTTTTCTGCTGCTCTTCTATTAAGCACTCGCATTTCCTTTGTATCTACCTGATCATAGGTGATGTTATCAAAATGACTGACACCTTCACCATCAAATAATCCAAGCTTCATACGGGTTGTAAATAAATTAATAACCGCTTCGTCAAGACGTGCTTCTGGCACCAAACCTTTTTGAACCGCTTCTATCAGATAAATGTACAAATTCCCACAGTTCAAATCACAACCATTGTTCATAGCAAGAGCAACGGATTCAACAGCATTGCTAGTAACTTTATGGTGCTCATGAAAATCCTTAAGGGCCCAACAATCTGAAACCACATGGCCTGCAAAGCCCCATACATCTCTTAAAATATCTTTTAGTAACGTCTTGCTCCCGCAACAGGGTTCATCGTTGGTACGATTATATGCGCCCATGACTGCTTCCACTTTTCCCTCTTGAACACAGGCTTTAAAAGCCGGTAGATAAGTTTCATAAAGATCCTGTTGAGAGACTACTGCATTAAAACTATGACGAATATCTTCAGGTCCACTATGCACAGCAAAATGCTTAGCACAGGCTGCCGCTTTTAGATACTCTGGATCGTGTCCCTGAATACCCTTAATAAAACGAACACCTAATCTTGAACTTAAAAATGGATCTTCCCCAAAAGTTTCATGACCACGCCCCCATCTTGGATCTCTAAAAATATTCACATTAGGTGACCAAAAAGTCAAGCCTTTGTAGATATCGTAGTCCTTATAACGTTGTTGCATATTAAATTTGGCTCTACCCTCTGTGGAGATGGCATCGGCCACGACTTCAATAAAGTCTTCATCAAAGGTTGCAGCCAAACCAATAGCCTGAGGAAAGACCGTTGCTACACCCGCTCTTGCAACACCATGAAGGGCTTCATTCCACCAATTATAGGCTTTGACGCCTAAGTGGTTAATGGCAGGTGTACTATGCAAGGTCTGATACACCTTCTCCTCAAGATTCATTTTCTCAACGAGTTCTTTTGCCCTTTGTCTGTACGCTTGATTTTTTTCCTGATTCAATACCAGATCCATTTTTTCTCGTCCTTTCGATAGATGCCAAAAAACCTAAATATCCCTGAGAGAAATGAGGCTTTTTAACTCTTTAATGGAGCACCTGCAAATAATTACAACTTGTATTGCCTCCTGTACTTTTTCTTATTTTTAGTAAATTATTTTTTGCTAATAATATAAAACATAACACACCTATTATTTACTGTCAATCATTTTACCCTAGTATTTACTAGTGCATATTTTACAATTTTCCAGCACAAAACACATCAATATCCTCTAATATGTTTATATTTTTCTACAAATCCTCCTTCGGAAGTTTTTCACTGGTGGTCTCAGTTAGGCCAAACTTGTAATTACAACTTATAATAACTTGCATTTTCTCTTGGGAAGTTATATACTTTTTAACAACACTAATTTCCAGTTCAGTTGCACAAAATAACAATCACCGAAAGGAACAAAAGATGAACAATTCACCTAAATACATGGATATCGTAAACTGGACCATCGAACAAATCAAAATAGGTGTAGCTCAACCTGGGAAAAAGTTTCATTCAGAAAATGCACTATGCGAAATATTTGATGTTTCCAGACAAACTGTGCGTCGTGCCCTTGAAGAAATTGAACGAATGGGCTATGTTACGAGAGTTAAAGGAAGCGGTACCTACATATCTGAAAACCATCCCTCCTCTAGGTCCAGACCCTTTGCCAAACACACCTTATCAAAAACTGTTGGAATTATCACAACCTATTTAGACGCCTATATCTTTCCATCTATTATCCAAGGTATTGAAACTGTGTTAACGGAAAACGGCTTCACCGTTCAGCTCGCTTCAACAAAAAATTTAGTGGAAGGAGAACTTCGCGCCTTACAAGCGATGTCCGATCATAATTTAGACGGTCTTATTATATGGCCAACTAAAAGTGGATTACCCTGCCTGAACCAGAGTATTTACCATTCTTTATTCGAAAAAGGTCTTCCCATTGTATTTGTTGATTCCTCTTATGCTGAAATTCCCGGAACCTGCGTAGCCCTTGACGACCTAGGCGCTGGAAAAATAGCTGTTCAACACCTGATTGAAATGGGACACCGAGACATAGTAGGTTTTTTCCCTCATAGCGATCGACAAGGTCATCTGCGGTACAAAGGTTATGCAGAAGCTTTTATGGAAGCAGGCTTACCTATGCGCGATGAAAATGTACATTGGTATTCGAAAGAAAACGTGGATGAATCCTTCCTTAGTCTCAAGCTATTGGAGAGTCTCACTACCTGTTCAGCCGCTTTTTGCTATAATGACAGTTTGGCCCTTATGCTGATTGATTTTCTACGACAAAAAGGGACCCGTGTACCAGATGATTTTTTTTTTGTTGGCATTGACAACACGCTCATGTCACGTATCAGCGCACTTACTAGCGTCATTCATCCTGCTGAAAAATTAGGAGAGTCCGTAGCGAACCTTCTTATATCCATGATCAACGGTGAAGAAGGGCAGAACATACTCTTCCAGCCACAGCTCGTCATTCGTGATTCTGTTAGTAAAAGATAAGCATTATGACATAGGTTCTATTCAAAAAACTGGAACGGTTTTCAAAAAATCTTTTGAAAACCGTTCCAGTTTTTATTTTTTAAACGAGATCACGCCAACCAGCAGGTAGATAGGTCAACGTATTTCTAATCATATCCTCTAACAATTGTTTGCCCTCATCTAACGTCAACTTTCCCTTCACCAATGGATCATTCATAAAGGCTGTCAGTGCTAATTCTTTGTTGATATGAATGGCTGCTGTTAAAATATCCTCTTGATTTTGAACATGGGGTTGAATGAGCTCTAAGACCTTGTCTGGAATCTCACCTGCGATGATTGGGCGTATATGATCTTTCTCAAAGAGCGCATTTGTCTCTACCACTGCACTTTCTGGCAGATTTGTGATTTGCTTATTTTTGTTGGGTATATTCACATTACTGACCATTCGTCCTAAACCACACAAGGCTTTTATCAGCAAAATCCCTTCTTCTCCCGAAGGCTTTAGCTCAACTTCCAAATCACCTTTCACGAGCTTCTTGCTTTTTTCTAACCGCTCTTCTAAATCTTTCTTTCGCCAATCAACATGCGTCAACCCAAACTTCCAAGACTTGACTGTTTCAGGGTTCTTCACATAGGTACGATCTGGCATAAATTCCGCCAAATGACGATCCCCAGCGGCTGCAATCAACCCATATTTATTAAACAGGTCAAATTTCACCCTATGCGCACAGTTAAAATTTGAATTTGCCCAATTTTTATCCGCTTCGTTATAACCTTCTTCAAAATGCTCATCTATAAATGCCTTATAAATGGGAAATAAATCGATGCCTTTATAGGACGCGCTATCAAACCAAGTAAAGTGATTAATACCGAGTACATTGACTGCGATTTCATTTCGATCGATATCTTCCATGCCCAAATAAGTTTCGCAGATACCTTTTAGGATTTTTTGAGTACCAAAAACCTCATGGCAGCATCCAAAAGCCTTGATTTCAGGGAAAATTCTGTACAGGGTCTTAACACATAAGGTCATAGGATTGGTATAATTAATGACCCAAGCCTTTGGTGCAAATTGTTTAATCGCTTCAGCTATTTCCACAAACATGGGTACCGTCCTGAGCCCACGCATCAAACCTCCTGGTCCTACGGTATCACCCACAGGTTGATAGATACCGAATTTTTCCGGCATATGAACATCTACCGCCATCTCGTCAAAGGTGCCCGGCAATATAGAAATAATAATAAAATCAACATCCTGTAGTGCTTCTTCTAAGGTAGGTTTCGTTACATATTGCCACTTACCTACCGTATCTGCTCTTTCATTGAGCTTATTACCTACAATCTCATTTTGTTTTGCGGCATCAAAATCGATGTCATATAAATGGATGACGCCACTCAGTTGAGGTTCCATAGACAGATCCGTCATCAAATTCCAAGCCCAGCCCCTAGAGCCCCCTCCAATATAAGCTATTTTTAAATCCGACACTTTTTTCTCAGAATATTTCATAGTTGCTCCTTCTACTTTAGTATTTGATTTCTTTAATTAATGCTACTATAATGAGTGGTATGACAAGCTGTACAACAGCGAAAGGATCCCTGTATGAATCGAACCCTTTACAAAGGCATCATGGATGGCTTGGTTATTGATCAGATCCTGCGAGATGAAGCTTTCAACATGCCCACCAAACATTTCCATCCCGAATACGAACTGTATTACCTCCTTGAAGGTAGTCGTTATTATTTCATTGAAAATGAGTCTTACCTCGTTGAAAAGGGAAGCCTCGTTATCATTAATAGACAACAAATACATAAAACAGGACCAGCAGGAAGTGCTTTACATGAGCGTATATTGATTGAACTCTCTCATGCTCCTTTTTCAACTTTCTTTTCCAAACTGTCCCCTCTATCCTTAAATGATTTCTTTTGTAAATACAAGGGCATATGGGTGTTGGATGAAAACGGTCAAAAATATGTAGAAGCACTCCTAGCTACTATGATGACAGAAATAAAAAACAAATGTGATCATTATGAAGTTCTGACAATGATGAAGTTAACGGAGCTGTTGATTTACATCATTAGATGTAACAATGAGTCCCCCAACTTTTCTACTGCAAAACCTTCGGATACGCCAAAGCATAAGATGGTTCATGAGGTTGCACATTATATCATAACTCACTACCAAACAACCCTTTCACTTGAAGATCTTGCCAGGCGTTTTTTTATCAACAAAAGTTATTTGAGTCGAATCTTCAAAGAAGTAACGGGTTATACCGTCAACGAGTTCATTAATGTCAATCGCATTAAACATGCCCAGAATCTACTCGTTTCCAGTGATTTAACCATCTGTGAGATTGCTGTGCTTTCTGGATATGAAAGCCATACCTATTTCGAGCGTGTTTTCAAGAAATACCTGGATACTTCGCCGCTCAAATACAGAAAAAAGAATAATCCTCAAACTAAACCACTTTAATAGGGAAAAGGGTGCATGTCTTCAAATTCAAGCTCCCATAAGCCATTCTTTGGAAATCCAGGCAAGGGAACAGTGCACCCCTTATAACCAGCAGCCATCATTGCTATCGCAAGCAATAGCGAACCGTTTCCAGGCAAATATAAAGGTAAATCTGTCCTGAGTTTCTGATAATTATTGCCACTCATCACATAGGAGTTTTTCGGTGTTTCTTTTAATAAAATGTCAATGGCCATCTCTGGTTGGCCAAGTCGCACACAAGTCATAGCCATCAAAGCAAAATCCCATCCCCACAGAGTTGTATAGTCCCAGCAAGCCAATACCTTTTTCAATGTCTCAAGCATGATGGGTTCAGATACTCTATCTGAGGCTATTACGCCTAAGGCAGCAAGCATTGAAGGATGGTCTTTCTTAAAATCATCGAAGGTATTGGGGCAATTTTCATGGGCCATGTACAGCCCGTCTCTTACTGGTAGGTCAGCCATATTTTCCGAGACCTTTACCCACAAATCTTTCTCATAGCCTAGACGCATAGCCCATTTAACCGCAATCGTTAATGTAAATCGCCAGTATTCCACTTCAAAAAGAGGATTCAAGGTTACCCTAGGGTCATGCTCCTCTTGAGCAGGAATGAGAGGGGCTCTTAAATCATATTTTCGAGTCTCTACGTTGTACACTGCAAAGTCACACATAAAATCTGCAGTCGCCTCCACTACATCCCAATAATGAATTAATAGATCTTGATCTGACTCGCAAGCATATAAAAGTTCCAGCATATAGATGATATGGGGCTGTTGCCAAACCAATAAGGTTGCAATCCAAGATGGACTATCTACTGCGTCGTATGCAACCATTTTCGGCCATCTCGCACCTTTAAATCCATTTCTCTTGGCATTTTCTATGACTTTAGGAAGTTGTTCTTTATACCAGGGTAAGCTCCGCTTAAGAAGGCTACCTCTTTGCCATAAGGGCAAATAAGCGCTGTGCCAAAGGTGCATTTCCAAATGAAATTTTCCATACCAACTGTTACAGGTTAATCCCGTTTCCTGAGGGGGTAATGAACCACAAGATTGAATCGCCGAAACATATTGGGACAAAACGATTCGGCGTTCCAGTTCAAAGGCACGCGCATCTTTAGCTTTTGAAAAATCAATGGCAGCACCCGTTTCCCAGAAAGCTTTCCAGCCCTTTTGGCTGCTCGTTTTGACGTCAAAATTGTTCATTATCTGATTTTCACTAATGGCTTCTTTATTGAACTCAACGGTAAATGACAAGGTGTCCTTTTGAGCTGTTATGATAAATTGGTGAGGGTTCTTATGCTCAATATCTACTCGATGGTCACAGTTAACCTGGACGAAGTAATCCTCTTGATCTAATCTGCGATGCACTTGAAAAGTGGAAGCTGTTTGATCGACTACTGCAGTTTGATGCTTGCTTGTATTGTTCCAATCAGAGGCTGAGATATCTGATGAACCATAAGGAAAATCCAAGTTAATTGAAAGTAGACCTTCAAGTAACGCCTTTGACTGAATTTCAAAGGCTAGGACATCACGTTTCGGGTCACACACGGTAAGAACGCGACAAGGATACCCATGCAGGACGAAATCGCTCTGAATGATGCCTTCATAGAGGTTGAGTGTTTGATGAACTTCAGATAAGTCTTTAGCCTCAATAGCACCTTCCATCCACAAAAACCCGATTTTCCCAAGGTTCAATCGATGGGGGTTATGCCTAAGCCAATGATAAGCTTCCTCATTGCCGGGTTTGGCCTCAACAGCATATGAGACCTGTCGCCCTACAAAATCATAGGTTGTCATTTGTAGATCATCCATTGTAAAACAGAATTGTTCCTGGCTTACCGGAGTTGTGTGCCAACCCCATTGGCTCATGGTACATAAAGGTGTATGTTGCTGCAAATGCTCATGGTATAAGGTTTGCATTCCAGTAACATCCACGGTATAAGCGAATTCACCATTGCCAACAGTTAAAGGTGCTTCGTAAGAAATTTGTTCATGCGTTGGGTCGTGCCTTGAAACCACATTAGATCTATTGATCATATAGACTCATTATCCTTTCAAATCGATGTCGAAATCATTCCACTAAACATTCAATACGCTATATACAACATACACCGATGTCATTACTTAGTCAATATGCGTGTAACTATTGCATAAAATTGTTCTTTTTTTCATGTAATACATACTATATTTACTTTCAAAAAAACCGCCCTTATTTTAAAGGACGGTTACATTCTTTCTATGGTTTTTTAACAAACAAGACAGTGTCAAGGGTTACAATACCCGTTTCACCACCTAGATTAAATTTCAAGGTACCTAAAGCATCTGTTTCTGACGTCATCGTAAACTCAAAGGCATATTTATTACTTTCAGTGGTTAACGCAATGGTTTGCGGTCCACTGTAACTGACTTCATCATTACCTTTTGGTCCAACATCCACTTGTATACTTCTATTTGCATCTACTTGTGCTGTAAAGATTACTTTATAGGTCAATTCCTTTACGATATTCAATCCCTCTTGCGCAAGTTGCACATCAGATGCCTGGGAACCGGTCTTTGTCACTGTACCAATAAAGTTTCTGCTGTATACATCACTTGGTATGGCATATATAGCCTTTGCATCTCCTTCTACCTCATAAGTCCAATAACCCATTCGACCAACGCCTTGATCAAAAGTTCCGTTATAGATATAATTTCCAAAAAGCAAAGGCTTTCTAGCCACGCTGATTTCTGATGATAATTTTTCTATTCTTACATTGTCTATCCACACTGAATTTTCACCACGTCCACCTAAATTAAATTCGAGCCTTGATAGCAGGTTTGTATTTTCTGTCATCGCAAATTCAAACCCATAGCTCTTTAGCTCCGTTGACAAATCAATGCTTTTATCCCCTGAATAGTTTGTATAGGCTTGATCCTCATCTGCACCTACTTTGGCAATGATGCTCCTGTTGGTCGAAGCTTTTGCATCAAATGAAACACGGTATGTGTTGCCTGATTGAATATCAAGAGGCTTTTGAATCAATTGCATGGCGTAGGTTTGTTTACCCTGATTTTGTATATCCAGCTTGAACATCCCCTCTTCTATTGTGGGTGTCCCTTTCCCTTCAAAATCTGCAACCTGCAAATAAGTCCAATAGGAATCACTTGTCATTGCCACATCAAACCCACCATCGTAGACCATATTACCATCTTCCAGTGGCGCTCTTCCCGCTTTTTCTTGCAATGAAGCATCTCTTTCTTCGTTATAAGGTCTGCCGGTCAATTCATAAACACGTACATAATCCACTAGCATCTTTTGAGGGAAGGAAGTTGTCTCATCCGGAAATCCACCCCAATTACCCCCAACGGCTACATTGAGTTGCATATAAAAATCTCGATCAAAGGGTGCAGGAAAAGTAATAGGATCTGCTGTGGTGATGTCTTTCGTATACCAATCATTTTGTGAGGCATATAACTTTCCATCAATATACCATCTGATTTCATTTGGCTCCCATTCTAAACCATAGACATGGTAGGAATCCGCAAATGTTTGTCCATTTGTTAATGTATATGTACCTTGTTTATGACCATGGGGATTTCCAAAATGAAGAGTTCCATATATTTTATCTGTCTCGTGACCAAGATACTCCATAAAATCAATTTCGCCGCCAGCCGGCCATGCACCGTACACAGCAGAATCAGCTGGCATCATCCAGAAAGCTGGCCAAAGACCTTGGCCTTCTGGCAATTGGGCACGAATTTCAAATTTTCCAAAGGTCCAGGCGGCCTTAGCCTGGGTACTCATTTTTGCTGAAGTATAGGAATTACCCTGAAAACTTTCTTTTCTAGCTTCAATCACTAAGATGCCTTCTTCAATTCTTGCATTCTCTGGGCGACCTGTGTAATTTTGCAGCTCATTGTTTCCGTAACCGCCTCCGCCTTGAACGAAGGTCCATTTGGACTCATCTATTGCTTGCCCATCAAATTCATCACTCCAAACCAGAGTCCAAGGATATGTATCTTCAGAGTTGCTCGTTTTTGTATCATTGATCGTTGTAGCTTCTGTACTTGATTCGGTTGCCTTCGTACTGTCAGTTGCATCTGACACATTGTTTGTATCTGTTTTTACACCATTAAACACCCCACCATAGGCAAGAAACGCCACTAAAATGACAACTATAATAGCGGTGATGATGAGTACCCATTTCTTTTTTGACATATAAACCTCCACTTAATCTCACTTTGTAAATTGGACGCGCGTGCGTTATTAATTATGACTCTATTATACCTGCTTTTCATAATATTTCAAGTGGCACTTTTCACACGTTATTACGCATGAGAAGTAGACGGAAACAAAAATGAATCCGTGATTTCTTTTGGAAGTGGTTTCATTAAAAGTGTACAGTCATCTTTTTCCAAGATCTCAACATCCACTTTTCCAGTTATTAATTTGGGCGTGAAATGAATAACAACTCTTGTAACTTCAGGACTTACTAGCTTTGATATCACAAGCTCAAGATCAATATTAGCCGTGCTTATGATATCATGTAGATTTAGAACATCACCCTCAACTGTGTAGATTACAATTGCATCCTCTTCTTCTAGATAAAATATATCGTCTGAAAACACATACATACAATAAAACATAATAAGCGCCTGATCGTTGGACACACCTAGTGTTTGGGAGATGTATTTTCTATTTAAGGATAAACGACTTATTAATTTCAAATCTTCTTCCTTTGAAATATCTAGTTTTCTTAATCTATTTTCTTTGGGTTGACTCTTATTTACTACCATTGAAAATTTATTTTCTACCACGGGTTCAAACCCGAACTTAAGGTATAAACCTAAAGCGCTATCATTTCCAAATAGGTATATAAAATCAACATCATTTTCATTTTCTTCTAAAACAATCTTCATCAAACGAGATGCAAGACCTCTTTTCCTATACTCAGGGTGTGTCATAACCGTTCCAATTTGTATCGCTCTTTTCTTTTGTCCTTGCCACATAACATCCATTAAATTAATAGAAACATTTGACACAACCTGCTCACCTTCTGCGAAAGAATAACAGATATACCGCTCATTCCAAAAGCCCTTCTGAAACCAGGGTTCAAAATTGATCCCAAAGGTACTGGTCGCGAGGGCATTAAAACTTAGTCGATAATGCTCTTTATTTTTATAGTCCTTAATAAATGTCAAATCATTCAAAATTCAAATCCTCCTATCCAACAATGGTAAACGCTTTTATTTTAGCATCTGCTGGCAACGCACCTAGAACTATTTTTTCCCAAGGGGTATCTACCACAGGATCCATGATGACAATAGCGCCTCGATCATCCTTAGTCCTAATCAATCGACCGCAGCCTTGCTTTAACTTAAGGCCCATTTCTGGATAATCTACAGTCATTAAAGGATCTAGCCCTTCCTCTATGGCTTCTTTTCTCTGAACTTCTATCATTGGATCTAGGTTTGGAAAAGGTAGTTGCCAAATGACGACCAAGCATAATCCTTCTCCTGGCACATCTATGCCCTCCCAAAAGCTAGCTCCAATAAGCACAGAGGACACTTCTTCTCGAAATTTCCGAACCAAATAACCCCTCTCGCCTCTATCTTCCCATAAGATATCAAAAGGTAGCTTATAATTCTCAATGGCCTTTCTAATTTTCCGAACTTCCTCTAAGGAATTCGTTAGAACTAGAGAACGACCTTCATTTTGTATCAACAAAGCCACTAATTTTTCAATCCTCTGTAAATGTAAAACCGGTGTCGTCTCATGAGGCACATAAACAACGACTTGGTCTTCAATATCAAAGGCACTGCCAACTGTTGAAGATGACGGGGTTTTCAGCCCTAGTGACCTGGAAAAGTAACTAAAATCCCCTTCGTTACTCAAAGTCGCTGAGGTAAAGACTACCGGTAATCCTTTTTGAAAGAGATGCTTATGCAGCATTTTAGTGATATGTCTCGGTACAATCCAAAAACTACCATCTCGTTGATCAATCCATGTGATAAATGCGCCACTGCTATTTTTGCTCAATCTGTCAAGAGCCAGCAGTGCACCCTCTATTTGAGACTCATAGGTTTGAAGTAAGCTTTCTGGAAGGGATTCTAGATAAAGTTCTTGCTCGATTTGTATTTCAAAAAGCAATAAATCTAATGTCTTATGAAAAACTGCCGCTAATTTAAGCAATCTTCCATCCACCTGAAGTGCTAAACGTTCAGAGCGTTCATCAGCAATCCCACACCCCTTCAGTTTCTCAAAGAAATCAGCAGAAGTTTCTTCTAATTTATCGGCAATTAAGAGCAGTGATTCTCTTGCCCCTTGGAGTTCTCCTAAAACCTGGGTAATGCTATCTATATCCTCTTTTAAAATTTGTTGACCCGCTTTCATTGCTGCAGGGAGGATAACTTTATGCCCCTCATCAAATATAACCGCGGAATAATTAGGCAATATGGGCAACTTACCATCAGCAATTAATTCATCTCGCGTCCAAAGATCCTCAAAAAAGATGTCATGATCCGCAATAATCAGATCTCTAGCAGGTCGATAATGTTCCCTCGCCTTGATCAGTTTACAGAATCCGCGGCTTGCACATAAATCACAGGTCATGGAAGGATTCCATCCTATTTGCTTCCAGACACGATCTGGAATATGTGGTATTTCCGAGCGTTCCCCCTTCTTCGTTTGATCCAACCATTCATCCAGTTCATCAGATACCACCTGGTTCCGATATTCATGAACACGCACATCGCAAATATACTGATGAGGGTCCTTTGCCATACGCGCATCTATTTCCAACCCAAGTATACGTGAAAGAGTCTTAATATCTCCATGAGCTCCTGACAGCTGTTCTTGAAGTGCTGTTGATGCACAAGCAATCACAACTGGCTTCCCGCTAAAACGGGCATAAGCCATTGCCGTCAGTAAATATGCAAAAGTCTTACCCGTCCCAAGTCCAGCTTCTGCTAAATGAATTTTTTTATTGCATACCGCCTCTGCCATTAAAAAAGCCGTATAAATTTGCTCCTCACGGACATCATAACCATGTTCTGGTAATATATCATAAAAAACCTGACCGATCCACTCAGCCAATTTAGCTGAAAAATCTTCTTTACTATCATAATCAAAAAGTGCTTTAGGTATGACTGACATATGTGTTGGCTCCTAATTGCTATACTTATTTTATATGGACTTCCATTTTATTTCACACTATTATTACACATCTTCACCCATAAGTCAAAAAGAGAGAAAAGAGCCAAAGGGGACGTTTAATTTTGGCTCCTGTTTGCTTTTTAGAACGCATCTGAGTCAATGGCACTTTCCCATTCAGCACCTGTTTTCATATCTTTTATCTTTATAATGCCTGAATTCATCTCATTTTCCCCCACAATAATAACTTTTGAAACATTTACTTTATTGGCATAGTCTAGAGACTTTTTTAATTTCCTTCCAGTCATATCCATTTCCACCCTTAGGCCACGGGTTCTCATTTGGGCCACAAGTTTTATACAAAACATTTCTGTTCCCAGGGGAATAATATAATAATCCACTAAGGATTGGCTACTAAAACCACCTTTTAACTTCATGGCTTCATACATGACATCTAACCCAAAAGTCATGCCAACAGCGGGATATTCTTGACCGTTATCTATAAATGCACCAATAATCTTGTCGTATCGCCCACCTGCTCCTACACTAGAAGTGATACTTTGATCCACTAGAAAAATCTCCCACACAGCTCCCGTGTAAATTTCAAGCCCTCTCGCTAGCCCTGGTGAAAATCGAAGGATCTCTGAGTGTACATCTAAATAACCTTCTAGTTCTTTAAGCTCTTTATAACCTGCAATAAAATTGGCATTTTCCTCGTTCTGAAGTTCACTCAACATATTTTGGGGATCAATTTTCATGAGGTTAAAAAGCTTGCAAATCTGATTTGGGTCTATTCCTTTTTCTATGAGTTCACTTTCCACACCTTCATAGCCTATTTTTTCCACTTTATCTAAGCTAAGAATTACTTTAGAAATATCTACTGCTTCTACGCCTGCCATTTCAACAAGACCGCTTAGAAGTTTTCTATTGTTATAGGAAATATAAACGTCTAAGCCTACTTTCTTATAAACTTCAGCCGCCATGGTAATGAGTTCCGCTTCAGCCATAACAGACTTTATTCCCACTACATCTACATCACATTGTATGAATTCCCTATTTCTGCCTTTTTTGATAGGTCCATCTCTAAATACTCTACCAATCTCATATCTTTTAAAGGGCAATTTCAAGTCAGGGTTCATACCAACAAGCTTAGCAAAGGGTATTGTTAAATCATATCTGAGAGCTAAAGCGCGTTCATTTTGATCAGATACCTTGTATACTTCTTTTAGTATTTCTGCTCCACCCCCATATTTGGAAGCTAACACTTCACCATAACAGAGCATGGGTGTTTCTATGGGTTGGTAACAAAATCGCTCAAAAACATCCTGCAATATATTAATTATTTCCTGTCTTACTTTTTGTTGGGTAGGCAAGTAATCATAGGTGCCTTTCAAGTTTTTCAATACCATCTTTTTAATCCTCCAATTGATTTCAATAAAAAAAACGCCATTCGTCGCATGATTTATTACATGCTCGAATGACGTTTTTATTACATCACCACGGGCACAAACGCGTATAGCGCTTGCATCCATGGTTAGTTCCATAGTTACAAGCGCAATTTGTGATGATGAAGTTGATGCATGAGATATATGTTAGTCATCGTTATTGCTCCTAGTTTGTTTGAATAAAATAATAACACGGTCCGCTTAAAATTACAAGGCTAAATGGTTCTTGAAAAGGATTAGTTATAACCTCATTACACTTTAAATTTTTCTACAACTTCTGATAATAGCAAAGCACTCTCTTTTGTGATTTCTGTATTTTTCAAAACCACAGTTGCGTTGTCTGAAATTTCTCCTGCTTTTTTTGCAATGTCATTTGCACCAGTCGCACTTTCACTAGTAGCAGTAGTAATTTCTCCAATAGTTTCTAACATCGTTTGAATGGATGCCAATAAAGTCGTTGATGTTGTACTAATATCAGTCACTAACACGTCTACAGTATTCGCATCTTTGTTGTACTGATCTCCCGTTTGAACTTGGACTTCATAATCTCTTGCGACTTGATTATCCAAAAACTCCAAAACCTTTTGAGATGATCTGCTTAGATTTGAGACAGAGTCAACAACGACTTTTGTTACATCCTGAATTTTTCCAGCCGTATGTTTCGACTGCTCTGCTAACTTACGAATCTCATCGGCAACAACTGCAAATCCTTTTCCTGCCTCACCTGCTCTGGCAGCCTCTATAGCAGCATTCAAAGCAAGTAAATTTGTTTGAGCTGTAACAGCTAATATAGCATCGGTTAAAATTTCAATTTGAGTAACTGATTTTGATTTTTCAATAGCATCACTCAGTTCCAAATCCACTTCCTTTTTAATCCTGTAAGCCGCTTCTTGAGACTTCAATGCTGTAGATCTCAAAAGAATAGCTCTTTGACTGATTTCACCTGCTAGTTTAGCACCTTCTTGTGATTTCATCACAACGGATTCAATGACATCGTGAATTTCATGTGTCATGGCTCCCATTTCCTGAGTTGAAGCTGCTGTTTGTTCCATTCCTGCGGAAATCTGTTCAGTTGTTGCTGAAACATCTTCCAATTCACCATTTAGTTCCCGCATATTTTCATTAACAACGTCAACCGTAACGTTCAACCGGTTTGTTTCGCTTTTTACTTCTGAAATAATATCTCTCAGATTAATTAGGAACATATTAACACTATCAGCAAGGTCTCCGACTTCATTATTTGACTTCAATTCAATAGATTGAGTGAGATCGCCTCCCATTTGGACAAGATCCGAAAGTTTCTGCTTCATTTTCTTCAATGGTGGTAAAATACTCGATATCAGCAGAAGACCCGATATGACACTGATTAATATGGCAATACCAAAGACACCTATCAATAAATTTCTAGCAATCACATATTGTTGATTGCTTTCTTCAGTGATTTTCTGAATGTTATCCATATTAGATAAGACCATCTGATTTGTCTTTATAGACAATGTATCATATGCTACTTTTGACTCCATATTGATATAAGCCAACGTATTCGCGGTATCTAAATTCCGACTCATCTCCATCATCTTATCATGTACCGTTAAATAAGTCTGCCACAAGGTCTTTTGTTGATTTAGAAGGGCTTTTAAATCATCTGTTATGACTGCTTGGTACATGTTAAACGTATTGTCAATATCACTTTTAATATTCCCCATATTTACTTCGATTCTATCCTTACTATCTTTGGAATCGGCGAGAATATGGCTAAACTCCATTACGCGATATTTTGAAATCAAATCATTCAGTTTATTAGAAAAATTCAATTGGGGAATTCTGTCTCCTGAAATTGTTCTTGAATTCTCATTCACAGCATTCAATTCAACAATAGAAAAAACCGAGATGATACCCGTTACCAACATCATAACTAAAAAAGTTAAAATGAGTCGCATTTTAATTGTTACTCGTAACTTCTTAAACTGCAATTTTGGTTTTACCTGCCCGATATATCCTTTTTTCATTGGTCATCCTCCATATATGCAATAATTGTTTCATTTATTATATCACGTGTATGTGTATAAAAAATGTCCTCATAAATAGTAGCAGTTCACCCTCATATTTTAAGAAACCTTAGAAAAATGGCTTTCAAGACAAAACCATAAATTATTCTGTTTTCTCATCGGTATAGGATATAAGTAGCAAAATCCATATAATTATCAGAATATTCTGATAATTATATGGATTTCATTTATCATGCTATTTTTTCATTATTACACCAGTATTAATCTAAAAATTTTTAATTATATATCGTTGATTTGCAATATTTTAATATATGTGTTATAGTAGGTGTTCGCTCTCACTTACATCTAGCAAAGGGCTACCTTTTCTAGATAACCGTATACCTCTTATGGAAGCAAGCATATTCTAGTTTTTATAAGGGAATTAAAGATTAAAAGGAGTACTATATGACAAAATTTTTATCCAAGCCACTATCAATCGTCTTATGTTGCCTAATGCTTTTTTCCTCCATTTTACCTGTATTTGGTGCGACCACAACGGACTATACATCACATTGGGCCAAAGCCTCCATTCAATCTGCCCTTGATTCTGGAATTTCAAAAGGATATCCTGATGGATCCTTCAAGCCTGATCATTCAATTACCCGAGCAGAGTTTTTTTCTTTGGTAAATAACACATTTAAATTCACAACACTATCTGAATCTACCTACACTGATGTACCGAGCAATGCCTGGTATGCACCTGTTGTCTCAATCGCAAAACAAGCGGGATACACAATTGGTTATACAGACGGCAGTATTCGTCCACTAAGTCAAATATCTCGTCAGGAAACAGCTGTTATTCTTAGCCGTATCAAAACACTAACAGCTACATCTGATACAATTCCTTATACAGACGCAGCTTCTGTTGCTAGTTGGAGTAAACAAGCGCTCATTGCCGCAACTCAAGCAAAAATCATGATTGGCTATCCAGATGGCAGTTTCAAACCTGAAGCTGAGATTACTAGAGCTGAAGCCTTGGTTGCTATTACAAATTGTTTCAATTATATAGAAGCAGTCGTACCTGTAGCGATAAGTACGCTTAAAGTTACACCAGAGATCATGACCCTTTCAATTGGCTCAGAATCAGGAAGCATAGAGCTACTCATCACGCCAGCTAATGCAACTGATAAAGCTGTCATTTGGACGTCAAGTGATGTCAATATCGCAACTGTAATGGGCGGTGTTGTAACACCTATAGCTGTAGGTTCAGCCATCATCACAGCAACATCTATTGCAGATGGAACGAAAACTGCATCAACTACTATAACAGTAACTGCAGTTCAAGCAACAATCTCTCCAGTAAATCTTGGTGCAGCCGGAGATTTTGTCATTTTATCAAAAACAGGCATCTCCACAGTACCTAATTCTAACATCACTGGCAATATAGGTGTCAGCCCAATAGATGCCACGGCTCTTACTGGATTTTCACTAACAGCAGATGCAACTAATGCATTTGCAACTTCAACACAAATAACAGGAAAGGCATATGCTTCAAACTATGCTTCTCCAACACCAAGCAACCTGACTACAGCCATCAGCAATATGGAAACTGCCTTCACCGATGCTGCAGGAAGAGCTGCTAATTTTACCGAACTTTATAGTGGCGATATCAGTGGTAAAACACTCCAAGCTGGTGTTTATAAATGGGGAACTGGCGTTTTAATCAATTCAGATGTCACTCTTAATGGTGGACCAAACGATGTTTGGATTTTCCAAATTGGTGAGGGCATTACCCAAGCAAACGGTACTAAAATCATCCTTTCTGGTGGTGCTCAAGCTAAGAATATTTTCTGGCAAGCAGCAGAAACGGTCTCGATAGGTACCGGTTCACATTTTGAGGGAATCATACTTTCTCAGACCAACATTACTTTAGGTACTAACGCATCGATCAACGGACAACTGTTGGCACAAACTGCAGTTACTTTAGATGCCAGCACTGTTGTAAAACCTTAGAAATCTTACTATTAATGCATTGAAGGACACCGCACAATTCGAAAGTTGTGCGGTGTCCTTTTCAATACATATTTATATACTATATACTTGAAGGGAGCCAAAATTAAACGTCCCCTTTGGCTCTTTTTGGCTCTTTAAAACAAACTATACCCAAATCCTACGATAGCTAGGTCTGCACAGATGTGCACAAACCAGCTGTTGAGAAAGGTATTCTCTTTGTCATCTAAATAATTAAAGATGAGGCCACCAATTACCAAACCGACTGTTGCTAAAACAAATATCCAAATATTCAGCCAGTTTTGAAAATTACTGATGTGGTAGAGAGAGAAAGCTATAGAACTTGCAGCGTAGGCTATTTTTTTATGGCCTAAGTTTTTGAGGTTTAAAAACATAAAGCCTCTAAAGAAAAACTCCTCAAGTAGGGAATTGATTAGAATCAAATAGGCACCGTAGTATAAAATACTCTCTTTGTTTATTTTATATTTATCTTCAAATTCTGAGATGAGGACATCGACATTCAGATATTGTTTTAATACGTTAAACACGATGAGCAGGAGCACAAAGATGCAAATACCTAATAGATGACTCCTATTCAATCTAAAGTGTCTGTTCTTATGAATGAGCGAACTTTTTATAATATTATCACCAGTCATGCGTATGTAGCCTAAGGGAAATAATGAGAACAGCACGACTTTACCCATAACCTTGGAAATATAGTTCATATGTAAAACTTGGTCCATTATGTAAAGCAGGATAATCGTTATGAATGTAGCTGTCATGATGTAAATCAGTTTTTTATTTTTCATCGTAATCCTTTGTTTTGCTCGTATTTTATGGCCATCCTATTGTTCATATTGCAATTGGTACAGCTCATAATAAATCCCTCTCTGCGCCAATAACTCCTGATGTTTACCCATTTCCTTAACTCGACCTTTATGCAAAACGATGATTTGGTCAGCATGTTGGATGGTGGACAAACGATGGGCAACCACTAAGGTGGTTCTTCCCGTCATAATCTTACCCAGGGCATCTTGAATGAGGAGCTCCGTTTCAGTGTCAATATTGGAGGTTGCTTCATCTAGTACCAGAATACTCGGGTTTGCCACCAAAGTCCGCGCAAAGGAAATCAGCTGTCTTTGCCCCGTCGAATAAGTCGCTCCTCTCTCATAAACCGGTTCATCATACCCTTTAGGTAATTTACTAATAAAGGGATCTGCATTCACATACTTAGCATATTCAACAATCAGCTCATCAGAAATACCTGTCTCTTTCAAGCGGATGTTGCTCTTAATATCCCCTGTAAACATAAATACATCTTGCTGCATTTGCCCAATATTTTTCCGTAAGCAAGCCAAACTATACGCCCTAACATCGATGCCATCTACTAAAATCTGCCCCTTTTGAATGTCATAGTACCGATTAATGAGGTTCAAAATAGAACTCTTTCCTGCCCCTGTTGCACCAACAAAAGCAAGAATTTCACCCGGTTTTGCCTTAAATGAAACATCCTTGAGCACCCAATCTTCTTCTGTATAAGCAAACCATACATTTTTAAACTCAATTTCTCCTCTAAAATGCTCAATTTCCAGTGGATTTTCCCTCTCTATAATTGGGTTCTTTTCATCCAATAAATCAAAGATCTTTTCAGAGGCTGCAATAGCCGATTGTAGGACATCAAATTGTTCCGCTAATTGCTGAATGGGCTCAAAGAAATTAGAAATATACTCAACAAACATGACCAGTACGCCTAGTGTCATGTAGCCTTTAATCACTTGATTACCTCCAAACAAGAGGACGATCCCCAACCCAATGACATAGAACAGGTAAATCATGGGTCTAAAAATACCGAAAACCACCGTCTGTTTTAAATTAGACCGCCGCAGGGATTGATTGATTTTTTTAAACTCTTCCTTTTTTCGTTCCTCTTGAGAGAAAAGTTGCACAATTTTCATCCCAGAAAGATGCTCTGAGAGAAAACTATTAATTTGAGCAATTTTAGTCCGAACTTCTTGATAGGTTTTTCTGGATTTTCTTCTAAACCAAGTTGTGATGAGATACACAAAAGGTAAGATGATGGTAATCATTAAAGTCAGTTTAACATTTAATGCAAACATCATGACTAGGATTCCGATTAGTAATAAAACACTCTTCACAGAGTTGACAATGACATTGGTATACATTTCATTCAAAGTTTCGGTGTCATTGGTCACTCTTGTCACCAACATACCCACTGGTCTAACATTAAAAAATTGAAGGTTCAACGACTGAAGATGTCCGTAAACATCTTCTCTAATTTTATAAATAATTTTCTGACCTGTGTAATTAAGACTCAGTGCCTGAAAATAAGACAGCAAAAAGTTGCTCACAATAATGGCTAAAAACAGGACGATATAAATGAATAAATCACTTATATCCCCTTTTCTAAGGGCTTTCATAGCCTCCTGTGAAATGGGAACAGCTGGGTAGGATACCCCATCTTGAGTGGCCATCCATTGCTCTTCAACCTTTGTAATATGTGCACCCGTGATGCTTTTATAAACCTCTTCCGTTTGCACCGGCACGAAGTAATATTTCACCTTTAAGTTGGGCTCATAAATAACTTTTCCAAGAGCCTGCCCAGGAAGCGCTTTTAAACTGACCAGGTAATCGCCAATTTGAACGGCATCGTCATCTGCTAGATCCGTTCCTTCAACATACCCATAAGGATGGTCATATCCTGTTAACACTTCATCTATAGCTCTGCCTAGTACGACTGGTCTACCAAGTTCGAGCCCGATAATCAAGAGTAACAGCAGCAAGGAGACAATCAAACTGAACTTATGGGGCTTCAAATAATGCAACATCTTTTTTAAATTAGACCAATCCAATTTTTTACTTATGGTTACCTTCTCTTTATTTTTCATCTCTACCCCTTTTAATCGATGGCTTCAAGCTCTTCTTCTAATTGTTGTTTTGTGTTGAGTGTATCATATATGCCCTTAAGGGCAAGTAATTCATCATGGGTACCTGTTTCTATAATCTTGCCCTCATCAAAAACCCAAATCTGATCCGCATGAGCTATGGCAGAAATTCGATGGGCGATAATAAGAGTTGTTTTACCCTGTCTTCTGTCTTTGAGTTGTTTCAGAATCTGATCTTCTGTATGGGTATCTACCGCCGAAACTGAATCATCTAAAATCAAGATCGGTGCTGCTAACAAGAGCGCTCTGGCAATAGAAACCCTTTGCTTTTGCCCTCCTGATAGCGTAACACCCTTCTCACCTACTATGGTTTCATAACCTTCAGGAAAATCAATAATATTTTCATGAACGACTGCAGCTTTTGCCGCATCTTCAATGGCTTCATGGGTGGCTGAGCGCTGGGCGAAGGCAATGTTATTTCCAATGGTTTCAGAAAACAAGAAATGATCCTGAGGAACACAGATCACACCTTTATGTAAAATCTCTAAGGGTATTTCATATAATTCATGTCCATCTATGTAAATACTGCCTTGAGGTGGGTTATACAGTCTTGATAGCAAACTGACTAAGGTCGTTTTTCCGCTACCTGTCCGACCAATCAAACCAATGGTTTGCCCTTTCTCAATCATACCATTAATCCCATTTAACACCACAGTCCCCTCATTGTAGGCAAAATCTAAATCTCTGAACTCAATTTTTCCTTCAAGGTGGCCAATACCCCTATCACATTCTTGGTCATAAATCTCTTCTTTTTCTGCTAAAATGGACTCGATTCTTTCTAGAGAAGCCATCCCTTGGGAGAACATATTGATGCCCATCCCCAGGGCAATCATGGGCCAAGTCAGCATAAATAAATATTGTACAAAGGCTACTAAATTACCAATGGTGATAGCCCCAATCATAGCTAAATAACCTCCATACCCAAGTACCAAAACAATACTGAGTCCTACAACAAGGGTTGCAATGGGCTGCATCAAAGCTTGCAAACGAATCACCCTCATATTTTGATGATAATTCTTCTGATTGGTAATATTAAAGGCAATCATCTCCTTGGACTCTTGAACAAATGCCTTGATTATTCGGATACCCGATATGTTTTCTTGAACCATTTCGGTCATTTCTGAAAATGCCGCTTGCTTATCATTGTATCTTTTCCTAATCGCTTTACCCACAAAAAGGCTGTTCAAAGCAATGAGCGGCATGGGAATAATCGCAACGAGTGTGAGACGGATGTCCACATAGGTCACCATCTTATACAGAACCAAAGCCGTAAAGAGGGTCGTGTCAATAAAGACCACAATGCCAGGACCTGCTAGCATACGAATGGTTCCTAAATCATTAATGGCGTGGGCCATCATGTCACCTGTTTTGTTTTTATTGAAAAAGTTTTGGGATAGTCTTAACATTTTCTCGAAAAATTGATCCCTCATATCTTTCTCAACATATCTTGAAGTGCCAAAAACAAAATACCGCCATACGAATCGTCCAACTGTAATGGCTACACCAATCAATAGGATCTTGACAATATAAGCAATTAAATCGTCAAAATCCAGCACCCCTTGTTCAAGTCCATCCATTACGACACCTGTTATTTCAGGAATATACAACTGTATGTAGTCTACGAATATAACGGCAATAATCCCTAACAAATACATATGTCCATACTTCATCATGCTTCGTGTTAAGCTATTATTGATTTTCATCTTTATTTTCATCTTTATTTTCCCCCTACCCATTTCTTCTAGATTACCAAGAAAAAGTATAGCATAAATTGCCAATAAATAGAACACCCCCTTGCCTTTTTTCACACAAAGGTCAAGGGGGTGTTTCCTCTTATTGGCTCCGCTCTAACTGACAGATCGCATTGCTTCTACTAGTTGAATAATTTCTTCTTTATCATTTTGTTCACCTTCTAGTAAAACGTTGAT
>CAZJIO010000017.1:19243-19592 GCA_964546035.1 uncultured Eubacteriales bacterium | reverse complement strand
ACGTTGATCATTTTCCCTTCCTCAATCCAAATCACATCATGATATCCATTGGTATAGCTGTAAATGGCTTCAAGGTCTTGTATCTGAATCTTTTGTTCATTTTCCAAATAGCCATGTATCGTCGTTCCTAACCAATCCATCTCTATGATTTGCAGCTTTCTTTCACCTTTCATATACTCAGCAACCATACCACTTATGGTATCCAGTCTTTTAGCTTCACGATAGGCAATCTTTGTTTCACTCCCATCACCCTCAGAAATAAGAGCCAGTGTTTCCTCTTCAGAGAGATGTGCATAATGATAATCAACAACAATATCGTTTGATTGATATTTATGCTGCATTTGGAAAA
>CAZJIO010000017.1:16099-19224 GCA_964546035.1 uncultured Eubacteriales bacterium | reverse complement strand
GATTTGCAAATAATCTTTCATTTCTTGAGTTAAATCTTCCAAGCTTGCCACGCGAACGGGTTCTTGTCTAAGAACGATAATCTTATCTGGATTATCGAAGGTTGTATAGATTTCAACCCCCGTACCTTCCGAGACATTGAGTGTCTCAAATACCAAGTCAGCATCTTTTGCATATCCAGAAATCTCATTTGACACTTTATTAAACTGCCAGATCAATTCCCCATTTTGATTTCTGATTTCTAGTAAACCACTCGTAATAAATCCTGTGAAAATGAGTAATAGCAAACTAAAACTCAGAATTAAAACCCGCTTCTTAACTTTGTTCTTGACCTTTTTTTCCTTACTTATTTCACGCATCACTTTTTCTGTAACATCAATCTCCTCAGCTTTATACTTGAAATAGCTTTTCAACTCTTGTTTCATCGCTTCCATAAGCATCCTCCTTGCTATAATTGTTGTATAATTCTTGAAACTTTTTACGCGCTCTTTCGAATCTTTTCCTTAAGGTGGCTTGACTTCTACCTAAAATCAATGCCATTTCCTGGTAATCTCTTTCTTCAACAAGATGTAATAGTGTGATTTCACGCTCTGTAATATTAAGCTTTTTTAGTACAAACCCCACTTTTTCGTGAATATCATTAGGTGTAGTCATTAACACATTATTTTGCGATAGTTGCTCCCATTCGTTTAAATCAGTTAATCGGCTAGGATTGCTCCTCTTCAAATAGTTGAGACTCTTGTTACGCCCTATTTTGTAAAGCCATGCTAAGAAACTTTTATCCTTTTTATATTGGCCAATCTTTTTATACGCCGTAAAAAAGGTATCTTGAAGCAAATCTTCTGCGTCATGTACGTTGCCAACAATGCAGTAAATGTAGTGAAACAGTTGTTTTTGATAGTCTTCAACAATCCTTTCAAATTGATCATCGCATCCTTTTTGAACAGCTACCACTATCTCATCAATATCATTCACCTTATTCTCTCCCTTCTTCATGAATTAAGCTATAACTTGATTACGGCGTCAAAAGCATATAGTTGTTCTTTTTGATACAACATATTGTATGATGAATCTTTAATCATCTACAATATGTTGTATCAAAATTAGAACAACTTGCTTTTGACGCTGTAATCATAACTTAACTATATAACAATCGTAATTGGCTTTTTGTGACATTTTGAAAGTAATTCCTTTTATTATACCACCACTGATATCAAAAAAAGAAAGGATTCCTTGGCTTGACAAAGGAATCCTTCTCTATCTAAATTTTATTTCATTTCCTTAACTATTATTTTAATGCATTCCTTAAAATCAAAGCAGTTTGAACCTTCATTTCGATGCCTCATCTCTGTATAATCCATCATTTCAAAGAGTGCATTTACCAACGCTTGGTTATTAATATGATTTTGAATATCGCTTCGACTAGAAGCTTTTAGGCTAATCAGATATTGATACTTAATCATTTCATTTAAAATATCGTAAGCCGCTTTGTGATCTTTACTTTTTTGAATACGCCTAACCATTTCTTGTAAATTGGGGTCCATTTTCACACGTCTCTTGTAGAGAATGAATACCACAAGAAGTCCTATCCCAATTAAGGCAAACCCGGTCATCACTAAGTAGACATGACTTTTTTTAATTTCAAAGTAAGTGTCGTCTATTTGAGTTGGGTTAATCTGGGTGATTAAAATGGTTTCCAATTCCGTTTGCCCTTTGGAGTCAGATGGTATAGAGGAAGCGTCTGGCATTTCTCCTGTCACTTGAATGGTTTTTCCTGGCACGATAAGCTCTTTGTATTGTTGCTCCTGATCATCAAAATAAGAGATGGTGATGGGTTCAATGATTATCTCGCCTGTAGCTTGTGGAACAAGGATGACCTCAAATTCCTTTTGTGCGTGGTATTGATTGTTGGAACTGTCTTCTTTTAAATCTTTTTCTGTTTCATATTGGGTAAAGCCTGTAGGGGTTTTAAAGTCTAGGGCATCTAGAATTTCTAGATTACAGTCTCCTGACAACGTGACATTCAGGGTCAATGACTCCCCATATGCCACTTCATCCCCACTATATTCTGCATGGATCTCCAGTTGACCGACAAGTCCTGTAAAATTATTGGGTTGCTGGTCAAGGGGCAATTGCTGCACCAGTACTTCTTGTTCCTTTGTGGTTAGATAAACCGCTTGGGAGGAATTGAAAAAGTCACCTGTGCTTACATTTACTTGGAAATTATAGGCAGGAATCTTTAAGGTACCCGTGGTGATGGGTGTCAGAATCGTTTTTTTAACTTCATACTTCACATATTTATTGCCATTGATGGTTTCATAGTTGGCTTTTAATTGCTCAGTGGGTAGATCTTTTCCAATAAAGCCATCTAATTTCATTTCATCGACGAAACCGTAATCCTCAATGTTGTATCTAGAATACAATTCATAAGTCAAAATAAGTTTTTGACCAAAATAGGCTGAATCTTTGGATAAAGTGGTTTTAACAAATAAATCTGAGGCTTCATCTTCTGAGCTCTCACTTCTTTCACTGACATGTAGGTCCAAACTATTTGTCGTATAGGTTTTACCTTGGTATTCTATGGTTCCGGTGAGTTGATAGTCTCCAACTGCTTTTGGCATTAAGCTAAAATTCAATTGTATTTGGGTGGTCATCTCGTTATTGATAATTTGAGTGTTGGAAGATTGACCACTGGATAGCACATCAAAATTATCCAACCCTTCAATAGATTTAAACTTCGCACCCTCCATGTTTTCTATGGTTAGTGTCACGTTCGTGCTGACACCTAATTCGAGGTTAAGGGCGTCGCTTTCTAGATATACACTGCCTTCTTCTGCGTAAACTAATAAGGGTGTAAACCCGATACATAGGGTCATGATCAGAAATAAAATGCCTATGGATCTGATGTTTCTTAGATGTCTCTTACCAATCATATGCTTCCTCCTTACCCCCATTTATAACCGTCTGATTATTCTTAAGACTTTCCTCTTCTTGCTGCTCTAATAGTTTTAGTATCTGTTGCAGGGCTTGATCCTCACTGCTTTGTTGGTCTGTTGTATCATTTTGTTCTGAACTTGATGGCTCTTGTTGATCTTGATTTTGCTCGTCTTGGTTCTGCTCATTCTGA
>CAZJIO010000017.1:8592-16036 GCA_964546035.1 uncultured Eubacteriales bacterium | reverse complement strand
TTCCTGGTTCTGCTCTTCCTGGTTCTGCTCTTCCTGATTCTGCTCTTCCTGACTCTGCTCATCCTGATTCTGCTCTTCCTGATTCTGCTCTTCCTGGTTCTGCTCTTCCTGGTTCTGCTCTTCCTGGTTCTGCTCTTGATTCATATCATCTATCATCTTCTTTAGAAACTCGTAATTATATTTCATCTCTATATCGTTAGGAAATGCTTTTATACCCGCAAGATATTGTTCAAGGGCCAGTTGATATATTTCCATTTGCCCATTTGCATCTTCCATGCTACTCCCTCGTCGATACAAAGCATTACCCAGCTCCTTATAAGCATCTTGTGTTAGTTTGTAATGGGTCACGCTTTCTTCATATTGACCCAAAACATATGCCACTAAACCAAGATTATAATGGGCAGTTAGTTCCTTTGCATCCACTTCAATGGCCCTAGCATACAGCTCTTTCGCCTTTTGATAATCTTGAGTTTCATAAAATTCATTCCCTTTGGCAATAGCTGTATCTACCGTCCCATTCAAGTCAATCAAGCCAGAAATGGTGGCCATAGTCATTATTAATGTAATGATCCCCGATATCAGGAAAACTTTTTTCATAGACTTCTCCTCCTAACGGGCACGAGATACGCCGTTAAAAACAGCACCATTCCAGCACCAAGAAAATATTGATAAAGTTGTTTATAACGATTGATTTCCTCGGTTTTTGAGCCGCTTTTTTTGAGGGATTTTATATCTGATAAAAAGGCGTCGACCTCACTTCCATTCATAGAAGCAAGATAGTATTCACCCTTTCCTATATCCGCCAACCCTTTCAGAACCGAATCATCCAATTTTGACATCACGTGATTGCCTTGCCCATCCGTCTTATACCCCTTAATTTGACCAGTGATTTCATCATATTCAGGAATCAAACCACCCTGAAGGGTACCGACACCCATTGTATACACTTTCAATTGATCATCCATCTGATCCTTAAGAACCTTTTCACTGTTTTTTTCATGCTCCTCACCATCACCAATAATGAGAATCACTTTGTCTCCAAGGCTTGCTCGATCAAATGATTGCTGGGCCAGACTAATTGCTTTACCCACATCACTTCCGCCACCGCCGATCATATCTGTATCCACAACTTTAAGAAATAAGTTGGCCAAATCATAATCATCCGTTAGGGGCATCTGTATGTATGCCGAAGAAGAGAAAGGAATGAATCCAATCCGATCGCCCTCAAGCCCTTCAATGATTTGACTAACAATCTGCTTCTCTCTTTCGAGTCGATTCGGAGCCACATCTTCAACCAGCATACTTTTAGATGTGTCCATTAAAATGTACACATCTAAACTATCCCTTTCTACCTCAATTTTTCCAATCATCTGTTGAGGACCTAATAATGATAAGCATATAGCAACAGAGCCTAAAACCATACCAACAACACGTAGCCTTTCACCCTTCATCGCCAAATCAATTCTCAACTTAAGGAGAATCCGTTTTTTCTTTCGCCCACCTAAAAACATGAAAATAAGCAGCAGAATAGGAATCAGCATAAAGATGATATTATTTAGGAACTTAAAAGTCATAATTCTTCACTCCTACTCCACCATTAAGGTATTTGAACAAAGTAAAATCGATCCAATATCAGACCTACGCTTAGAAACATTAAAGCTATTTTCATTAGGTCAAATGCCAATTCCTTATAGTCTCTGAAGGCATCTCGATCAAAATTGGATTTTTCCAATTGGTTAATTTCTGAAAATATTTGAGTCAATGCATTGGCATCCTTTGCTCGATAATAAGCACCACCCGTTGTCTCTGCAATTTCAGTAAGCAAGCTTTCATTGAGCCCACCTTCCACCTGTTGGTACTTGGTTATACCAAAAACTTGTACGGGCAAGATGGTTTTATCCGTACCCACACCAATTGTATATATTTTAATCCCTAGCTTTTGAGCTAATTCACTGGCTGTTACCGGGTCAATGGCCCCTGCATTGTTATCCCCGTCTGTTACGAGAATCATGATTTTAGAAGCCGCTTCACTTTTCTTTAACCGATTCATCCCAACAGAAATAGCCATTCCAATTGCTGTTCCATCTTCACCAACCGAGGACACATCTACACTTTTGATGGATTGATTTAATAATTCATGGTCTAGGGTTAATGGAATCCTTGTAAATGCATTTCCCGCAAATACAACAAGACCTATTCGATCTTCTATGCGCTCATCAATAAAATCTTGAATGGTTTCTTTTGCAACCTCAAGTCGATTAGGCTCAAAATCCACAGATTCCATAGAACCCGAAACATCCAGCAACATTGCAATGTCAATGCCCTTTTCTGTAACGTGTAGATTGTCACTGGGTAGTTGAGGCCTTGATAATGCTAAAATGAGTATCAAAACACCAAATAAGACCAAGTATTTACCAATTTTATAGAAATGCTTCTTTTTTAAGCTCTTCCCTTTTAGGAGTTGCACACTCGAAAACTTTAGAGCCGATCGCTTTTTCCTTTTCAAAAAGAAATAGATTACTATAGGAATTAACAACAAAAAATACCCATTTGCAAGTCTCATCATCGTTCTACCTCGTTCATCTTACTCATAACTGACCCTATTACCTTTAATTCTTGTAGCAATTGATCTCCGGCCTCTTTTTCCACGGATCTCCCACTGAATTTGTAGCCATCACAAACCTTCAACCAATTCTTTATGGATGGGTGATGGGGACTTGTTTGAGGTAGTCCCTCAAGCTCTAACATCATTTCTTGAGAGGTTTTCCCGATGATTCTAGTGTCTAAAAGTTCTTCAAGAAAATTCTTAAATATAATGGTCATGTCTACTAAAAATGAAGGCGTTGATGGATGAATATTCTCAAGTGCTGAGACAAATTTTTCATAGGGCGTTAGAGCTTTATATTGACGTTTTCTAAACGTGCTGATTGCGTATAAGCAACCACTGATAACAAATAATGCTAACACAGCACCGTAAAGCAAAGACCATTTCAGAGGATAATCCCCGGATCTTGGCGCCATTTCACCCTCGTATATATCCTCACGTCTCAGGTCATCAAGGGTAGAGGCAACTGAAATATGCAGGGCTTGGTCACCCAGAACGACTTCTTTCTCACCCGGTTCAAAGGTCCGAAATTTAATGATATAACCCTCTTTAGATGCCAGAAACTCAACGACTTCAAAGGCTTCAAAGGCTTGTCGAATTTCCTCTTCACCCATTTCTTTTGTTTTTACTTCTAGGGTGATGATATCACCGATGTAAATATTTCTTTCCTCAGCAAAAACAGACCTGTTCAACATACCGATGGCTAAAAGGCATACAAGCAAGCTCAAACCTAATCTCATTTTTCTCATCTTATACCCCTTCTCCCGAAAAATAATTTCAGCTTTTTAACATAGTCTTCATCTGTATAAATGGAAATCATATTGTTTTTATTCAAACCTTTGGTTGGCTCCAACTTAATTTCGGACTTCAGATTATCCAGGGTAAGGAGCTCCCCTGTTTCAAGATCTTCAAAGGTGAATATGGCACCTGAAGGAATGACTTCTTCAACGCGGTCCATAACGCGAATCATGATCACATCATGCTTTTTGGACAAACTTTTCAAGGCTTGACTGTACCCTTCATCCATAAAATCTGAAATCAGAAATAGCACACTTCTTTTTTTCATGATTTTATCATAATACGCCAGAGCCGCTTCAATTTTAGTTCCTTTTGCCACTGGTTGAAAGCTTAAAATCATATCGATAATGGATAGGACATGACGCTTACCCTTCTGAGAAGGGATAAATTTCTCCACATGATCTGTAAATAAAATTAATCCCACCTGATCGTTATTTCTAGTAGCTGAAAAAGATATTGTAGCACCAATTTCCGCGATCAGTTCCCTCTTCCTCCCAAAGTCATTGGAATGGGACATATCGATCATGAGAAATATATTGAGTTCACGTTCCTCACTGAATTGTTTGACATACGCTTTGTCATAGCGAGCAGTCACATTCCAATCAATATTTCTCACATCATCCCCGCGATAATATTCCCGAATATCCTCAAACTCCATCCCTTTTCCTCTAAAATTAGACCGATATTCACCAGAAAAAATTTCATCCACTAAGCGTTTAGATTTTATTTCAATGTGCCGAATCTTTTTAATTAAATCTTTTGAAAGCACTTAGGTTCCCTTCTTTCTTGTTTTCTTTATGGCAAATTCACTCTGTCAAGGATATCTCCTATGATCTGTTCAACCTGTAAATCATCGGCTTCTGCTTCATAAGTGATGATGATCCTGTGTCTCAACACGTCATAGACCATGGCCTTGACATCATCTGGTATCACATAATTTCTGCCCTCTAAAAAGGCTCTACCCTTTGCTGCCTTAATGAGATTAATAGAGGCACGAGGGGAAGCACCGCAGGCAATATAAGGGGATGGTTCTCTAGTGGCAAGCACAATGTCTAACACATAATTTCTAATACTTTCATCTACAAAGATGCTATTGACTTGTTCACTCAACTCTAAAATATCTTGGGCTGAGAGAATCTGATCCATAGAAGGTTTTATATAGTTCCCGACTGTGAAGCGATCAATAATGGCTCTTTCCTCAGCTCTTGATGGGTATTTAATTTTAAGCTTTAACATAAATCGGTCCTGCTGCGCCTCTGGAAGCGGATAAGTGCCTTGCTGCTCCAGCGGATTCTGTGTTGCTATGACTAAAAAGGGTCGCTCTAAAGGATAGGTCGTGTCCCCAATGGTCACTTGTTTTTCTTGCATGGCCTCTAGTAAAGCTGATTGAACCTTTGCAGGCGCACGATTGATCTCATCCGCTAATATCAAATTAGAAAAAATCGCTCCTTGTTTAATCACAAATTCCCCAGTTTTTTGATGGTAAATCTCTGTACCTAATATATCTGCAGGCAGTAAATCAGGTGTAAACTGAATCCGATTGAATTTCACCCCAACCGCTTCAGCCACAGTACTAGCCGTCAAAGTCTTTGCAAGTCCTGGCACCCCTTCCAGTAAAATATGCCCCCCAGTCAGAAGCCCAATCAAAATCCGATCAATCATATAATCTTGTCCTATAATGACCTTGTTGATTTCTTGTCGCAGCTTTAAAATCAACGCCTCACTTGTCACTGTCCTATTGTCGTCCATTTATATCCCTCCACTTATATGCTATTAATCCTACCAAACTCGAAAACATTATAGCGCCCTTATGTGTTAATTGTGTGGCAATTTTGTATATTAATTCTACAACATACCACATCCTTTAAAAAGAGCCAAAATTAAACGTCCCCAATGGCTCTTTTGAAGCCAAGGGGGACGTTAAGAGCCAAAGGGGACGTTTAATTTTGGCTCTTTCGGTACTTTTGGTTTATTTTTTTAGTCTAATGATGGCAACTTTAACCCGTTATGTAGGGCGTTTAGTAAAATTCTGTTAGGGTCTTGGCTGAGTTCCCAGATCATGGCGCCTCCGAGGCCTTTTGTTTTTATGTATTGGGCTTTATAGGTTATGGACTGTTCATCTTCGTAGCTGATAAAGGTTGTGCCATTGAATAGCCAGGGGACCATGGATTGGGGGTGGAAATACCTGGTATAGCCTGGTGTATAGAGGTAGTTGGCGACAATATTGCCATAGCTCAGTGATGAGCCGCCGGTGTAAGTTTGATATAAGCCTTTATTGGTGTTTACAACAGCATTGTATTTATAACCATAGAAAGGGACTCCCATGACGAGCTTTTCTTTTGGAAAGCCTGCATTTAACCATGCATTAATACTTGAGTCAACACTCCATTTGTACTGAGGGGATGTGTCGCTGTTGTTATAAAGGGGGGCGTTAAAATCTGTGTACTTGTCCCAGGTGCCATGGATATCGTAGGTCATGATATTTCCAAAGTCGACATATTGATGCAGTTTGCCTAGTTCAGTGTTGTTGATATAAAAACTACCTGCTGCACCTGCAAAGGTTAATAGATATTTTTTACCATCTATGAGGCTTCTAGCGTCAAGTCTTTCACGTAATTTTTGAAGCAATAGAGTGAAATTCTGCTTATCTTCTGGTCTTTTTATATTTGAGGATAATCCACCACTTACTGGGTATTCCCAATCTAGATCTACACCATCAAATCCATATTTCACCATAAAATCCACACAACTATCGGCAAATACTGTTCTAGAGGCATCGGATAGTGCCACATCTGAGAATTTTCCAGACCATGTCCAGCCGCCAACTGCTATGAGTGTTTTTAATTTAGGATAAGTCTTCTTGAGTGCATTTAGTTTCGTAAAATTGGATGGATCGATATCTGGATAGCCTAGAGCAATTTTCAGATCACTACCAATGTTTGCAAAGGCATAAATGATATGGGTAAGCTTGCTTGCATCGATTTTGTCAGGTGTAAAACCTGAATAAGCAGACCAAGCGGCATAATATCCCACTACCTTGGTTGGCTCTGTTGTTGCTTCTGTTGTCGCTTCTGTTGTCGCTTCAGTCGTCGCTTCTGTCGTTGCTTCCGTTGTTGGTTCCGTTGTTGGTTCCGTTGTTACTTCCGTTGTTGCTTCTGGCGTCGGTTCTGTCGTTGCTTCCATCGTCGCTTCTGTCGTCGCTTCTGTCGTCGCTTCCGTCGTCACTTCCGTCGTTGCTTCCGTTGTTGGTTCCGTTTGAGAAGTTTTTACTGTTAAGATGTTGCTGGATTTTGAAACATTTCCCGCAGCGTCTTTCGCCTTTACATCGCATTGATAAGTTGTTCCAGGTTGTAAACTACTTACTTCATAAGTGGTACCTGATGTATTTCCCACAACGACATTATTTCTATAAATAACATAAGATTTCACCCCTACTTTATCAGATGCAGCCAACCATGCAAGAGATGCTGTTGTATCTGTAATAGCTGTAGCCTTTAAGCTTAAAGGCGCTGTAGGGGCCGTTCTATCGGGCCCAGCTGCAAAGACCAACGTGCCAACTAAACTATTCGATACCAAAATAAAAATAAGTATCCATGTAAATAAGCTCTTCTTCTCAAAGTACTTCTTCAACATCAACCAACTCCTTTTATTTGTATTTGTTAATACTATTATGTTAACAATAATAGTATATTATGTCAACTTAATTGAGAGGTAATAAGCTGGTTATTTAGGCCTATCCCCTGAGCAAAAAAAAAGATCCTAAGGAAAAATCCCTTATGATCTCTAAGATAAACCGAGTCTTACGACCTCATTTCACGTATAATCAAGCCTTTACAATAATCAAAATAAGCATCGACTGAAAAAGCCTCTGAGTCGATTAAATACTGAATCGTTGCCCCTTCTAATAAGGAAATAATCAAACTGGCTAACAATACCTGTTTTTCCTTTTCAAAATGAGGTGCATATAACGCGATAAAATCCTGAAGTTCCTTACGCCATCCATAAAAGGATCGCTTAAATTCTTCTTTAAAATCTTGATCA
>CAZJIO010000017.1:0-8570 GCA_964546035.1 uncultured Eubacteriales bacterium | reverse complement strand
TCCAAAAATCTATTTCTGCATAATCGTATTTGGGTTCTTTCATAATGAAAATCAGTTTCTGTTTCAAAAATACTCCTAATTGACTTTCCAAAGTATCTTTAGAATCCGCCTTTACCTCTTGTCTGATCTCAATACATCTCAAGGCCACTTTCTTTTGAGCCGCCAATAGGAGTTCTTTCTTTGATTTATAGTAATAATGAAGATTGGACTGATAGACATCTGCCTTTTCTGCAATATGACGCATTCTCGTCTCACTAATGGTTTTTTCTTCTATGACATCAAGTGCAGCATCAATGATCTTCTCTTGGGTGGACATATTCTCCCCTATTTCCTTCATGTTTTCCTCCTATGTCAGCAAAGACGGAATTCCACCTAGGGAAGCCCTCTTAGTGACTCCTCTATGGAGAATTCCGCCATTAAAGATATGAATATGTCTTTATATTACCTTACTCGCCTACAATTGACAAGCACTTCCTATTACTGAATAAAGGTACCTGCTTTAATCTTTTCAATAATTGCCATGTACTCTTTTTGAATGTCTTCTGGTACAGCCGCGCTAAAAGTACCTACGCTTAATGCGCCATTGGTGAGGTTACCATAAATGGTCTTATTGCCATATGTGCCATTTTTCAAATCTTCCATGCAAATTTGAATCATGCTTGCATTATCGGTTACCACACTACTGATGACTACGTCTGATTTTTGTGTTGCAAGTAAATCACTTGGTTGACCAATGTCATATCTGCCTTCAAGCCCTGCTAACGCTTCACGAGCACCAGAATCCACTGCACTGGCATCACCAAACATCACATCCACATCATTGGTAGAAACCATTGAACCAGCAATTTCTTTACCTTTAGCTGAATCGCTGAAAGAACCTGCATAAGCAGAATAAACGACTACATCCGGGTTAACAACTTTTGCAGCTGCTTCATAAGAAGCTAATTTTCTCTTTGTTGTATCGAGTTCCAACCCGCCAATAAAGCCTAGACTATTTGTTTTTGTCATAAGACCAGCTAAAGCGCCTGCCATATAACCAATTTGTTCTGCATCTGGTAAAAGGGATACAATATTATCTGTTTCAACAGTACCATTTAATAGAGCAAAGCTAACATTTGGATAATCCACAGCGACTTCTTTTACTGCGTCAGAATATTGGTTGCCTGGTGCGAAGATTAAATCAAACCCTAAATCACAATAACTTCTGATACTAGAAGCAAAGTCTGCATTTGAAAGACCATCTGTGTATTGTGTTTCAAAGGCAGTTTTTCCAGCTGCTGCAACCATTGCGTTGTAACAGGCTGCACCCCATCCGCCGTCTGCGATTGTTGAGTCACAAATCATCGCAACTTTGTAGGTTTTTTCTGGTGCAGCACTTTCTGTAGTTGCTGCGCCCTCTGTAGTTGTTGCACCTTCAGTAGTCGCGTCACTTTTAGTAGATGTCTCAGCAGTTTTGCATCCTCCTAGGATTGAAACCACCATGGCTAATGTTAAAATCAATGCTAATAAATTCTTTTTCATAAGAAAATCCTCCTAATTCATTGTTAATGTGTTTATATAATCAAAGGCTTTGCCTAAAATTATCTTTCTTCTCTGAAATATGGTCTTCCATTTGCTTTGGGTCCTGCTTTTTTGATGCCGAAAAATGCAAGGGCAAACAAGGTACAAAGGTAAGGAATCATTGCCAAAAGCTGATAAGGAACATTCGAATTCATAATCTGTAACCTAAGCTGTAAAGCATCCGCAAAGCCAAAGAGTAAGGCTGCCACCAATACGCCAGCAGGCATCCATCTACCAAATATAACCGCCGATAAGGCAATAAATCCGCGTCCTGAGACAACTCCGTCTGAATAAGTACTGATATAACAAGTTGTCAGATAGGCGCCTCCTACACCTGCTATTGCACCACAAATGATACAAGCCAGATATTTTTGACGAATGACGTTAATACCTAAGGATTCTGCTGCTTTAGGATACTCACCTACCGCTTTATAATTTAACCCCGCCTTTGTCTTGTTAAAAAATACAAAGGTCAGTGGTACCAACAAGTAAGCAAAATACACAATGGGTGTGTGATTAAAAAACACCCTCCCAAGGATTGGAATGTCACTTAAAAAGGGGATTGGCACCGACGCCATAAGTGTCGCTTGTACCAAGGAAGAACTGATCCCAAAATAGATTTTGTAAATGAATGAGGCTAAGGCTGGTGCGAAAATATTAATCGCCATACCGTAAACAATTTGTTCAGCGCCCAGGTGTATGGTACAAAAGGCATAAACCATATTGATTAAAATACCTCCAACAGCGCCTGCTAAAATCCCAAGGTAAGGACTGCCCGTCATATAAGAAACCAGAAAACCAATCAAGGAACCAAAGACCATAATGCCGTCAAGACCAATATTCACTTGACCTGCTCGCTCAGAATACAATTCTGCCAAAGCTACGATCAAAATAGGTGTGGCCATACGAACTGTGGATAACATCAATTCACTCATAAATGACATATTTAAAATGGATTCCATCATTGTGCGTCCTCCTTCTTTGATGAGATGTTGACAAAGAATTGTCTAATTTTAGGAAGCTTTGTCAGCGCGCTTCCTGCCACAGCAAAGACAATGACAAGGGCTTGAATAATATCAATTACTGAGGTTGG
This sequence comes from uncultured Eubacteriales bacterium, assembly GCA_964546035.1. Lineage (GTDB taxonomy): Bacteria > Bacillota > Clostridia > Lachnospirales > Vallitaleaceae > CAZJIO01. The sequence continues at coordinate 5,917 of CAZJIO010000017.1, read as the reverse complement.
CATACCGCTTCCTACCTGCATGGTGGTTGCACCTGTTCTTAAAATAGCAAATAAGTAGGCAATGAGCACGGTGGCGATGGGATTTAGTTGTGCAATGAGGGCAATGGCTACACCATCAAAACCGTAGCCTTCACCAAACCCAGACAGCAACCTAAATTGTGTGCCATGGAGCTCTACACTCCCTCCTATTCCAGCAATCGCGCCAGAAATAACAAAGGAGATTAACATAATCTTCTTGACTTGAAAACCATTAAAGCGTGACGCCGTCTGGTTCAATCCTACTGCCCGAAGCTTGAAACCACTTGAGGTATAGAATAGAAAATAGTAAATAGCGACTGCTATGATCAAAGCAATAATAATCCCTGTATGTACTCTCGTTCCCTCAATGATTCTAGCTAACTTATAGGTAACTGCCGTTGTTTGTGGCACACTGCCTTCTCTAAGAGGGCCAGTAAATAAATAACCCATAAATAAAATCGCTACATAATTTAACATGATACTGACGATTAACTCATTAAGCCCTCGAGTAATTTTGAGAATGCCTGGGATGGCTCCCCAGAGTCCACCTGCTAAAGCTCCTAAGGTAAGACTAATCATGAGTAAAGGCATTCTAGAAACTCCCGTCAAACTTGTAGAAATCCATATACTTGCAACAGCACCCATAACAAACTGTCCTTGGGCTCCTAAATTGAACACCCCACATTTATAAGCAAAAGTAGCCGCTAGACCTGTGAAAATTAAAGGGACAGATTTTACAATGGTTTCGCCAATATTGGCTTTACTACCAAAAGCACCTCTAAATAAGTAACCATAGGCTTCCGCAGGATTGCCACCGATTCCGGCAATCAATAGGGCGCCAACTAGGAAAGAAAATAGCACTGAAACTAAGGGTATAAGTATTTTAATGAGTCGATTTTTGTTGTTCATCCTATTTCCTCCCATTTATTGTGTTTTCCCTGCCATTGCCAGTGAAATCTCTCTTATTGGAGGATTTTCCCCTGGATAAACACCAACGATCTGGCCTTCAAACATGACGGCTATTCGATCTGATAACTTGAGTACTTCATCAAAATCAGCACTAATGAGCAATACGCCACAGCCCTTATTACGTGAATCAATCATTTTGTCATGCACATATTTTGTAGCACCAACATCTAGTCCTCTGGTCGGATGAACCGCCACCAATAGATCAGGCTCTTCCTCTAGTTCACGGGCCAAAACAATCTTTTGCTGATTGCCCCCAGACAGATTTCTAATCTCTTGTTCAATGGAAGCACACCGGATATCGTATTTCTCTTTCATCTCATTGGCATAGGTCACCATGGCTTTATTCTTCAAAAACAATCCTTTTCCGTATGACATGTTTGGTTTTTCTAAACATTTCAGAACCAGATTTTCTTTGACAGTCATATTGCCAATCAAGCCCATCTTATTGCGATCCTCTGGAATATGGGAAACATTATGGTTGATAAAATCCACCGGAGCGAATTTAGCTACTTTTTTTGTTTTCAAAAACACATGCCCGCTGTTAGGCGTAAGTACCCCTGTCACCACTTGAGCCAACTGTGATTGGCCATTGCCATCTACCCCTGCTATACCTAGGATTTCGCCTTTTCCAACGGTTAAAGATACTTCATTTAGCCCATTATGTTTAGAGGATTTATTAAAGCTCACCTGATCCAGCGCCATAACATTTTCTTTTGCCTCTAACACTTTTTCATAATCACTGCTGACCAATTCCTTACCGATCATCAAGTGGGCTAGGGCGGTTGCATCTGTTTTATCATTGTCCAAGGTTGTGATGGTTTGACCTGTGCGAAGAATGGTAATACGATCACTGATTTCTAGAACCTCTCTCATTTTATGTGAAATGAAAACCACAGATTTCCCTTCGTCTGTTAACTTTCTGATGATTCTAAACAGTCCTTCAACCTCCAGATCCGTTAATGCAGCAGTGGGTTCATCTAAAATAAGCAACTCAGCCCCTCGATATAAGGCTTTGAGGATTTCCACACGTTGTTGGGCTCCTACAGAAATTTCAGTAATCTCTTTGTTGATTTCAATATCTAATCCATATTTATCTGCTAAAGCAAGAATCTCTTTTTTGATTGCCTCTTTCTTAATAAAGAGGGACGCATCCTTTGTACTGCCTAGGATAATGTTTTCAAAAACCGTCATAGCTTCCACAAGCATAAAATGCTGATGCACCATGCCAATGCCAAGCTTTACCGCCTTAGATGGGGAATCGATTTTAACCTTTTGACCACCGAGATAAATTTTTCCTTTGCTGGGTTGGTAAAGTCCAATCAAAATATTCATGAGGGTACTTTTGCCAGCCCCATTTTCGCCAAGAAGTGTGTGCACTTCCCCTGCCATAATGGTTAGGTTGATGTCTTTAATGGCATATATTTCTCCAAACTTCTTTGTCATATTTTCCATTCTTAAAAATTCTCTCATAGGGACTCCTCCTAACGATGGCTTTATTTGAAAACAAAAAAAATGCAGACATATCCTTTTTAAGGGATACCATCTACATCTTTGTATTGGTTGGTTATTGTATAAGTGCTGCTAGTGACGCCAAATTTGGTCGCCTAGTAAATTAACTGATTTCAATATATCATTATTTGGTCAAACAGTCAATATTTATTTTAAACTTTTTTTCTACTTCCACGAAGGACTTTTCCACTTCTCTCTTTTAAGGGAATGCCCTTCTCTAGGGATAGTTGCCCATTTACCAGTACATATTCGATGCCTATGGGCGCTTGATCTGGATTGATAAAATCCCCTTGATCGATGACCGTCTCAGGATTAAATAGGGTCAAATCAGCAAAATAGCCTTCCTTTATCCGTCCACGGTCTATAATTCCAAAGGTTTTTGCTGGTTTATAAGTCATTTTATAAATAGCTTCTTCGAGGGTAAGGACTTTTTCTTCTCGGACATATTTTCCTAGAATCCTTGGAAAGGAGCCATATACCCTTGGATGAGGCTTACCCGACAGCAGTCCATCCGTGCACACATTCATCTCTTTCCTCTGCATAATGCGCACCACATGGTCCTCAGTGCCATAAAAATCCACCATACCTACGCCATTTTTTTCTTCTTCTAACAGGTCAAAGGCAGCTTCTAACGCCAGCTTCCCTTTTATTTCTCCCAGTTCTTTAAGACTGAGTCCTATGGCATTTTTATTGATTTCAGAAGCAACACTCGTGATATAAATGCCTTCTACACCCACAAAATCGATAAAATTATCCCAACCAGGTAGTCCCGTTTCGATATCCTGAAGCATTCGCTTTCGCTGCTCCCCATCCTTAAGACGCTCAACCAACTGATCGGTCCCTCCGTCATGGACCCAAGGTGGGAGAATAACCCCCAGCATGGTACTGCCTGCAACATAAGGATAGGCATCCAGAGATATTGTCATACCTTCTGCTACAGCGCCATCCAGTATGTCAAACATTTCCTCCAGCTTATCCCAGTTATTTTTTCCACACACCTTAAAATGTGAAAAATGAATTTTCACGCCAGAGGCTCTGCCAATTCTCAGAATTTCTACCATAGAGGCTAAAATATCGTCGGCTTCACTCCTTTGATGGACTACAAAAATACCGCCATAAGCTTTAACGATCTTACAGATTTCGATGATTTCATCCGTTTGGGCATAGGCACAGGGCATATAAATCAATCCAGAGGACACGCCTATACAACCAGCTTCCATTTCCCTTTTGGTGATCTCACGCATTTTCTCAATTTCTTCCTTTGTGGGTTGTCTGTTTGAAAGCCCCATTGCCTCCATACGGATATTTCCATGAGGAAGAAGATATGTTTCGTTAATCGAGGGTTTTGCCGCTTCAATCATCTTCAAATACTGCTCAGTATTTTCATATGTCCAATCTATAGCGTCACTTTCCCCTTCAAGACCTGCCAAATTTTTTCGCCAAGGCTCTATAAACATTTTAGGAAGAGGTGCCATGGAAATGCCGTCTTGACCCAATATTTCCGTCGTGATGCCCTGCATTAATTTGGGCAAAAGCTCAGGTTCTACCAACACCTTCAAATCACTGTGACTGTGGGTATCTATGAAACCTGGAGCAGCTACAAGTCCCGTAGCATCAATGACTTTTTGTGCCTCCGCTTCATAAACCCTAACATCCTCTTGTTCTGTTATGATTTTCTCAATTCTTTCGCCCAAGGTATAAATACTGCCTATATATCCCGGCTTACCACTGCCATCTATAATTCTTGCATTTTTGATGAGTACAGACATTTTATACCTCCTTGAGCAAGGCTCTCAGGATCCCGTAATAGCACTCTGTGACTTGGGTCAATTGTTCTATTTCCACATACTCATCAATGGTATGTGCCAACTTTTCCACCGAGGGTCCCATACCAAGGGTTTTAATACCCGCTTCACCGGCATAATGACTGCCATTGGTACAGAAATTATACTGAGTAATCTCAGGTGCAAATCCCATGTCTCTCAATTCACCCAATACTTCTTGTACAAATGCCTCTTCTTGATCAAAGAGCCAACCTGGAAAGAACCGCTCCCCAGAAATCAGCTGGCCTGTGTAGCACTTTTCCTGTCCTTTTGCAAAGGAGACCTTTGCTTGAATTTTCTCATCTCTACCCATCAGTTCCTTTAACACTTCTTGAATAGGAGCCAGCACACTTTCTTTTGTCTCTCCTACCAGAAGTCGTCTGTCATAAGTCACCCTGCAATACTCTGGGACAACGGACGCACCTGGATAGGGACTGGATTTGATATCTGTGAGTTCCAAAATACCTTTCCCCAGTACTTTGTGTTGGTTAGGCTCTATCCCTCGAATAGCATCGATGACTTTGCTCATGGCATAGACAGCGTTAACACCTTTTTCTGGATTAGCTGAATGGGCAGGAACACCAAAGGTTTCTACCACAATTTCACCTCTACCTCTTTGACCTATTTTAAGGTTCAAGTTAGAGGCTTCTCCAATGATCACATAATCTGGTTTTACAAAAGCACTAATGCTTCTAGCCGCTACCCCTTCAAAGCACTCCTCATGAACAACCCCTGCTACAACAATTTCTCCTGGGAAATCCTTACCCGTTTGTGCTGCAAAGTTAGCCGCAGCACAAGCCATGGCTGCAACCGCACCTTTCATATCCGTCGTACCCCTGCCATATATTTTACCTTCAGAAATTTCAGCGCCGTAGGGTGGGTGGGTCCATTTTTCTTCATTTTCCACAGGAACTGTGTCCATATGCCCATCAAATAACACCTTTTTCCCGGGTCGACTGCCTTTTATGATGCCTAGGACATTTCCATAAGTGTCTGTATGGAACTCATCAAACCCATTGCTTTCAAAAAATGCTTTGAGTGCCAGGCCAACCCCTTTTTCTTCCCCTGAGTAGCTCTGGATTTGGACGAGTTTTTGACAAAGTTCAATCACCGCTGTTTTCTGTTCTTCGTTGATCATGACAAGCACCTCCTCTAGGACTTACTGGGTCTGGCATATAAACCATCCCAAACAATTTTATGATAGTTTTCACGATCCGTATCCCCTTCTGTGTTAAAGAAAAGAAGGATCGAGTTTTCATCAATTTTCAACTGCTCTTTTAATTGGGCTAAATCTTTATTAACCATGGCTTCATAGGCTAAACCAAAGCCCGCAGCGCCACTTTCTCCAGAAACAATCCTTGAATCCGTCCCTAAAGGTGAGGATAACACTCTCATACCCTGAGCCGCAACATAATCTGGACAGGATACAAAACAGTCCGCATAGTTACGTAGAATATCGATACCAATGGTCATGGCTACGTCCGCCAGCTTCATTTTGCCGGTTACCGAAAGCAGCCGGTCATAATCCGCAACAAATGCCTTGCCCCGCTTCAGATATTCAGCATACAGCCCCTTGGCAAAGAGCAAGCCGAAGGCAT
>CAZJIO010000016.1:37894-49465 GCA_964546035.1 uncultured Eubacteriales bacterium | reverse complement strand
CAACTCAAAAGCACTTGGATCTTCACTTTCAAATGATTCGTTGGATTCATAGGATTCATTAGAATTTCCCGGTTGTTCAGTAAGATCATTTTCATCTTGCTCTAAAGTCAAATAAGACTTACCTCTTGTGATTTCTGAAAGCAAATAGGTCTTATGCTGTCTTCGTGTTTCTAGCATTTTATAAGTATCGTATTGACTCACACAATTTTTTAAATCCGTTTCATTCCAGAGCTCAAGCTTGGCCATCATTTGTTGAATCCAATTAGAATCTTGGTATAACTTTTGTCTTAAAACATCTGCCTTTTCCGATTCATTGGTCAATCGATGCTCTAACATTTCTTTATCTTCTTCTAATTGTCTGGCTTTTTTATAATTGTCTTGATACATGAGTTCTTCTTTAATCTTTTTATCCCTTAGAGCTCTTAAGGCTTCGATGTCACCACACTCATGCTTATTCAGTAGTAAAGTTTGACGATCATCAATGTCTTTGATGCGATTGCGCATGACCTCTTCACTTTCATGTAAGGTCTGAATTTGTACTTCTAGCACTTTTATGACAGCTTTCTTTTGGTGGGCTTTAAAAATCAAAAACACCGTCAGTAACAGCATAACACCTAAGACACCAGTAGAAATAAGGCTATAGTCCTCAAGTATTTGAACAATTTCCAATACCGTCTCCTGAACTGAAGCCAAAACACCAATACCCTCTAACAAAGTAGCTCCCACATATTCAACGGTTTTTACAAGGCTTAACAGCACAGTCAAAATAAGTGTGGTGATATAAAACCCTTTTAATCGCTTCTTTGATTTAATCTTTTTGTTTACTTCCTCGGTCATTGTTTCAGCTTGATTGGGTTCTATGGATTGTCCCGTATATTTTTTACTGTTTTCAAATTCTTCAAATTTATATACATCTCTAGATATTTTTTCTGAGGCGCCAATTTCAATGATGACCCCATCAATTTCATTAATTTCATTTTCCGTGGCTATGAGTTTATCTCGCATTTCTTGAACGCGTTCCACTTGTTGTTCATACTCTCGTTTGAGAAAATCACTGTTATTTAATTTAATCAAAATATCGTTAATTTCGTCTTTTGAAACATTGGCATAGATACTTAATTCGCTGAGCTGAAGATCTAGCTCTCTTAATTCAGCGCTAATTTGCTTGACCTTCTCATAGTTTTCTTTTCCATCTTGATCCTTGAGAAATGCCATTTTTCTTTGAACACGCTGCTTGGTTTTTTCTAAAGCTTGAAGCTCCAAGGTGAGTTGATTCTCTTGTAGTCTCAATTCTTTAATTTCATCCCATATTTTTTGTGTGTCTAGCTTTTCACTTTCAACCTGTTCAATGGTCTCTTTGGTTTTACCATAATTCGATTTTTTACTGCGCTGCGTCCCTATGACCGCTTTTCTATCGGCTAGGGTTCTCATAATATTGGTAATGGACACATCCACTCTTCTGGTGTCCCCTAAATTGATGATGTTGTTTTTAATTTCATTAATCAGCTCTTCAGAGGTTCTGCTTTTTTGTTGTGAGATACTGATTGTGTTTTGGTAGGAAGGCAAATTTAGCCCTAAGTGCTTGAGAGCGGGCTGATAAGTCTTGGTAACAGAATCGTAAGGATAGGTTTCCGTTATGTTTTCACCGGATAAATTATCAAAAATCTGCACAGTGTCCTTACTCTTCATAAAGCTGCGTTCAATTCTTATTTCTCTACCCTCATCTTCAAGGAGCATAACTCCTGAAAAATCATTGGCATTGTTCCAAGGGTAGTATTTGTCATAGGCTTCTGTGGTTTTTTTGTTCTTAATGTTTTGCTTGTAAAAACCGTAGAACATCCCTTCAATGAATTGATGGATGGTGCTCTTCCCGGACTCATTTTCGCCCACAAGCAGGTTCATACCCTCCAGTAAGTCGATGGTGGTATTTTGAAATTTTCCAAAACTTTTCAAAATCAATTTTTTTATAATCATCCGCTCACCTTCTCACTCAGCAAGATATTCAACCCTTCATAAAGGGCATCTTTAATTTGAGGATCTTCTAAACCTCGGTCTTCCATATATTTCACGAAATCTCCAATGAGATTCCCTTGGTTATTTCTCTTAATACTCTCAAGATCATAATTGCTTTGGGTTTGATCGATGACTTCACAATAAAAAACTTGAGTTTCTAATATTTCCTTTAAAATGGCTTTATTGATTGTGACATCTTCGTCCTTAATACCTTCTAAAATCAAGCGATAAAGACTTTTCTTTTCCATTCCTTTATGTATTTCACTCAGAGACAAGCCTTTAATCTCTTCAAAGGACAAATCTGGATGTACCGTGATTTTCTTGATCTCAAAAGATCTCTTTGCTGCTGGAATAAACCTCTTAACAATGTGCTTACCTTCTATCATACCTTCAATATAACCATGACTGCCTGTTTCTTTAAAATCAAGGGGTTCAAGAGAACCAGGATATGCCCAACCTTCATTGTCCACATCAGGCTTATGTACATGACCTAAAGCTATATAATCGAAGCCTTTTTCAAGGAGGTCATAGATATTAAGGGGTAAATAGGGGGTTTCTGTATAAATATCCCCGTGCAACATTAAAATATTGGCACGGGAGTGATCATCAATGTTGAGCTGGCTAAAATCCATGGATCTGATTTCTTTTTTATTCCAGCTGAAGCTGTAAATATCCACATTAAGTGCTTCCAAGGAAAGCTTACTTAGGCTTTCACTAAAAATGTGTATATTCGGACTCCAAGTGACCATATTGAAGCTAGAACCACTGTTCATAATGGCATCGTGATTACCCGCGCAAATGACAATCTGCACCGATTCCATACTCGCAAACTTTTTTTGTACATCCTTCAGTTCACTCATGTCCATATAGTCATCTTCAAATAAATCGCCGGCTATGAGTAAGAGGTCAATGCTTTTTTCTATACAAGTGTCCAGCACATTGAAAAAGGTTTCTTTGATTTCTGCCCTTCTTTTTAAGCCTAGCACATGACCAAAGCTAGCTGCCGCAAAGCTCATACCAATATGAACATCTGCTGTGTGTATAAATCTTACGCCCATAATGACCCTCCTACAAATAAAGTTCCAATTTTAATTCCCAAAACTAACGCCAACAGATTTTGCTGTATTGATCAAATCATCATCTGGTTGAACGTGCTTTAATTTTCCTGCTACATCTTCTAAAGGTGTGGCAACAACTTTGCCATTTACAAGTGAAACCGTATTGCCGTAATTGTCACTACCAATGAGTTCTGCCGCATATGCGCCTAGAGTCGTTGCCAAAAGACGATCATAGGCAGAAGGGGAGCCACCTCTTTGTTGGTATCCAGGAACTGTGACTCTTGTTTCCAAGCCTGTCCGATTAATGATTTGTTCTGCTAAGCGATAGGATACTGTTGAATTGGTCATCAATTCTCTATGTCTTTTAAAATCCTTTTTACTCATGGCCGCTTCTTCCTCAGTAATTGCACCTTCTGCAATGGCTAAAATGGAAAAGTTTTTGCCTCGATTTCGACGCTTTTCAATAGCTTCAATTACTTTTTCCTCGCTATAAGGCATTTCCGGAATGATAATGACATCGGCGCCACCAGCGATTCCAGCGTAGAGTGTTAACCAACCTGCTTTATTTCCCATAAGCTCCACCAACATAACTCGATCATGTGAATCTGCTGTGGTATGGACTCGGTCAAGAACATCAGTTGCGATATCGACAGCACTATGAAATCCAAAGGTGACATCGGTGCCCCAAAGATCATTATCAATGGTCTTAGGTAATGCAATGACATTTAGCCCTTCTTCCTTGAGTAAATGTGCATTTTTATGTGTGCCATTACCTCCTAAGGTAACGATACAGTCCAGTTTTAAAGCTTCATAGGTTTCAACCATTTTTTTAACTTTATCTATGTTATCGTCTTCTATCACTCTCATTTGTCTAAAGGGTGTACGAGAAGTTCCAAGGATTGTGCCCCCAAGGGTAAGTATGCCTGAAAAATCTTCCCGCTTCATTTCTCTATATACGCCAAACATTAGCCCTTTGAAGCCGTCTTCAATGCCAATAATATCGCAATCTAACATGCCGTAGGACGCTTTCGCCACCCCTCGTATTGCCGCATTAAGCCCAGGACAATCGCCTCCGCTTGTTAAAATACCAATTCTTTTTTTCATGAATGGCCTCCCTAAATAATCTTAATTTTATATCGATTAATGAAGTCAATTTGCTTAGCTTATTATAACATATCTTTCACAGAAAACACTATTCTTGTGTAAAAAATAAGCCCATTAAAAGGACTTGGATTATTTACCAAAATCGTGTAAAATAGTATTATTAACCTTCCAAACAATCCCATTTTGAATAGGAGATTGGACTCATGAATCAATTAGACTTATTTAAACAATACACGCTGGACAAATCCGCGCCCATACCTTTATATTTCCAAGTTAAAAACTTGCTGATCGATATGCTTCATCACCAAGAACTTACCCCAGGAGAAATGATTCCTACCGAATACGATCTTTGCGATATCTTCAACGTCAGTCGTACAACCATTCGTCAAGCCCTGGCTGAACTCGTAGAAGAAGGGGTTTTCTACCGGGTAAAAGGCAGAGGTACCTTTGTTTCTCAGAGCAAAGTCCATCACAATTTATCTCTAGAGAGGTCCCTATTTACGAATAACATACATGCCAAAGGCTTTATACCAACTACTAAGGTTCTTGAAATAAAAACAATGCCCTCTTCCTCAGAAATTTCTACAGCACTCAAGCTGCCAATGAACACAGATGTCATTAGTTTAAAACGTCTAAAATTTGCGAATGGCGAGCCCTTAGTCATCAGTCAGACGTATTTACCCTACTCTCTTTGCAAGAACCTCCTTAGTCACAACTTAAATGAAGAAGCACTAACAGATCTCTTATCAACGCATATACATACCAAATTAGCTAAGACCGTCTACACCCTTGAAGCAGCGACGGCTACTAAGGAAGACTGTGAGTTGTTGTTGATCTCTAAAATTACAGCCGTTGTGTTGGTACATACCACAAGCGCTAATAAATTTGATACACCTATCGCCTATTCTATATCTCGATATAGAGGTGATAAAAATACTTTTGAAATTGAACAGAAATTTGAATCCTAAAAAGACGATCTCATTAATGAAGTGTCCACTTCAATGAGATCGCCTTTTTTTAACTTGTGGGAGGTTCCTGGAGAGTTATGATATCAGGAACATCTTTCCATATGTCTAAAGCTTTTGTCTTTTCATAAACCGTGTGCAAGTACCTACTATAGACCAAGTAGACATACTCCTTACCATCTGATAATAGAAAGTCAATATAACTGTTACCATAAGAACAATATTCGATGGTATAGCCTGTTTTGGATGGAATCATATTTTTATTGAGGAGGTCTTCATAGATGACCTCAAACATTTCATCCGGTAAATTTTTCATTTCAACTTTTTCAATTTCTTCTGTTACCGTATCTAAATTAAACTGAGGATGTTTCTTGTTCAGTAACTCCAAAGACGCAATATTTTCTTCTAATATTTGCCAAATACCTTCTTTGAATTCAAGAGCAAACACCCAATAATTTTGATAGCTTACTTTGGGAGATGCCACTACAAAGGCATATTTCTCATCGGCTTTCATATATCGCACGAATACTTTGTCTTCTTGAAAATAGGTTTCCAATTCCCCACTGATGCTTTCCCAGGTAGGCAGGTCTTTAACAAAATCTGCCTCACCGGTCTCTTCATAAACAAAGGCTTTTCTATAACTTTCACCCGTCATTGTAATGGCTTCACCCTCATGAAGAATGAGGTATAAGTCTGCACTTATTTGGTAGGAAATCAACATGAGTTCATTGGCAGCATCATAACAAAAAGCCATATGCTCTAGGGTTTTTATTGGCACTTTTAACTTTTGTTCCTCAACCAGTTGCGTTACGGATATTGATTTTTTGGTGGAAAGTTGGTAGGGCTGTCCCTTATTGATATAAAGCGGCTCATTCATAAAATAAGCCTTTAAACCAATCATTATTTTTGTGGAATAAGGTGTTAGTACGGCAGTTAAGAGTTCTTTTCTAGTCTCAAGCAATTCATTTTTATCGATGTGTTTGAGATATTTCTGATATTTTTTTAGCATTTCATTGGCAACATCATAATGGGCTAATAACAAAATATCCTTGGCAATTTCTGAATCCGAAAGCACATCATTAATCAGTTGTTCAACGTCTTTCTCACCTAACTTTTCTGCATGTTCGAGGTACTGTGCCGCCATTCTTTCACTTTCAACTTCACTCTTACTGAAAAGACTTAATAACGCCTCGTCAGCAGATTCTTTTATGCTACTTAAATCTTCTTCTATGAGCTTCGCATCGATTTTTATACTAAATATATAATTGCCTTCACTCAGTGCAATGCTGCTGACTCGCACAAAATTAACGTCAATGACGTTTTTCAAATCCACTTTAAGGGGCTCACCAGTTCCAAAGAGAACCTGAATCATTTTTTGGGAAGGTGCTTGTGATAATTTAAATCCATTAGACCCAATCACCAGTTCACTGAAGTAGACCACAATTTGATCTTCTTCAATAACAGGCTCAAAGGACAAAGAAAACGGAAATTTTACCCCATGAAAATGAGCATTAATGTTGATTATTTCTCTATTGGCATCTACTTGAACACCATCCACGCGAAAATATGAGGGAAAATCCATTTTTTGCAGGAGAAGCATCACCTCAGTACTGATGATGGCTTCAGGCACTTCAATTTCTATTTTGTTGCCATTGGCGATAAATTTATTGCCAAGATTATTCTCAGTCCAAAACTGCGCAATGGTTTTAGGCTCATAGTCGATGTTAAAGCTCCGCAAATAGAGGAAACTCAAACAAAGCAGTAGGATTAATATGAAAATTCCCACAGCAGCAAAAAAGGGCTTAATCCATTTTTTGTATTTGGCATGCATAATTATTGACCCCGTATTTTGAACTTACTCACTAAAGCTCACAGTTGTTTACTGTTCTTGGAAAAGAGATAACGTCTCTGATATTGGTCATGCCAGTGATGTACATGATGGCTCTTTCAAAGCCTAATCCAAAGCCTGCATGTCTTGTACCGCCATATTTTCTAAGGTCCAAGTACCACCAGTAATCTTCTTCATTAAGCTTCATTTCCTTCATTCTAGCGAGTAAAACGTCTAATCGATCTTCCCTTTGGCTACCGCCGATGATTTCCCCAACGCCTGGCACTAATAAGTCCATTGCCGCAACGGTTTTATCGTCATCATTTAATTTCATATAAAAAGCTTTAATGTCTTTAGGGTAGTTGGTAACAAATACAGGTTTTTTATAGACTTGTTCTGTTAAATACCGTTCATGTTCGGTTTGTAAATCAGAGCCCCAAGTAACAGGATACTCGAATTTATCTTTATTTTGTTGTAGAATTTCCACAGCTTCGGTATAAGTGATCTGTGCAAAATCATTGTTTAATACATTTTCTAATCGCTCTAGTAAGCCTTGATCGATAAATTGATTGAAGAAGGCCATTTCTTCGGGTGCATTTTCAAGGACATAACGAATGATGTACTTAAGCATATCTTCTGCTAATTTCATATCGTCAGAAAGTTCTGCAAATGCGATCTCAGGCTCGATCATCCAAAACTCTGCAGCATGTCTAGCCGTGTTGGAATTCTCTGCTCTGAAGGTTGGTCCAAAGGTATAAACATTTCTAAAGGCCATAGCGTAGGTCTCTACATTAAGCTGACCACTAACGGTTAAGTTGGTTTCTTTATTAAAGAAATCTTTGGAATAATCAATGGCTCCGCCATCTGTTCTTGGCATCTTATCCATATCCAAGGTGGTAACCTTAAACATTTCTCCAGCACCCTCTGCATCACTTCCTGTGATAATTGGCGTATTCACGTACACAAAGCCTCTTTCTTGAAAAAATTGATGAATGGCAAAGGCCGTTAGGGAACGCACTCTAAATACGGCAGAAAAGGTATTGGTTCTTGGTCTTAAATGAGCGATGGTTCTCAGATACTCAAAGGAATGTTTTTTCTTCTGGAGAGGATAATCAGGTGTGGATTCTCCTTCAATTTCAACCTTTGAGGCTTGTATTTCAAAAGGTTGCTTCGCTTGTGGCGTTGCTACTAACTTACCTGCAACGATAATCGCAGAACCAACGCTTAATTTGGATACTTGTGTAAAATTCTCAAGATCGCTTTGTACAACAATTTGAAGCGTATTAAAACATGTCCCATCATTGACGACAATGAAAGCAAAGGTTTTAGAATCTCTTACACTTCTGATCCATCCTGAAATAGTAATGTCTTCGTCGATATAACGACTGGGTTCTTTGTAAAGATCTTTAATCAATAGGCTTTCCATAAAAAGCCCTCCTTTTTCTTGGTTTCTCTTACACATTATACCACATAGGCGGGGTTTTTCATCACTATTTTTTACAAAAAAGGTTACTTTTGGTTGCAGTTGAGGGGTTTTATGCTATACTAGTATGAGCGTCATCCTCTTAATGGGATGAAAGAAAAAAATCATTTAGCTTTTGAAAGGGAGATTTTATGGATCCAAGAAACGAAGTACTCGCGAAAAACCTTGTGAACTATTCCTGTAAAGTTCAACCAGGCGAAAAAGTTTTAATCCAATATGTGGGTAGCGCAACTCAGCTACTGGCAAAGCAAATTGTTAAAGAAGTTTATGCTGCAGGTGGCATTCCGTTCTTAAAATATACAGATGTCCGCCTACAAAGAGAATTACTCCTTGGTGCAACTCAGGAGCAATATGAAATGATGGCTTCCTGGGACAGTCTTCAAATGAAGGGCATGGATTGCTACATTGGTGTGCGCGGCTCTGACAATGTGTCAGAACTCAGCGATGTTCCTTCTGAAAAAATGAATATTTACAACAAATATTATATGACACCTGTACACCATGAAATCCGTGTTCCCAATACCAGGTGGGTCGTTTTAAGATATCCAAGTAATTCTATGGCTCAGCTGGCTAATTCTAGTTTAGATGCTTTTGAAGAGTTCTATTTCAATGTATGTAATTTAGATTATTCTAAGATGTCACTGGCGATGGATAACTTGGTTAATTTAATGGAAAGAACCGATCGCGTGAGACTTGTCGGCGTTGGTACTGATCTATCCTTCTCCATTAAAGGAATTCCTGCCATTAAATGTGCAGGGGAAGTCAACATTCCTGATGGAGAAGTTTTCACAGCTCCAGTAAGAGACTCCCTTAACGGTAAAATTTCTTACAATGCACCCGCTGTTTTCCAAGGCGTTACTTATGAGCAGATCGTTTTTGAATTTGAAAACGGTAAAATTGTGAATACAACCGCCAATGAAACCAAACTGATCAATGAAGTCCTTGATACCGATGAAGGCGCTAGATACATCGGTGAATTTGCCATTGGTGTGAATCCTTATATATTGAAACCAATGAAGGATACCCTATTTGATGAAAAAATCATGGGCAGCATCCACCTTACACCTGGAAATTGCTATGCTACAGCTTATAATGGCAACAAATCCGATATTCACTGGGACCTTGTTTACATCCAAACCCCAGAATACGGCGGCGGAGAAATTTATTTTGATGATGTCCTAATTAGAAAAGATGGGCTGTTTGTTATTGATGAACTGCTTTGTCTGAATCCTGAAAATTTGAAGTAGATATTAGTGCAAAATGAAAGGCAATACCCTCTAACGTGAAGGGTATTGCCTTTTTTAGTGCTGGATCGAAAAGAGCCCAAAAGATCCAGAGCCAAAGAAGACGAAAAGAGCCAAAGGGGACGTTTAATATTGGCTCCAAAGGGAGCCAATATTAAATGTCCCCTTTGGCTCTTTTCGCTCTTCCCTTAGCGCTTCTCCGTCCCCATGACAATCCCTTTCGTTCCAGTCTTGCATTCAAAACTTGCAATTTCTGCAGATATCAGTTATTATAGTAGTGGTTAAATATTTAACAATGTTTAAGGAGGACTATTTATGATATCTATACAAATCTGCATCGGTAGTGCTTGTCACTTGAAAGGTTCCTACCTCATTATTGAATCCCTACAACGCTTACTAAAGAGAGATCGTTTGGAAGCATCCGTGGAAATTAAGGCAGCTTTTTGCCTGGGCAATTGCACCCATGCTGTCTCGGTTAAGGTAAATGATGAAGAAACGATTTCCCTATCGCCGGAAACCGTAGAGCTGTTTTATAAAGAAAATATTCTAACGAGATTAAGCCTATGAAAATCATGGACTTCTCTCAAGCCAACTGTAAAAACTGTTACAAATGTGTCAGAAACTGCAGCGTTAAGGCTATCAAGATCGTAAACGATCAGGCTCAAATTGATGAGACCCGCTGCATTGCTTGTGGGGATTGCTTTGTGGTCTGTCCACAAAATGCGAGAAACATCGTGAGCGATCTGGACCGCGTAAAAGACAGTTTAAAGAGTACTAAAAAAGTCGTGGCTTCCATAGCACCTTCCTACCTGGGTATTTATAAGCATCCAAAGAAATTGATTACAGCCCTTTATAGGCTAGGCTTTGACCTCGTTGAAGAAACTGCTCTTGGTGCTGAAATTGTGACCAGCATGTATAAAGACTATATTGAAACTTCAACCCAATCAAACTTGATTACCAGCTGTTGCCCAAGTGTTAACTTACTCATTGAGCGCTATTACCCGAGTCTCATTGACACACTGATTCCCATTGATTCACCTATGGTAGCTCATAGTAAAGCCATTAAAAATTATCAAGGTGCAGATACTTTTGTGACTTTTATTGGCCCTTGTATTTCTAAAAAACGAGAAGCCGTTTCCTATCAGCAAGCCAATCACTTGGACTGCGTGCTCACCTTTGAAGAAGTTGATCAATGGTTGTTGGCTGAAGCGCTCACTTTAGACCATTTACCAGATACAGCCCTCACCAACGCTGCTTCGAACATTGGTCGATGTTATCCCATTGAAAACGGTATCTTAAAAAACCTAGAAGAAACCATTGGGGATCGTTATTTACCTCTTAAAATTTCTGGTTTAAGTGCCTGCAAAGATTTATTTGACTCCATGGTAAAGGGTACAATCTCTGGTGTCATCGTGGAAGCTAACTCCTGTATAGGTAGTTGTATCGGTGGACCTGCCATCTCACGTTCAGAAGTCCATCAACAAGAAATATACATACGCTTACAGCAGCATTTAAAAGAGGACCTTTTTTTTAACAATGATTGTTATAATATTAACGAACTTAAGTTGCAAAAAACCTTTATCGATAAAAGCGTTCAACTCCCCTTACCTTCTGAAGCCGAGATTACTGCTATTTTAGACCAGATTGGCAAGTACACAAAAGAAGATGAATTGAACTGTGGTGCTTGTGGTTACGACACCTGTAGAGATAAAGCACTCGCTGTTTTTCAGGGTATGTCTCACAAAGAAATGTGTATCCCCTATATGCGCACCCGAGCTGAAAGAATGACTCATACGATATTTGATCATTCACCAAACATTATCCTCATTTTAGACGAGAATTTAAATGTTCTAGAATTTAATCCTACGGCTGAAAA
>CAZJIO010000016.1:21554-37863 GCA_964546035.1 uncultured Eubacteriales bacterium | reverse complement strand
TGGTCGTCCCATAAGCGCCATAATTGACGAGGAAGATTTTTTGATGGTTAAACGAAGTGGCGAGAACATGCTCATGAAAAAAGTATTTTATACAAAATATGCCCTTGTTGTGTCCCTGAACATCATGTATCTCCCTAAACAGAATCTCTATATGTGCATCATGCATAATATGACGGATGAAGAAAAGAGAAACAAAGAGCTCCTCATTTTAAAGGAAAAAACCTTAAATGCGGCACAAAATGTCATCGATAAACAAATGCGGGTTGCTCAAGAAATTGCAAGTTTATTAGGGGAAACGACTGCCGAAACAAAAGTAACCTTAACAAGGCTACAAAAAATCGTACGAGGTGAAGAAGGTGAAGTCAGATGACGCCTTTTTTAGACATTGCCTACAAAAGTATTAATAAATTTAGCGAAGAACTTTGTGGCGATCATATCGAGATGATCAAAGACGACAATGAGCTCATAGCCGTGCTATCAGACGGTCTTGGTAGCGGAGTAAAAGCCAATATTCTCGCAACCCTTACTTCCAAAATTGCCATCACCATGCTCCATGAAGGTGCTGATATTGAAGAGACTGTGGATACGATTGTCAACACCTTACCAGAATGTCAGGTGAGGAAACTGGCTTATTCTACTTTTTCTATTATTAAAATTGATCACGAACTCAATATGTATCTTGCAGAATACGATAATCCACCCATTTTCATTTATCGGGAGGGGTATATCTTTCCTCTTCAAAAAAAAGAAGTGATGATCAATGGCAAAAAAATCTATGAAAGTCGCCTCCAGCTACAACTTGGCGATTTGATTGTTGTAGTCAGTGATGGTGCCGTTCATGCCGGTGTTGGGGCACGGCTTAATCTGGGTTGGCAGTGGGAGGATATCAATCTCTTTTTAATGGATTTGAACCTTGTGGAGAAAACCGCCCAGAACATCACCACCCACTTAATCAATGTCTGCGACAATTTGTATGACAGCCACCCCGGGGATGACACCTCTGTACTCACTATTAAAGTAAGAGAAGCAGAATATATTGATCTCTTCGCAGGTCCACCCACGGATAAAAGTATGGATCCTTGGATTATTCATCAACTTGATAGCTCCTTGGGTAAGAAAATAATTTGCGGGGGCACCACTGCCAATATAGCCGCAAGAGAATTGAAGAAAGCATTGCATGTCGATTTAAAAACCATGACAAAAGAGGTACCTCCTCTCGCCTATTTAGAGGGTTTTGACCTTATCACCGAGGGTGTCCTTACCTTGCAAAAAGCTTTAGAAAAAATTAAACATCACGATTCAGACTTGCTATCTATTGATGGGGAGGACACCCCAACGGATGCCGCTTCAATTTTAGCAAAAACCTTAATGGAAGATTGCACCCATTTAAATATATGGTTTGGCAAAGCCATTAATCCAGCGCATCAGAACCCTGACTTTCCTTTTGATTTTAACATCAAACTTAAAATTATTTCCGAACTGATTGCACAATTAAAAGCCCTTGGAAAGCAGGTTACGATTACATACATTTAGGAGAAATTATATGAGAATCTTTGAAAACCATGTTCAATATATTAAATACAGCGTTTTGAAGGAAGTCGCAAGGGCTAAATACAGCGATTCCCTCCACTCAGATTTAATCAATATCCCCAAAAAAATCATAAAAGGTCCCAAGGCTCAAACCAGGTGTTGTATTTATAAGGAGCGGGCTATTATTCATGAACGCATTAAGGTGGCCCTTGGGGGTGACCTTCATAATCCCAATCATGTGGAAGTCATTGATATGGCTTGTGATGACTGTCCTGTGGATAAATATATTGTTACCAATGCTTGCCGTGGCTGTTTAGCACATAAGTGCGTTGCCTCTTGTAAATTTGGTGCCATCAGTATCCTTCATCAGAAGGCCGTTATTGATCCTGAGAAATGTAAAGAATGCGGCAAATGTGCCGATGCCTGCCCTTACAATGCCATTGTGGAAGTGAATAGACCATGTATTAAAGCCTGCATGGCTCGTGCCATCACCATTGATCCGGATACTAAAAAAGCTTCCATCGACAACGATAAGTGCATCCAATGTGGTGCCTGTGTCTATCAATGTCCCTTCGGAGCCATCATGGACAAGTCCTATCTCATCAACATCATCGACTTGTTGATGCATTCCCAGAACAATCGGCTCTATAAAACCTATGCCATCATAGCGCCCTCAATATCCAGTCAATTTACTTATGCAAAAATAGAACAGGTCATTACAGGCATTAAGAAAATCGGATTTCACTCCATTGTAGAAGCTGCTCTAGGTGCCGATTTAATTGCTTACTATGAAGCCCATCAAATCCACGAAGAATTACAGGAGAAGAAATTTTTAACCTCTTCCTGTTGCCCAGCCTTTGTAGAACATATTTATAAAAATCATCCCGACTTGATTTCTTACGTTTCCCAAGCGGTATCTCCTATGATTGCAACGGCTAGGTTAATCAAACAAACAGATCCCTCCGCTAGAATTGTTTTTATAGGTCCCTGTATTGCCAAAAAAATGGAGGCACAACAGGATGCCTTGAAAGCAGATCTTGATTACGTCATGACCTTTGAAGAATTACAGGCACTGCTAGATGCTAAGAACATTGATGTGTCGGCGTGTGAAGCAGGTATTTTAGATAACGCTTCCTATTTTGGCAGAATATTTGCAAGGTCCGGTGGCGTATCCGAGGCGCTTTCACATGTTTACACAACCATGAACCTTGAACCGCCTTTAGAATCCGTGGTTTGTAACGGGTTAGATGAGTGCCAAAAAGCTTTAACCTTGGCCAAATTTAATAAATTAGGTGGTAATTTTATTGAAGGCATGGCATGTAAGGGCGGCTGCATCTGCGGTCCTGCCTCTCTTTCACATGGTCCCAAAGATAAAAATGAGGTGGATAAATATGCCAATTTATCCCTTGAAAAGGAAGTTCTTAGCGCACTTCGCATCATTGATATGAAAACCCTCAATTTAAACAAGGGCTAAAACAAAGGAGGCTGACCCCATATAGGTCAACCTCCTTTCATTTACATCTAAATATCTAATTACTTCTGTATTAACGCAATTTCAGAGGTTTCAAGAAACTTTTCAATGGCTTCAACATCTTTATCCCCACGACCTGAGACATTGACGATGATGATTTCATCCTTTGAAAGGGTTGGCGCAAATTTCATGGTATAGGCAATGGCATGGGCACTTTCAATGGCTGGAATAATGCCTTCTACTTGAGATAAATATAAAAATGCCTTTACCGCTTCATCATCTGTGATAGATTCATATTGCACTCTTCCCGTCGTTTTAAGATAAGCATGTTCAGGACCTACCCCTGGATAATCCAACCCCGCTGAGATGGAGTAAACAGGGGACACATTTCCGGCGTCATCTTGAATGAAGATGGTGCTCATACCATGAAGGACACCAGTTTTACCTAAAGTCATCGTTGCTGCGTGATCAGGTGTATCAATGCCTTTACCTGCCGCTTCCACACCAATAATTTTAACACTCTCATGTGGAAGGAATTCCGCAAAAAGTCCAATGGCATTACTACCTCCACCTACACAGGCAATGAGATAATCTGGCAGCTTGTGCTCCTTTTCCATGAATTGTTCAAAAGCCTCTTCCCCAATAATCTTTTGAAATTCTTTAACAATGGTTGGATAAGGATGAGGTCCAACAACAGATCCCAATAAATAGAAAGTATCATCAATACGTCCCACCCATTGTTCAATGGCTTCATCTACTGCGTCGCTTAAGGTCTGAGTACCTCTTTTAACAGGCGTCACTTTTGCACCTAGTAATTCCATTCTAAACACATTCAGACGTTGCCTAATGGTGTCTTCTTTACCCATAAATATTTCACATTCCATATTAAACATGGCTGCAGCTGTAGCCGTTGCCACGCCATGTTGTCCCGCCCCCGTTTCTGCGATGACCTTCTTTTTACCCATTTTCTTTGCTAAAAGAATCTGTCCGATGGTGTTATTGATCTTATGGGCGCCAGTGTGGTTAAGATCTTCTCTCTTTAAATAAATCTTAGCGCCACCCAAGTTTTTGGTGAGGTTCTCTGCATAATAAAGTGGACTTGGTCTTCCTACATATTCCTTTAAATAGTACAAATACGCTTCTTTAAAACTAGGATCGTTCATGGCGTCTTTAAAAGCAGCCTCTAACTCGTTAAGAGCTACAATAACAGGTTCTGGAACATACTGGCCTCCGAAGGGACCAAATTCATGTTGTAATGACATCTCTTTTCTCCTTCTAATCCTTATTTTTTACAATAAAAAAACACATACATTCCCGCATAAGGGACGATGTGTCGTGGTGCCACCCAATTTTAGATCAGAGGTCTAACCTCAAATCACTTTTTCAGATACTATCATATCCTATCCGCTTAACGTTGGACTAACGGCTATAGCTACTCTACATTTCACCATGCTCCTCATGAAACCATTCAAAACCACTATTTCACCAGGCTCACACCTTCCCTGATTCGCTGAACAAACTCATGGCATTTACTTTTTTCAATCATTGGATTTAAATATTTAACTGTCTTCATTATAAGCTGAATTTCTTGAACTTGTCAAGCTTCACTTTGTTAGCACACTACCGAGCTAATTCCCCATATCGACTTCTATTTTATAGGCGTTATTGGCTTGTTTACGCCAGATGGTCATGTACCTGCCTGTTTCTTTGGTTTTACTGCCTGCTTCATTTCGGTACTGCCGGATGAATTGCCCGTAGGTATACCCTAAATCTCCGGCGTCAGAAATACCTCCGTTCTCAGGTAACCAACTGAGGGTAGACCCTTTCTGCTCAAAAAAAGGCTTCATTGCCCCGTAAATATTTGCTTCTCCTTGGATGTTATCTCCAAGCTTTACGAGCATCACGCCATTCAGTTCAAACTGATTCGCCCAGGCGGTTGCACCTTGTTTACTCACCGCTTCACAAAAAGCATGATCCAGTGCCAATAATTCTTCTACTGTCATTTGATTACCTCCTAGTAATAGGTTGTCACGGGGACGGATAAATTGACAACTTTGCTTTGCAAGTTGTCAATTTATCCGTCCCCGTGACAACCTCTCCGCCCCGTCCTGACAACTCCTTGGTCTTAATTTTCCCCACCAAGCCTCAATTGCTTATAGGATACCAACTTTTTCTTGTTCTCATCATAAAATTGCAACAGAGCCAGATGAAAGCTTGTATTTAACGTCACTGTCTTCACTTTTTTTAGCTCTGTATTGTTAAGGTAACAGGCTTTCAAATGATAATTGGGTATTCTCAAGTTCAAGTGGTGAATATGGTGATAACCAATACAGCCACTGATCCATTCAAAGACGAGAGGTAGTTGATAAAAGGTGCTGCCTTTTAAGGCTGCGTCCACGCTATCCCATGCACCATCATTTTCCCAGTAAACTTCTTCAAACTGGTGTTGCACATAAAACAACCACACACCCATAGTACTTGCTACTCCTAGTATAGTGGCCTGAACCACTAAATAAGCTTCCAAAGAGAAAATACTTGATAAGAGAAAAGCTACTAAAACAATCCCACAATTATTCAACAGATAACTAAACACAATTTTCTTGCTCGCCTTTAACTTTGGAATCCTGTTCAGTATTGCGAAAAGGAAAAACGGTGCCACACCAAATAGAAAAATGGGATTTCTAAAAATACGATAGATGGCCTTTTTAAACAAGGTTGCTTCTTGAAACTCCTTGACTGTCAATGTCCACACATCTCCAGTCCCTCTTTTTTCTAAATTACCTACCGTACCATGATGAATCCCATGTTCCCTCTTCCAAGATTCATAGGGTGTAAAAGCAAAAACTCCGAAAATTGTCCCTAATATACGATTCCATTTTTTTGATTTAACAAAGGATTCGTGGGTGCAATCATGAAATAGAATAAACACTCTGACCATAAACCCTGCTGTTATGATTTCAACAGGTAAAAGCACCCATAAAGAGGTTTTAGCCTGAAATAAATAAACGGATATAATGAGTAACAAAACATAGGGCACTACTGTATCTATCACTTGAATTGCTGCTTTTTTATGATTAGGGGTGGCATAAACGCCTAAATAATTGTTCCATTCACGTCTGCTCATAATGATCTCCTTAACTACTTCATGTAGTATCTGTTACTACTTGCAGTATATCCTAAATGATAATGGATGTCAATATGAATAGTATTACAAATTAAAAGACATCTATACCTTAAGTATAAATGTCTTCACAAATCTATCTGAATATTTTATTACCATATTTTTTTAAGGATAAGAGTAAAGGGAGTCCTAACCCATAACAGGCAATCATTTCTCCAAGGGCAACCCATAACATGGATGCAATTAAAGGAAGACCATAAACCACATTTAAAATAATACCAACTACGACACCGTTTACAACCACTGCTGGAAGAGGTGCTATGTACTTATATTTCCTAACAAAATAAGTAATGGCTGCTGCAAGTAGGGTAGCTAAGCTGCCAAACACGATATCAATAGGTCCCAGTCCACCATAAAAATTTGCAACGATACATCCCACAAAAAGTCCGGGAATCGCAGCTGGTGTGAAAAAGGGAAGAATCGTTAGAGCCTCAGAAATTCTTACTTGAATCTGTCCATAACTAATGGGAGCGAAAGCAATGGTCATGACTGCATAAATGGCAGCGATAATACCCGCTTGCACCGTAAATTTAACACTTCTATTCATTTTTTCTCCTAGTTTTGTTTTAAGTCAGGATGGTAGTTAACGAACTGACTGATAAGTTTCTTGCTCTATTATACATGAATTCTCTTTAAATACAAGTCTATTTTATTGCGCGATCTATTTAAGGACGACCAAAGCCTGACTTCCCTGATTAATCCAGCCCGCCTTAAAAGCCGCTATGGTTTGCTTATTCAGCTTGCCAATATCAGGATCATTAAAATAAACATATTCCTCATCATAGCCCACAATTAAAACACTGTGTTCCTTAAATGTAATTTCCATATACCCTGAAGCCGTCATCCATTGTTGGATCATGCTACTTGAAACCACATTGAAATTTGTCGTGGTAATGACGATGGCAGGACTTCCTTTTCCAACAAAGTTCAAAACCTCTTCAAAGCTACTGCCAGTAATATTATAAAGGCCATCTACATATTGACTTGCTAAATCGTATATGGGTTCTATATAAACACCTAATCCAGGCACAGACCCATCCTCAACACTACCCACAAACCCTTTATGCATATTCCCAAAAAAGTACATACCATCAACGGCCGTTCGTGGTGTTTCATCTTTCCTAATCTGATTTGCAAGAGTCATTTTATCAATGTTTTCACCTGTATAATAAGACAAAAACATGGCAAGTGCTGCTGGCTCACAGCCTCTTAAGAGCTCAGGGTACTTGTTGATAATTGGCGCTTCCCAAAAAGCACTAGCGACCCCCTCACTGTCATAGAAAAGCTTTCGCTTACCCGTGCTATCCTTCTCATAAATCAAAACTTGTTCTCTGTCTTTAGCCTTAATCAGAGCCTCATCAAATCTAAGGGTAACACCCACTAAACGGCTGTTCATATACGTTTCATACACGTTGAAGAGCGCCCGCGCATCTGCCTCAATGACCTTAATCTTGTTCCGTGGCGTTTCCTTAACCAGGGGAATGGTCTCTGCATTTAGCGCCACACTTTCATAATTAACCACCCTTCGATTTACCCCATTGAGGTTATCCGTAAGTAGAATCGACTCGTTAATTTTCGGCTCTACCTTTTCCCACTCATATACCTTCTCTTGTTGGCTCACCTGCACATAGTTGACCTTACTAAAGTTTGGACTGGTTGAAATAGAGCGACTCAATCCATACCCTGCGGCGCGGATAAAGCCCTCTTGATTTATTTCTACGTCTTGAAAGAAGGTATCTGGTGGAGCACTGATTTCTTGGAGCACTTCCCCCCCGTAAGTTAACACTTGAAGCTTATTATAGGGATAAAAAACCTGTCCATCGAGATATTCAAAGGTTTGATCTAAGCGATAGGCCCCAACAACTAGCTTTCCATTCTGAGTACCCAGCACACGAATATGTTCATTTTCATAGGCCAACAAAGTGGTTTTAAATTCTTTAGCCGTTAAATCCATCAGATAGATGCCTTTGTTTTCCTTTGATAAATTGTCTAAGTTATAAATTAACCCATCACGCTCACTAAAGGAATACCCCGAAGTGTTTGCTTTTTTTGTTAAGGTATGCTCTTTTAAATCTAAATCATAAATACCATCATCCATTAAAATGTAGAACCGCTTATTGGCCTCATTGAAATAGGATCTGTTTTGTATTTCATAGTCCAAGGTTTCAAAGGTCATCGGTAATTTTACAAAGGCTGTGGTTTCATTTTCCATGGCTTTATGAGAATAATTGTTGATCAAAAGCCCATTATGCCCTGCTGCATTTCCCGCTGCCATATACCCATATACCAAATACTGAAGCTGCCCACTGTTCTCAAGTTTTAATAATTTTATACCCTGCTGGTCGTCTTCATCCATTATGTAATCGCTATTTAAACCATCAAATCCGAAGATTTTAATCAACTTGTTATAAGTCTTGTCTAATAAATAGACTTGGCTTTGATATGCAAACGCCACATAGCGCCCATCCTCTGAATAAAGAGTCTCAGACGCCTCATGTACTTCGCCTTCATCTACCACCCATCGCAATTGATCTTGATCAAAGTAGGGCTCATTTTTCCTGTTTCCTGTCCGTTGATAATCCGTAATCGTCACGTTGTCACCGGATATTTTTCCTGAAAAGGTTTCAGTAAAATCCCAGTACTCAAAGCCATAATTAATGCGTTTGGCGACTGTAAACTTCAGCTGGACGATAAACTGTTTGGTATCAGTATCATATTGAAGGATTTTTGGAACTGGCTCATTCATTTTTACCAAATTGATTGAATTGCCCCAAAGTAAAATATCTTTGGAAGAATCTTGGTCTGCGTGGTAAAAGGTGCCGCCTTCTCGATTGCCTTGAATGTATGTCTCGTATTTGTTACTGCCTTCAAATAAAACTTCATGAGCCTTTGTAATCACTTTTAGCAAGTTTGCGCCATCATTTTCTCCAACAGTAAAGCTCTGATAATAAAAAATATTTTGAGAGCCGCTTTCTAAAATGAGTTTCAGTACGTATCGATTACCCCTTGTGAGCTCGGGCAATGTGATCTTCAGATGGGTTCCACCGTCACCCAGGACAAGACTGCTAGGACTGATTTTATCTGCTACGACTATTTCGTTGGTAAGAGGATCTATCATTTCATAGGAGAGATTACCGATGTCTTCTTTATCAAAGTAAAGGGCAATCTCACTGCCTGGATTAAATACAGCTGTTGTTTGATCTATGGAAAAGACGTCAACTTCATTTCTATAAGGGAGCATCGGATTGAACCTCATATCCCCCTCTAATAAAAAGCATAACGGATAAACCTGCACATTTTGAAGCACTGCAGGTCTTTCAAAGTTTAATTGTTTCGTGCTGCTTAAAGAGAAAACAATTAATCCACTCGATACAATTAGTACAAAAAAAGTTAATGCAACAATAAATCGTTTCATTCGTGTAACCTCGAATTAGGATAAATGACTTCTTAAGTTAACAAAAATACCATGCTATGTCAACCTCTATTATTATTTATCGACATAAACGAGTCAAACAATCAATATAACTTTACAGACAATTTTGGAGTAGGTATAATGGATATATAAAGTAATGAATGGAGAAATAATATGAAGAAAATGAGTTGGAAGCCAGGCAATATGCTTTATCCTTTACCCGCGGTTTTAATCACCTGTGGGGATTCGGAAGAAAACCATAATGTATTAACCATTGCTTGGGCAGGAACCGTTTGTACCAATCCACCCATGGTAACAATTTCCATCCGTCCTACTAGACACTCCTATGAAATTATTAAGCGGACCAAAGAATTCGTCATTAATTTGACGACAGAGAACATGGTAAAGGCAGTGGATTTTTGTGGTGTGAAATCTGGTCGTGATCTGGATAAATTTACTGAAGCTCAACTTTCCAAAGACAAAGCATCCATTGTTAAAGCCCCTCTGATTAAGGAATCTCCCGTATGCATTGAGTGTAAAGTCACTCAAATAACACCCCTTGGCTCCCATGACCTCTTTCTTGCAGAAGTGGTGGCCGTGCACGTGGACCCTACATATGTGGACGAAGGTGAGAAATTCCACCTAGATCAAGCAAGACCCCTTTGTTACTCCCATGGTAAGTACTTCGGCCTGGGAAATGAACTCGGCACCTTTGGCTATTCCATTAAGAAGCCCCTTACTAAAAAAGAAAAAAATAAAGAGAAAAAAGCATAATTCAAAAATAAAGGCGATCACACAACAGAACATCTATTGTGTGATCGCTTCTTTTAAAATGTTGGCAGCTGATCTAAATTATTATCGGGGTCTCCATCTGGATCGGATCTTAAAAACTGTGTCCCACTTTTGGACTTACCCACATTAACACCATCAATATTACCTTCCTGAGTCAAGCGGATCGCCTCATCTAATGGATAAACAGTACCATCTTCTAGCATCACATTGGTAATATCTCCATCGCCATTTTTTCTTACTTTTACAATCTTACCTGTATTAGCCATTTTGTCACCTCTTTCAAAGCATCCTGTGAAATGTTAACACGGTTATTTTGCTCAGAAGTGGTAATTTTTATCCAAGGAACTGTTTGATCATCGTACCCATTGAATATCTTGCCGAATAAGCGTATGCTTGTCTTAGCATAAGGTTATCCGTTAAAAGGAGAAACAGAGATGAAGGTAGAGGATTTTAATTTTGACCATGAATATTCTAAAATGATAGAAAACGTTAAAAAGCCCAACATATTAATTTGCGGTGCTACTGGCGTTGGAAAAAGCTCCATTGTCAATGAATTATTTGGTGAAATAGTCGCCGAAGTTGGTGCAGGTGCGCCAGTCACAAAGGGGTTTAAAGAATACAAAAAAGACGCCCTGGATGTGGTTTTATACGATAGCGAAGGTTATGAAATCGGAAAAGAAAAGTTAAGCAACTTCAAAGAAAGTGTCCTAGGTCTCATTGATGAGAAAAACGCAACTGCTGAAATGAACAACCACATTCACATCGTTTGGTACTGCATCTCTGCAGGAAATAAACGCATCACCGACCTAGATCTAGATACCATCCAAGAAGTTATGGATAAAAATGTTAACGTTGCCGTTCTTTTAACACAAATTGATGCCGTCGATGCGGATGAACTTGCACAATTAATTGAGGTACTCAGCCTACGTTTTAGTTTGCTGCCACACTTTCGATTGAGTATCAACAAAGAGGTACCTGAAGCATTTTTAGACTGGAAAGCCTTGAGAATTTGGACCTTAGATCATTTAGGAGATAACTTAAAAGGATCTTTTATCAAATCCCTGAAAATAGACTTAAAAGAAAAAAGAGATTTGGTTAATAAGTCCATTGTTCCGATTTATGCCGCTTCGGCTCTGTTAATTGGTGCCACACCCCTACCAGGACCAGATGCTGCCTTATTGGTTCCTTTACAAGTGACGATGTCCATGCATATCCTTAATGCCTATCACATAGATAAAGGAAAGAACAGCGTACAAGTCCTTTTGAGCTCCTCACTAGCCAGTTCCGTAGGCAGACTCGTTGCACAAACCCTCATCACAGGTATTATTAAGATCATACCAGGTGTAGGTTCCGTTATAGGTTCTGTCATCAATGGCACTGTTGCAACTAGTTTTACGACGACTATGGGATATGCCATTTCTGAATTAAGTTATCGCTATGCGGATGCTATTTTTCGTGGTAAAAACATCAGCTTACCCGAGGTTTTTACGAGTGAAAATATCACAGAATTATTTAAACTCTTTTCAAAGCAATTTTTCACTAAAAAATAAGGGGCTACGCCATGTTAGAGACAAACGTTTTAATTATAGGCAAGACTGGAGTCGGTAAGAGTGCTCTCATTAATTATGTCTATGGTGAAGAAATTAGAGAAAAGGGCGCTGGAAAGCCTGTGACACAAAAAGGCTTGCATAAAGAGATCCATCAAATGGAAACCTTGACTGTCAATCTTTATGATTCTTGGGGGCTAGAGGCTAACGAAGCCGAAGAATGGCAGAACATCATCTTAGAAGAAGTAGGAAAGCATGACCGAAGTTATGAAATAAAAGACTGGTTTCATACGATTTTTTATTGCTTTTCCATTCAATCTGCGCGTGTCGAAGATTTTGAAACCAAAGAAATCATTAAGCCCCTCATGGACCGAGGCAATCATGTGGTCATTATATTAACTCATGCAGACGTTCCAGGTGCAGAGCAAAAGAAAGCTGCTATGGTAGCTGTTTTACGCCAAGAACTTAAGATATTAGCGGAAAATATCATTTGTGTTGCAAGTGAAAAAAAGACATTATTAGGCGGACAACCACGTGAACCCTTTGGCAAAGAAGGTGTCATTCTTAAAATTCAGGAAAATCTTTGGACAAACATCCAGGCTAAACTCCCACTGATCTATGACCGCATGATCCGAGAAGAAATTACAGCCTGGAAAAACAGAAGCCATTATTTAGTCGATCGAAGATTGAAATTCTACAATAGAAATGTAATCGTTAAAGAATTAGCGCTACAAATGAATACGGATTTGAGCTTGAGTTTCGTGGAAATTGAAAAAGCTACCCTTTTACATATGAAAAATGCCTACGATTACTACAGCAGATTAGTAGAAACATTGTACAACAATCAGGTGCAGGTCCATTTTAATAGTGAGGATGCTTTTGTTAAAAAGAAACTCACCTATCAGCGCAATTTTGATGATCGTGCAGCTGATTGGTTTACCTCCGTGGTTTTTACTTTTATCCCAATCTTTGGCCTATTTGCTCAGAAGGAACGGGTGGATTATGCTAGAATACGATTCAAAACTGAAATAAACAAAACCTATTCAGATATCCTTGAGGAAGTTCCTCATATGGTAGAAATGTTTAAGAAGGATATTGTGAAAAATACTGAGCAAATTATTCTGTCCGAGGAGCTATGAGCTAAACCTTTCCAACAGGTGCTAGATAAACAACAAATTCATCTTCCCCATCTAATTTTAAAAATGTATCCATTAAATCTTGGTCATAGGCCGCTATGGCACAAGTTCCGCAGCCTATCCCTTCACAGGCTAGATAGAGATTTTGACATACATGACCCGCATCCAATAACATGGTTTTGTGGGCTGAGATATGATATCGCCATTCACTGCGATAAGGTATACAACTCCAAATGAACGTCACTGCGCAATTGCCTGCAAAGCTCTGATCGAAGGTTCCTTTGGAGATTCTCTCAGGAGCATCCTCACATTCGAACAAAAACTCTAAGCTGTGTGAAATGGGTAAATAGCGATAGATGCCGGGTTGAATGCCTTCGACCTTTTGGATGGATAGGTACGTTTCAAAAGGATGCCTTGCACCACCAGATGGCACTGTTCGCAAGGAATAGGCGTTGTTGTTGCCGACACTTTTAATGCCTTGGGTCGCATATAAGAGAAAAGATAGTTCATGTATGGTTAAGAAATCCTCTGTATATTTTCGTCGACTTTTTCTATTGACCAGCGCCGCAAATAAATTTGTTGGTTTTAGATCATCTTCTGATACAACGGGTAGTTGAATGGTCTCATTACCAAGTGCAAGCTTTTCCAACGGTGGTTTAGCTACTTTTTTGTCTTGATCTGAGATAACCTCTCCCCAACTATCAAAGTTGGCTTTCATAAATTGTCTGAGTTTGCTAATTCTTCTAGTCATATTTCTCCTTATGCGTAATTCTCTGATTTGGTATTTTAATGCATGATTCTTATATTAAATATAACATATTGAATGTCATATTTCAGCATCTTTATTTACATAACAAATCCTCTATGGCTGACATATATCACAAGGAAAAGCCCCTTCTAAAGCACATTGACTCTGATGATTATAGCTTTTACTTTTATCTGTTAACAATGCACAATCTTCTCTATGATAATATGTTAACCCATTGCTCACATCTGCTTGTAGGTAAAATCGTTCCCCTTTAATCAGTTGTGCTCCCCCAATGCCGTATTGGTTATAATAAGAGGACCCAATTCCCATGGGCATACCTTGAAAAAAGGCTAACATCCCCACATCGTCTATAGTTTGTTCCCAAGTCTCATCTTCAATAACAGGTAAAGCGAACTGATAGGTGATACCATATTGCCTGGCGGTTTCATTGTGGTGATTGATATAATCATTTACCTCTCGTTGTAAGGTTTCAATAATGGTGCGCCTTCTTACTTGATCAAAAAGCACGTCATCTTGAAGTAACTCCGCTGGAACTTGACCTTTGAGCTCACCTTGTCTTCCTTCATAGAAAATCCCAGTAGCAAGATCATATACACTCACCTCATCATCAAGGGTAAATCCATACACATATTGATTTTTAGTATAGGCAAATGTTGTCTTAGGATGCCAGACCTGACTGATTAAAGAATACCCATCATCATCATGATAGGTCTCATTTGCATAAAAATAAAACCCATCTCTATCCACTATGACAATGACGGGGATATATCCAGCAATTTTTCCTTTTGCATGTGGATCATCTAGAATACCAAAATTGATATACAAAGTATTTAAAAAAGCATCAACACATTTTTCCTTATTGATCAAAACGCTACTTCCCTCACCTCGATCAACTAGACAGGCCACGCCATCTTCTACAGCGGTATCAATTAGTCGATTCATCACCATTTTTTTATACGTGACTGCCTCAAGATTGTTAGCACGGATATCTGAAATCATTTGAAAAGGCAGTGTGATCAGCACAAATAATATGACCAAATCTATCAGTTTCATTTGATCATTCCTCCATATTGAACAAAAATAGTTTGGGTGGCCAATTCACCACCCCAAAGGAGTTGTTTAACCCGAGTGCCTAAAGTCTTATTTTTATTAGCAATCCGAACAAGAAAGTAATCACCACTGGTGAAATCAACGGTTGTTTGCACACCCACATCAGGAAATAATTGCTCCATTATTTCCTTGGTATAATAGGTATTATAATTGACTGCATAAGCATCTTGAAATGTGGCAGGATCTAGTGGGTCAACATAAATAGGATCTAACCGCTCATGCCTCAGTTCAAGCGCGACTTCATAGGTATTATTCGTTGCAGAGAGCTTCTTCATAAATTCTTCGTACATTTGTGGCGATAGATGCCCTACATTTCTAACAGCATCTACAAATGCTGTTGTTTCTGTAAAGACAAATATTCTACTAGTCTGATCCTGTTGCTCATACATGTTGAGTAGTGGATACATAAATAGTAATAAGACAGCCAGTAATACCGCAAATAATTTACCAATCGTATTGCCCATGAGTTAGTACCTTCACTTTTTCTTATAAGTCACTTGAATAATTTCACCCGACGAGTTAATTAAATTGATGACGCTATAAGTCCTATTGGCGTCAATGATGGTGTAATCAAAAACATTCAAGTCAACATCTTTCATGATGAAAAATCCATCAATCTCAAAATCACAGGTCAGACCTGTTTTTATACTGTAAATAATTTGAGCTCCAGTTACATAAGTGGCGTCACTCTCTGTTTTGCTTTCATAAAAGGATCTTTCTGAAGCTATGCTCTTATCCATCACCTCATTAAGGGATTTTGTTTCTCGATCAATGGTTAAGAAAACGATTAGAGCGAGGATTAAAATAAAGACGGAAGCTACACTAAATAAAAATTCCTGCATGTTCTCATTCATTTTTTACGCCTAATTCTGATCAAAAGTGATTGCTACAACCGCCCCATTAGAATCTCTATAGACTTTTCCCATAAACCGTCCATTCGGATTGATGTATAAATTACTCGTTTCATCTATGGCATTTGAAATAGAACTTGAAGCAGCTGCACCGATTGTTCCTTTGTCTGCTGTAAGGGCAACTGTATAGCCATACCAAGTACCTGCAGCATTTTTACCTGTCATCACTTGGATTCCTAAAAAGTCATCGCCAAACTTCCTGATTACATTAACTACCTCTGAACCGGATATTTCTGTCTCGTCGTAAATAGTAACATCACTATCTGCTATATCTGAGTTCATTTCTTGAATCTTGTGCGCTCCTTCCATAGTGCCGTCCTTTGCCATATTAAACACAATAAAAGCAATACTAATAATGGCTAAAGTAATTACAATCCCCGCTGCCCATTTAATAAATCCTAAAACATTTTCATTCATTTTTTTCTCCTCCTCAGGATTAAATAAAACTTT
>CAZJIO010000016.1:14389-21434 GCA_964546035.1 uncultured Eubacteriales bacterium | reverse complement strand
CCATGTGCCTTTTTTACTGACAATCATTTCATTGTCTTGCTTACGCTTCTCTCCATAATAACTTCTTTCTATTTTAAGTTCGTCAAAGGCCTGATGAATCGAAATCAGATCTGAGGCTGCTTGGAGATTCTCAACAATCCTTACAAAGGGAATAAAGGGTTCGTCCTTTTTTAATTGTTCTAGGGCTTGTAAATCGCCGTATTCAAAATTATTAAGACACTTATCGATGGACTCTTTAAACGTTATGGCAAATAAGCTCATCCAATCCAAAAGATCTTCCACTGACACCCGATCAATATTCATTAACATAAGAATTATCGTATGAAATTGCATCACTTCATCTTCCATATTCATTTGAACCATTGTTTTTCTAAAGAGCAAAAACCAATATGGAAATTGATAGGATAATCCACTGATGAAGAGACAAAGCAGTAATTCCCACCACTTGAAATACTGGTTATCATAGGCTTTGATTTTCTCTAAAATACGCTGAGTTGTGACCGCAACCATTTTTTTGTTGATATTTTTATCAGAGCTGACTTCTTTTTCAAGATCTTGGTAGGTCAACTCTCTTCCTTTGAACTCAATCATATATTTCCGATCTAGTTCGATAAGATCCACTTCGGCCGTCTTGTTCACAGAATAATCCTCAACCAACAACGCATGGGACGTATAAAGCAAATTGTGTTTGGTAATTTGGTGAATATTCATAAAAACCATCAGACATACAAAAAATCCAATGAGTGCATAAAGCATTCTTTTTACGTAGTAACATTCGAGGGAATACTCTGCTCCTGAGGTTTTTAATACCTTTTCAAACTTTTGAGCCTTGCTGTAATCCTTATTGACTAAGTGGTGAATCATCCTACGAATACTTTTAAATTTTAACAAACGATCCTCAATTCGACTTGGAAAATCTAAATCAATATCTTGATGGCTCTGCATCTTATTTATCAATTCATAACAAATAATGACAGCGAAAAACAAAATAATTTGGATCACAAAACCAAAGGCACCTTCATAATAGCTTTTCAGTTCTGGCAGATTCGTTTTGGCCCAGTTTTCAATGGCGGATAAGAAAAAAATAGGTGTTATCGCAATCATGGATAGGCTTTTGAACAAATAATTGATTTTTCTTCTCTTTAATATTTCTAAGTTAATTTCTTGTTTGAGGTAATTGATATTGCTCAAAAACATGGACAACCCATCTACAGTTTGATCACCAAACTTTTGGACCGTATAGCATAGGGCTAGAAAAGTTTTAAAATATTTATTTGGTACCAAATCATAGTACTCTGCCAAAGCCGCTTCAACATCTTCCGATGAAAGCACCTCATACATTTTTTCTGCATGTAGTGAAATTTCATAGGCACTTTCTTCTATCGCATCATAAATGGCCTCATCAATCATGCCATGCTCATGGTAATGGTGTCTCACATCTCCCAAAAAGCGTTCAAACTGTAACAGCAGCTGGTCATCCATCTTCTCAACTAGCATTTTAATGATTTGGTTATGTACGATGTAGATCGTTAGAATGCCAATAATCATGAAATAAAGTCTCTGATCTAGTAAGATCACGATAATGAAAAGAGCGCTGGATATCCCTAAAGAAATATAGGTAAATCCCATTGTTTTTTTATTAATCGTCCAGTTATCTGAAAGCTCGAGCATTTCAATGCGGGTTCTGATTTTGTGAATGTACTTTTTTGTCAACACAAACCGACTAAAGAAATGGTACGAAGTGATCAGAAAATGACTCTTTTTTGTATTTTTAACTTGAATTGGTTCCTTGTGTACGGTGGATAACTTGAGGGCGAGGAGGAATATGCTGAGAAAAAGCACAACAATTCCAAAGAGAAGGGTAATGAGATTTTTTTCATTCACTTGGTTTTCCTCCCCAATTTTTCCTGATAAATTGCTCAAATTCAACAATTTCACCTTCAGTAAGTTGTTTTTTCATCTCCTCTTCACTTTTTGAGGATAAAGGGTGTCCAACAACATATTTACCTTTTTCAAATCGTATCACATCTCTGGTTTCAAAAGTCTTCCGATCTGTCATACGTGTAAAGAACTCTGTCATCGTATCCATAAAGGCCACAGTTTTATCTCCCTGATCCCCAAAGTACTTATAGTTTTGTGGATAATCTTTATATTGGGTCAAAGGGACGACCTCTGTGATCCGCTCAATATAGCGATGACCTGTGATGGCTTTATTTAAATGGATGTCGAAGTTGATGACCTCAACCACCTGTTGTTCAGCCACTTTCTCGTTGCTAAAAACGCCGGTTTGAAGCAAATTGTTACGAATGGAAAAAATTAAGTTCTCTGTGGTCTTGGCGTGATGTGTAAACAAGGTGAAAAGAGAAGCAACTTGTGCCATCTGAATCATCCACGAACTCACGCCCGCCTCTGCCACTTCACCTAGAATATTGACTGTCCCATCTGTTTTCTTCTGTAGATTTAATCCCTCTTGTCCAGATATGGTAGGTGTTTCCCTAAAGGTGACTATATTTCTAAAGGGATATATTTTTCTGAGCTGTAGCTCAAAAGACATTTCTTGGATTCGTAGTGTAAAAGATGAATTGATATACTTCACAATGGACATTAATAGTGTCGTTTTTCCTGTCCCTTGACTGCCTGTAATTGAGGTAACACGACATCCCTTGATCAGCCATCTCATAAACTCTATGGGCAGCTGATTGTTCTCATCCACAATGAGGTCTTCTGTATTAGCTTTTGTGATACTGTCAAATTTTCTTACAAAGAATACCCAACTTTCCGAAAATGGAGGACGAGCTACCACCACTCGAGATCCGTCCTTCATTTCGTTCACTTTGTACCCATTGTTCTCAGAAAGCTGACCTGGGTTGTTGTATCTGTATATGTTTTTACAAACCCTGACCAACTCACTTTCACTACCAAAAGATAGAAAATCAAGATGAATGGTCTTACCTTTAAAGAAAATCCAAACTGAATCATAGCTGAATGGTAGGGCACGAACAATATTTAACCCTACCCCTGCATCAGCTTCTTCATGAAAAGTGGGTGGAATTCCCGACACACCGCCAGATACGCCGTCTATCTTCATATCTCTGATTTCATCTACTACGCCATAGCCTTTATAGGATTGGTAAATACGTTGTACGATAATTGCAAGCTTATCTTCAAATGCCGTTACTTTTTTTATTTTTTGAAAATAGATTTCTTCTATTTCTTCTGAGGTAATCATATAAGCCAAGGACCCCTCAAGTTCCTTTTGACCATCAAGACCATTATCAATAATCAATCTTTCTAGCCCATGATAATGAAAGGATTTTTTGTAGTGGTGCAGTAAAATTTCAAACTTATCCTGAACCGACAAAGTCCTGATACTATCAAAATCAATCACCTTATTGATATTGACCTCTGAGATCCCATAGAGATTAATCAGAATATCTCTAATAAAACTTTTGATATAGTTCTTGGCATTTAGATCGCCGTAGCTACATGTTTTTAGAGCTTTTCTTAATTGGGTTCTGTTTTTCATACGTTTATCAAATTCATCCTTTGATAAATTCATATCATACAGATTGGTTTTCAAGATATCATTGAATTTGTTTTTAACGAAGTCTATTAAGACTTCTAAATTGTATTTATCCTCATCGACTTCATAGGTATTATGGTGGTTTTTATTGCCTTTTAAGGTAAAGACTAAAAAAACAACAACAGCTATTAAGAGGATGACAATAAGGACGCTGTTGATCAACATTTAGTCTCCTAATCTCTTATTATTAGTATCTATATTAAGTTGTTTTAGCAAACCTATCACACTGTTTCGAACTTCTGTCATAAAAGGATATTGCAGGTCATCCTCATCAGCCTTTAGATTTTTCATAAAGTAATCCACTGCTTTTCCTTCATTACAGGCGTCCGCAAAAGCCCTGCAATAAGGCAGTACAGCAATGTTGTCTTTGATCTTATACTTCCTGCGAATATTTTTTAAATGATTTTTAGACGCTTCATCATACATAGAAATCAGAAAAAAACATTTTTCTTTTAGTTCGTTATATCGTGTCTGAAAGAAGTCCTCGAGTACCGCAGTATTTTGGTTGAGATTGACCACAATCAAATCTGCCTGGGACAGTATTTTACTGGATAATTCATTATCACCGGCGGCTACATCTACTAAGACTAAATCGTAGTATTCTTTTACTGAATTCAAAATGATTTCAATAACACCGTTTAAATCACTTAAATATAAATCTTTATTTGCATTCTTTGTTCCCATTAGAAGATCAAGTCTTCCTCTAAGAATCGTAGTCGAGTAGCTCAAGATACTTTCTTTATCAAGGGCATTGAATTTTATGAAGCGACTTAGGGCATCTATCCCTGTGTCTTTTAACTCTGTCAGCTCTGTTCGCAGATAGATTTTGTCAAGCAAGGAGGTTTCTAAGGTGGATTTTTCATAATGATTGTGGGTCACTAAAGTCCTTAATCTGTATTCTAGTGCAATCATGCAAGCAATAGCGACCGTATTAGAAGTTGTTGTGGTCTGACCATGAACCGTACTCCAAAATGCTACTTGCATATGCGTCCCCCCTCTGCTCGTTTAATTGCACGGGCTACTTGACTTTTCTTTAGGTTAAAAAGTTCATCAAGAATGTCAATAAATAGCCCTTTATAAGCCTTAGACAATTTAGAAAATCTAAAGAGTTCCTCATACTGGCTTAACAACTTGCATTGATAATCTGCTTCATTTAATTCGAATATGTATTCAGCCAAGACTTTTGTTTTATCCTCTACACCTAAGACTCTATTCACATAAGCACTTCTAATCTTGGAAGAGACAACATCGCGGTAAAGTTTAACCACGTTAAGTTCTTGTGAAAAGGATGTGGCAACAAGCTCCTTTAATTTCATAACGTGATGTTTTTGAAAATCAGTTACAAGAAAGAGGATATGACAACTTGAATAATCATAAGCGACCTCGTTGTTAAAACCGTAATCGATTAAAGCAATGTCGTATTCTGAATAACTTAATTGGTCTAATAATTCCATTTTATCTTGGTGCAATAAATAATCTATACCTAAAGAAGTCACCACTGTGGATCCTTCACAATTAGGCAAAGTAAATTGAAGGTCCTGTTCTTTACTGGCATCCACTACCACCACTTTTTTGCCTAAAACAAGGAGAATTCTTGAGAAGTAATGGAAGATGTCACCCTTATAGGATCCTACAAAGCCGAGTTTAATATAACTCACTGACATTCCCTCCTTCAGTCTCATTCTTAGTGCTTTCTTGAAGTTCAGGTGTCGTAGGGACTGGTTCAATTACCGTTTCATTTTCTATGACAGCTGCTGCTGGATTGTTGCTCTTCTCTCCCACTACCACTTGTCGATCACTTATTTCTTTTTTAATGCCCTGGTCCACACTTGAAGTCGCCTCCTCAGACAAAGCAGAAAGCCTTGAATCAAGGAGTTTTCTCATATCAGCTGTTAAGCCTTGTTTAGCTTCTGCTAGGATATTTGGATTCTCTTGTATGATCTTCAGCACATCTGTATTCACTGGATAATTGGCTATCGCTTCATCTTGTACCGTTGGGGCTACATAAGTCACTGTGTAGAGTTTAGTTCCTTTATGCAGGTAAGCATCTACAATGGCACTGCTTAATGTTAGGATTTCTTTTTCCTCCATCCATAACCACAGCATATTGTTACTCAAATCGCATCCCCGTACTTTCATTTTCGTCAGTACGATAAAGTCTTCACCGTTCGGAAACCCTATTCTAACATCCACAAAACGATTCATTTCCAAATTAGTCGGTAAAAAAATCATGTTGAGTTCTTCTTCCCGTGTGTCCTTACCAATAATTTCTTCAAATAGCATGGTTCTCATAATAGGCACATCAGGCTCAACATCAACGAGCAAAACCTTACCGATATCTTCATGGGTCATAAACTGGTTTTGTACGAGGCTTGCACTGATTTCACTGGTGTACAACTGCTCTTTTTGAAGCACTGTACCTGCATTCATCTTTTCTCGACTCATTAAAACCGTTCTTTTGAGGGCATAGGCATCTAGTTGTAACGTCTCAATTTCTTCTTCATACGCAGCTGAAATCTCAGATACATGAGCGTTGTAGAGCATATACCCCGAGGCACCCCCACCTCCTAAAATAAGAAAAAACAATAAAAATAACAATAACCGCTTCAAACCCCTGTGCTTTTTTTTACCAAATGCCATTTTATTCTCCCCTTATCTTCTTAATTGCTTACTTTCGATCACTCATGACAGTTTCAAATACCTTTTTTACTTCTTGGCTTGGAATAAAAGGATTCATATTATAGGGTAGCGGAAAAACCTTACAATTCACCAGCGCTCTAACCTCTGTGATCGCCTTTTTATCCATAAAAGGGATGATGTAGTTCCACTTATCATTAGGATCATAGACTCTTGTCTTTTGATTAAAGGTGCTCACTTCCTTAAGTTTCCAGTCCATACCATGACCCACAACAATTCTTATATCAGCCCTAACAAACTCATCCATATCTCTTAGTTGCTGATCATCACCTAAATCTAGTATAACAAAATCAAACTGCTCTCTATGCCTCGTAATAAATTGACCAAAGGGTAAATCCCAGAAATAATGAATTTTGTTATACACAAAACCCTTTTGCTCTAAAAAGCCATCTCCTTGTGTTAGCCGTCCAATTTCTTCAAAATGTCTGTTATCATTTAACTCAATTAGGGCTATCTTATTTTTTTTAGATAACATTTGAGCAAGCATAATGGCTGTATGTGTGACACCAACACCCCTGGAAATACCTAACAAACCGATGGTTATTGTCTTATTGACGTGGGCTTGTATTTTATTAAAACTCTGCTCGGTAAACGTATTTTCTTTCACATAAGAGCTTGTTTCTTTCATGTTCTCATTCCCCAGTGGTTCATAATTCATGATGGAATAGAGCTCTTTTTCTAAGGCTTCAACTGTTTGATACCTCTGATTGGGTAAAGTTTCGCAACATTTTAAAACCATTTGAAATAGTTGATTAGATTCCTCAG
>CAZJIO010000016.1:8213-14371 GCA_964546035.1 uncultured Eubacteriales bacterium | reverse complement strand
TCAGTCTTTAATTGTTCAGTCCATTGAATTTGATAAGGTGGATGTGATAGATTTTTATTGGTTAACAAATAATATAACGTCATTCCTAAAGAGAAAATATCCGTACGTTCATCGCTTTGTCCAATGCCATATTGTTCTGGCGCAGCATAGCCTTTTGTACCAATGGGTACTGTATCATTTAGACAATCTACTTTGTACTCACGAGCGATTCCAAAGTCAATCAGTTTAATTTTTCCATCTTCCATTAACATGATGTTTTCAGGTTTCATATCCCTATAGATAATAGGATATGGCTTTCTACTATGGAGATACTTTAATACATCACATAGCTTAATTGCCCATTGCAAGATGCTTTGCACTGGAATGTGTGGGTTTGTTAGTTTATACATTTTCAGATTAATGCCTTCGACATATTCTTCAATGATGTAAGTATTGTTTTCATCCTCTTCTATATCAATGATCTTTGGGATATAGAGATGATCTAAATTTTTTAAAATATTGGGCTCTGCCAATAAGTTGATCTCTTCTGAGTCCTTTTTTGTCATTTTAATGGCCCATTTATTGCCCACCTTGATGTTCTCAGCTAAATAAACCTCACTTGTTCCCCCGTGACCAAGTTTGTCTAAAATAAGATACTTCTCGAAATATACTTTCCCCAGTTCCATCTCAAGCCTCCTAGGAGATATTTTTATATGTTTTCTCTATATTTTTTCCGACTTTATTCACCATATTCTGCAATTATAACCAGTAAAATGGCAATTTGCAAGAAATAAATTACAGTATGATGAATATTTATACGTTATGTTAATCATACTGTCATTTTATTTACATTATTTTACATATATGTAAGAGTCTCCTTCCTTATCATATTAATGGGTACCCTTAGTGCTGTAATCTTCTGAGGATCTATAGTTCGTATAGTAAAAGACGATATCACCCCATTCAAGGTTATAATCGACACCTTTGCTATCTCTTTGTATGGTATCATATCCCTCTATTTGCCACATATTAGATTGACCATAGGCATAGCTCAAAGTTGGTGCTAAGAAGCTGTTGGTATGAATATCTTTGTGTGTACTCAAATCGAAATTTACGACAATATAACCTTTTCTGAGCCAGAAATTTTCCTTTCCATCTAGTCCGCCATGAGACTTGGCGT
This sequence comes from uncultured Eubacteriales bacterium, assembly GCA_964546035.1. GTDB lineage: Bacteria > Bacillota > Clostridia > Lachnospirales > Vallitaleaceae > CAZJIO01. The sequence continues at coordinate 13,212 of CAZJIO010000016.1, read as the reverse complement.
AAGCGCTCACATTAAAACCTTTTGGAGCAGCAAAAATCTCGTTAGGTAGATAATATTCTCCGTACCAATGCTGTATTGAAGCACGTGCATCATCTCTGTTTACTCCAGCAGGCAAATGAGAGGTGTCACCTGTAAAGGTTCTCAGCTTATTTGTCAATACGGTTAAATCTAAATAACCCAGTTTAGCCTTTTGTGATTTGAACGCAGATGGCGTCATTCCTATAATATTGGCAGTGTTTACAAGATCTGTTTCAGATACGTTTCTATAAGGGTCACCCATAGTACAGTATTTGATATTTTTTCTATTTAGCGTGTTATCATCAATCTTGACAAAGTACTGAGTTTTACCATCAAAGATTTCATTGCTATAATATAGATCCACGTCCTGTTTGTTCGTGCCTTCAGCACTGACATAATAAAATTCCGGTGTAATCTCAATAGCAGCATATGTACCGGCATAATCCCCCACTGTTTCAACTTCATATTTAAAGGTATAGCCTGTTGGCAATGCTTGATTATCAACGGTTGGATGACTGCCTTCCATAATTGGCAAAATATAAGGGCTAGTGGCACCACGAGAGATACCGTTTTGATTATTCACACCAGAATAGTAATGATTCCCGGTTTTAAATACATTTTCCCATAAAGGGTAGTTCTGAATATCCGTTATTTTAAAACCATAAAGTCGGCCTGCTAAATGAACGGGGCTAGAGTCTGTAGCAACATAATGTGTCAGATCGAGATTGGCAGCCCTTTCTACACTTGTGGTATTAGGTGCATTGATTGCTATGGCACGATAGTCAACAGCATAATCCCCTTCATTAACCCATGTTGGTACATAAATATTAATGTTATCCTGGGTAAGTGGCACGTCATACCAGGTGTTGGCTGGTACAAACTTACTTTGATCTGCAGTTGTCGTATTCAAATAAACATCAAATGGAAATCTGACTTGTTTTTTTGATGTAAATGCTTCGTAATCTTTTGCACCATAACCTGGGATATTTTTATGTGCTCCAGTGGTTAAAAGCCTAAAGGATGTGGCCATTCCAAGTATGACAGTTGCACGTGCGGTGGTTGGTGCCAACTCTTGGTTGTAGGTGGTGTTGCTGTAAATACCACCATCACAAACAACTGGGGTATGTATGGTTACCGGGTTTACAGTTATATTTATTTCCCGAGTAGCATCGGTCGCGCCAATGTTACCTGCAATACGTGTGTAATCAAGGGTACCAGTACTTGAATAAGTCCCATTTGCTTTTAGTGCATCGACTTTTATGTTTTTCTTATATAAAATATCTCTGCTGATGGTTGGTGGTGTGGGAAAATTCACTGGGTCCGTTGTGTTAGAATCAAACACGGTACTAGACATAATGGTTGTACCATTTAAGATAATGCTGTCGTTATTAACCTTAATATTTCCGAAAGATGAATTTCCTTGAGACTTAAAATCCTCATTGGGTATAGCTGGTCTACTACTTCCACCATCAACTGTTTTTGGTGGCAATTGGATGGTTGTTGTTGATGGATCGGTCAAATGGATCGGTTCTTGGGCTGTATAAAGGTTGGGTGTCATGTACCCAACTGGTGAGAGGGTTACACTTCCTGTTGGCAGTGCAGCATTTGTTACTTCTGCCTGATCGATTTGATAGATTGCAATATGATCGATGGTCCAATAGGAATATGGTCGTTCAAATGTGACGGTTTGCGAGGTTGTTTGTTCTTCACTTTTATCATCATGACTTGCTATGATATGTCCACCACATCGGGTTGGGTTGTTGTGTATGTTATTGCAGAGTGCTAAATCGGTTGAAACATGCGTAAAGGGGTATGACGTGTCCTCTTCCCATTTAAGTGTGTAGGTTTTTTGTACTTGTACACTGTATTCTTTGGTACCGGAGTGTTCTGAAAATTGATAATCATATAGATAAGACTGGCCACTTATATTAACGTAAACCGATTCACTAGATGGTATTCCTTGAGTAGTGTCATATTTTTGTGCATCTCTGTCGTCGGCTCTGATTACACCAGAGGCTGTTGAAGATGTTGTGTCATCAATGATGTTTATTGGATTAGGGTGAACTGTAATGGTAGTGGGTATGTCATTGAGCCTTCGTAACGGGATAACAAAATAGTACTGCGCGCTTGATCCGTTGATAACTAATGCACTACCGTCTGTTGTTTGGGTTGGTAGGTTTAAGATGATGTAGTAGTTCTCCCATGGTACACTTTCCCAGTTAGGGGACAGTTTGTTGAAGATGGCTGGTTCTACGTTTTTCATGCCTTCGATGAAACTTGGGCGGAGGGCGGATTTGATAATCGGATCATTCATTTCGTTGTTTATATTTATCCCGACTATGTGTGGACTAATCAAATCCTTTGCTTGCTGAGGTGTTTTCCAAATGCTATTTTGATCAAAGTTATTGATTACCATCGTATCTACAGTGTATTGAGGGTTAAAAATATAATTGCCTGTTGCTGAATACCCTAAATATCTTGGCACATGCGGTGGATCAGGGTGTAGCGTTTGCTTATAACTAGGTATATTATTTGGATTACCATAAACTAACAATGAATGGGTATTGAAAGTACTTTGGTTTAATGTATATCCAAGCCAATTATTATCTGGAAATGTAATATTTACTCCTCCATAAACAGAAGGAAAAGTTGTTTCATAATACTCGTTGGCTTTAGCTACAACTTCTGCAAAACTTAGAGGAGCTCCTTTAAGTTTTCCAACACTACAATGCTGAAATGCCAACACCACTATTATAAAAACATATATAAAACGCTTCACTTTTCACAACCTCCTTTTCTAATTTTGGTAAACAATGTTGCTTATTATGGCTCCGCCATATGCTAATCCCTCATTTCCTGATTCAACATAAAACTGATTGCCATCTTTGGTATTAAAGTATTTCTTAGTAAAAGGAGTTTTGCTAGTAAAAGCAATATCAATAAAGTTAATAATTGTATTTGCATCAGCTTCTGTAACATTAAAAACAGTGGTCATAAGTGTTTTTGCTTCATAGTACTGAATATCTGCACCGCCTTGAAAAGGGTATACAAATATTTCAAATTTTGAATTATAAATTCCGAAAGACATACCCGACCATAAGGATCCACCTTTCATTGTAGCTGGATCTACTTTCTTACCCCCACTCGTAAAAGAAGTAAACCCATACTTCTCCAAAAACACCAAATCCTCCGCCGAATAATTCTTCTCAAAAGGCTTTCTCTGCCCCACATCAATGACTCTTCGAATAGCAGTTGCTGTCTCTGAGCGTGTCAATCCATTATTGGGTTTAAAATCCCCATCTGGATAACCAAGAATTAATCCCAACTCATAAGAATTACATACAAACTTTACTAACCCATTAGAAATCTGATTCCCATCCCCAAGACTCTTATAAATAATGGAATTACTATCGTCCCCATACTTATACGATTTACTACCCTCAATCAATTCCACTGTTCTTACAGCTATTCTACTCATTTCAGCCCTAGTAATAGGCTTAATATACCCACTCATTTCACCCTCTTTTACAATCCCCAACGCCAACGCCTTATCAATATAAGGTTGCGCCCAATAAGGTTTTCCAACCCCCGGATCATAGCCAAGAGCAACCACCATAGTCTTTATAAATTCATCCGCATTAATATGATTTAAAGGTCGAAAGCTCCCATCTGTATAACCCTTAATAATACTTTTCCCGACGAGAACCTTAACATTTTCATAATACCAATCTGTTTCTTTGATATCTTTAAATATACTGAATGCACCCGAAGTCGAACCCATTAACCCCACTAATATGAAAACCAATAACAATGTAGCAACACACTTTTTCATCTCAAAATCCCCCTAATTTTTAATGAATCGCATTATTTTTAGTAACTCCCCTTAATTTTTCATTATTTGACACAATATTTTTATTATAACAAATATTTTTATATTGTAAATATAAAAATATTTAATTGCAATATTACTGTAAATTCCTTACATATTATACATAAATTGTAAGGAGTTCATATCCTAATACAATCATACCTTATTTCAATTCATTTGTGGTATGCCAGTAGCATACAAAATGAAATATTTTTTTATCCAATCATGCCCTAGAATATCTCACTAATTTCAACAATTTTAAATAACAAAAAGACAGCAAACCTTTCGGATCACTGCCCTTTTTTAGAATTATTAAATGATACCCTAACAACTATTAGCTGGAATTAAGAATACAAGGTCATCTAACTCTTTGGTAAACGAGACCAATGGCTCCAGAATCAAATGTCTTGTTTTCGATCAGTTTAAGATCGATCTTTTCCTTGAGACCTTGGAATAAAGGCAAACCGCTGCCGATGAGGACGGGGGAAACCGTGATTTTATACTCATCTATTAAATCAAGCTGCATAAGGTAGTGTGCGAGCCTAGGACTGCCGAGGATCACCAAATCCTTGCCTGGCTGCTGTTTGAGTTTCCTGATTTCTTCCTCAACATCCTCTTTCACCAGTCTGGAATTGTTCCATTCGACTTTTTCCAGGGTAGTGGAAATAACGATTTTAGCTGTCTTTTCAATCCACTCGGCGTGATTGAGTTCATGTTCAGAAGCTGATGGGTTCTTAGGCACAGATGGCCAGTAATTGTGCATCATCTGATAAGTGCTACGTCCCCAAATGACCGTGTCGGTACTACTTAGAATTTCTTTCGCGTGTTTCTCCAAATCAGCATCGTAGGAAACCCAGCCGATGTCCATTCCCCCCTTCGGACCTTCTACAAAACCGTCCAGGGATGTGTGCAGAAATAAAATAAGTTTTCTCATTTTCAGTGCTCCTTTCTTCATGAGGGATATCTACATGATCCATTAGTACCTTGATTTATTAATTACCAATCCCAACCTTTAAAATGATACGATAATAAGTCCAACTAAATTGGTCACTCAGTGCGTGACGACTTTGAAAAACCAATGTTCCAATATGTTTCTACCCTAACGATTTTAAC
>CAZJIO010000016.1:3484-8184 GCA_964546035.1 uncultured Eubacteriales bacterium | reverse complement strand
CTTTTTGTGATAGACACATGTCTCCACATGTGTAGAGTGGTGGTGAGAGTTGCAAATTAGTTAATAATCCAACAGTCTTCCACCATCGTTCCAATTCCCATACATTTGATTATCTCTTGTGTACTTAATCAATTTTTCCAAGCGACTCATATATAGCGCCTCATCTTTGCGTTCACTTTGAATCGTATCGATCCGTATGCGTCTATAGAGTTCAGAAAATCCCATAAAATGATCATAAACCCTCTGGTCTTCACTCAATCGCTGTTCAATCAGCGAATCTATCTTGAATGTTTCCCGTGACATGTCTGGGAGAATCTTTCTACCTGCATCCGTCATTAGCCCCAATTTCTCAAGCCGCCGAACCCGTTCCTTGTTTAATTCCGTCCAAGAACTCTTATTCACACGTGGTGAAAGTCGCTGTGCTGTCTGATCTTCTGAGATTTTCTTTTTGATGCCATCTATCCAACCAAAACAAAGGGCTTCTTCAACCGCATCCAGATACAAGATCGTATCGGGTTTGGATTTGACGCTTACGAGAACCCAACAGCATTTTTCAGATGAATGATTTTCTATAAGCCACTCACGGAGCATTTCCCTAGTATATACGTTTAACAAGTTATCAATTTCCATAAACATCGCTCCTATGGCACTTATTAAAGTGCAATCCCGCCTTTATTATTTATTTCTAACTGAACTTGATCCGCTTTCTTTAATGACTTAAACGCATTTTCGAAATCTTGACCCTCAGAATAGACATCTGCTATATTTTTATAAGCGGTCGCCAAAAAATTGGAGGCGCCGAAAATTTGCATTTTTTCTATACCAATTAACATTGCATTTAATGCATCCTGATATTTGTTAAGTTTATTTAGAATCAATCCCTCATAAATTTTACTCGACCATAAAATATAGTAATCCAGTTTAATCAAAGGATAAGTAGGAAACTCAACATGCTGCATATATTCATATGCTTCCTGATATTTACCCAATAGATAATAAGCTTTAGCCTTTTGAAGATAATACAAATATATTTTCTTGCCCATATAGTGGTAATGCAGTTCAATCTGTTCAAGGGCCTTTTCAGGTTCCTTCTTTTCTATCTCAACAATCGACTGTGTCAGATGTATATTGGCAATGGCAGCTTTGTCCCCACTAAACTCTGCAAATTGATAAGCCTTTTTAATGGCTCCATCAAAAGCTTCATAATCTCCATTTAAATAGGTGACAACCGCTTTGATTCTATATAAATCTCCAGTTTTATAATACATTTGTGATCTTTCAGATATATTTAATGTTTCATCAATTAGTTTAAGAAGCTGATCACTTTCCATAACGGAAGATAAAACCAATATTTTGTAATGATAAAGTTCAATTTCCAAAGTAACATCTGTGTTAATCGATTTTTTATAAATTTCTAATGCGTCTTCTATAACATTTAGACATTCTTTGTATTGATATTGGTGGAGGAATCTTTTGCTCAACTCCATCGTTGCTTTAGTTGCTTCCAAATAATATTTATTGAGTAAGCACCATCGTATAAATAAGTGAATGTATTTTTCACCTTGATCAAAATTGTTAACTTGTACTAAACTTTTCCCCAGTTTATATATAACATCTTCCAGAAGTCTATTATGGGTTTTAGCGGTATATGAAGCCAATAATACTTCTGCAAGGTCTTGGGCTTGCTTCAATAATGATTGATCGATATAACCGTCGATTACTCTTATAGATTCCTCCAGAGCTTGTGTCCACTGACTATTGGTATGCTCTTGCAGCCCTGAAGTGTCGTTTGTCTCATCTAAAAAGTAGGTGATCGGTTTATTCAGCTTATTCGCTATAAATTGAAGGGTCTTGATTGAAGGCTTGGACACATTGTTTTCAATCTGACTTAACATGCTTTTAGTGATTTCTTCTCCCGCCAACTGAGATTGGGTCATTTTGAGTTCTTTTCTGATTGTCTTAATTTTTTCTCCCACTTGCTCTAACACAGAACCGCCTCCTTCTTAACATTTTTTGCTATACGTCTTTATCTTATTATAGTATACCCAAATTAAACTTGCAATGTCTATCGGCTCAAATAATGTTCAGTTGCACTTAACATTGTGTTGACAATATTTAAATTTAATTCTATAATGCAATTATGTTAAGTAAAACTATATTTTTGGAGGGTGTCCATGAAACAAACATCGAGTTTATCCGTTAAGTCAACAAAAAAAGAACGTATACCTAAAAATGAAGGAAAGAATATTGCTTTTTTTCTCAGTTCAAAGATGATATCTCTTCTTGGCACAAACATTTTCAACTTTGCTTTATCCCTTTTTATTCTAAAAACCACAGGCTCTGGAGCTTACTTTGCACTCAATGTATTCATAGGCATGCTTCCTAGAGTCATTCTTGGTTCCTTCGCCGGAATCATTGCCGACAGATTTGACAGAAAGAAATTGACCATCGCCCTAGATGTCCTCAGTGCCCTTGTCGTTCTCGGACTTTTTTTAATCTCTTCACTGTTTGAACTTAATACTGTGGCGATTTATATAACCTCAATGCTTTTATCCACGATCAGTGTTTTCTACGATACCACTCTAAGTGCAGCAACCCCTGATCTCGTACGAGATCATAATTTAATGAAAATCAATTCTTATATGGGGGTAGCCTCCTCACTTTCAGGAATAATGTCACCCTTATTAGCAGGGCTCATTTATGGTTTTGTATCCATTAATCTATTTCTTATCCTAAATTCACTCTCATTTATCATTTCCGCGCTGCTGGAAGTATCTATTGATTTCAAATTAAATAAAAATGAGATAACCACTTCTGATGATTCCAAAAGAAATAATACTTTCTCATCAGACTTCAAAGAGGTTATCCAATTTATAAAAGGCCAAGATTTATTAAAATCTTTATTTAAATATTCCTTAATCACCAATTTTTTTGCAACAGGATCCATGGCGATCATCTATCCCTACGTCATCAACAACACCTTAAAAATGGCGCCGTCCCAATTTGGTATAATAGAAGCCTTCTTTTCAGCAGGCATTCTTATGACCTCCATTTATATCGGAACCCGAAAAGAGAAGCAAGATAAAACCAAAGAGATCTTTTTCGGCGTAGCAATAATGGGCATTACTTTAATACTCATTGGGCTCCCAACGCTCCTTCATGTTGCTTCTAGAAATAATTCAATACTCCTCATTTACTATATATGCGTGCTCTTTATTTTAGGGGTGGTCATCATTATCGTAAATACGCCCATCATGGTTAGCATACAACGTCTAACACCTGAAAATCTAATGGGGAGAGTTATGGGGATTTTAGGAACCATGTCTTCAGGTATTGCACCCATGAGCATCATACTCGCTGGTTTCATGTTAGATACCGTACATCCCTTTCCACTGTTGTTGATCTCTGGTTTAGCCGTAATCGTAACAGCAGTTTTCATCCAAAATAATAAACTTGTTAAGAGCTTATTATCTACCCCTGTAAACTGATAAGAAGTGCAATAAAGCATTAATAAATCTGCCGCTTCTCATAAGTCATCCACCGGCAGAACTTTCGCTCCAGCACATCCACCAAATAAATCAACCCCGCAGCAATAACTGCCAACACCACAATCCCAGCAAACATCCCTTTATAATTAACCATCATCCAATTATTCATAATAAAATAACCCATGCCATAAGTTGTCGCGTAATTTTCGCCAAAAAACAGTACCGCCATGCTAATCCCCACCCCTACACGAAGGGCACTAAACAAGTTGGGCAAGGCACTCGGCAAATACAGCTTCTGCAGCTTTTCCCCCCTCGTTAATTTAAGGGTCAGCACCACATGATGAAACTCCACAGGAATTTGCTTCACCCCATCCCTTGCCGCTAAAATAACTTGAAAAATCAACACAGAGAACAACAATATAATCTTGGATAAATCCAAACAGTGCCATAAATAAAGGCAAAAAAGCAATCTTAGGAATTGGAAAAAACAAATAAACAACAGGAGAGAACCAGGTATCCACATACTTATTCACCCCAGCCAACAAGCCAATTGGAACCCCAATCAACAAGGCCAAACCCATCGCAATAACCATCCTCATTAAGCTCCAAAAAATATGCAAAAATATGGTTCCTCTAAAGAGCAACGTGTATAAATACAGCCACACCGTATCCGGTCTAGGAATCAGATGCGCACCTATCTTCAGGCTTAATAAATACCAGATCAGATGTACCGCAGCAAATGCATATAAACGCATCATCCATTTATTCACTCAGTCCACCTCTTTTCAAAAGTGCACGTAGTGCATTAACGTTTTGATAAAAAGCAGGATCATCTCGTAGTGCCAAACTATGTTCTAAAGGATTCTCATAAGTCGAAACAATTCTTCCCTTATCCATGATCAAAATGTAATCTGCTAAAAATAGTGCTTCTTCAATACTATGGGTCACAAATAAAGTGGTACACCGATTCTTCCTATGTAATTGAAGCAGTAAATTCTGTAAGGCTTCTTTACTAAAGGCGTCCAGTGCAGTTGTTGGCTCGTCCATTAACAACACCTCAGGATTTGACATCAGCGTTCTACCTATGGATACCCTTTGCCTTTGACCACCACTCAGCTGAGAAGGATAGGATTGCCAATACGCACCAATTTCGAGTTCCACCAACAACTTCTTTGCTTCCTCTTCCTTGGATTTCTTATTGCCTTTTTGTCC
>CAZJIO010000016.1:271-3474 GCA_964546035.1 uncultured Eubacteriales bacterium | reverse complement strand
GAAGACACCCGCGAGCAGGCGGCCGGCCGCGGCGCCTTTTTGTCCCTGCTTCACATTATCTAGGACGGTTAACCAAGGAAAAAGTGCATCCTTTTGTTGAACCAAGCCTACTTTAGCCACTTCGCCCAACTTATTTTTTATATCAATAACACCGTTATCATAAGAAAGTAACCCAGCAAGAGCACTCAGTAGGGTGGTTTTTCCACACCCTGAGCGTCCCAAAAGGGCATAAACTTGCCCCTCATCAATCTGTAAGTGGATATCAAATATGCCATTTTCATTTCCGTAATCAACTGTCAGATTCTGAGTCTCAATCATTCAATATCGCTTCCTTTTTATTTAATAAACTGGTCATCCACTAAGTCTTTAGCCGTAATCGTCATTTTCTCATCTAAAATGCCATTGGTCCAATCTATAATCTTCACCAAATATGCTTCATCTGGCAGTCTTGCTTCATGATACTCTGGTAAATTGATCATCCCTTTTAAATCCTCTGTTATATTAGGAATATTCTTAATAATCATATCTCTCGCCAGATTTTCATCCCCTTTAAGATCTTTTACGGCTTTGTTATAAGCTTCATGAAAAGCTTTCAGGGCTTCTGTCTTCTCATCAATTGCCTTTTGTGTAAAGGCCATGATATCTGGGCTAAATCCATCTACTGGTTCATAGATTACTTTTTCAAGCCCTTGAAGTTCACCTACGGAAGCAAAGGGTTCAGGGAATAATCCCATATCCAGTTGCCCTGTGGCAACGGCTTCAAGTCTGCCCGGTATGGCATTAATAAAAACCTTCTCAATTTCGTAAGTATCCCCCAACCATTGATCGACTAAGAAATTGGAAACACTAACTTCCATCATGCCGACTTTCAGGGCTTCTTTATCTACTGCCCCTTCATTAGCTAACAGTATAAACGTACCATCCGTCAAGGTCGTTGCTTTCATATCAAAGCCACCATTAATATTAGTCGCAAGAGCTACTAGGTCTGTCATTGCACCATCAATTGTCCCTGTTTGCAAGGCGCTTTGACGATCTTGAGCATTTGTAAAAATGGTGATATTCACCTCTAGGTTTAGCGCATCAAAATACCCTTTCTCTTTTGCAAGAAATATAGGTGCACTGTCAACGGCTGGCATTAAGCCAATATTTAATACCCCTTTTTCAACGGGTTTATCCACACTACAACCTGTTAGTAACATCAGTAATACACATAACACACTCATAACTTTTTTCATAACGAATCCTCCATTTTTTGTTTCAATGCTCTAATAATAACAACAACCCTTTACCCTGTCAATTTATATAGACACATATGAACCAAGATGCTACAATAATTGACAAACGGAGGTTTACAATGAAAAAATTAGGTTTATATATGAAAGAATACATCCTCGCTTTACGTGTCTTCTCCTTGACATTAGCACTTGCTTCGACGACTTTTGGCATCCTTGCAGCCCACCATTTAGGTTATCTCTTTACGGAAAACATTGGACATGACATCTTGCTCATCTTCTTAGTGACTATTGCCGGTTTATTGTCTCAAGTAGGCGCCAACCTGATCAACGATTATTTTGAAGGTTCCTTTAAATACAGAGACTACTCTAAAACCAAAATAAAATTTCTAGGGAAGGAACGCTCTTATTTTGATGTCTTTGTGTTCCTATCTGGGCTTGCTGCCTTAGGTATTGCTTGCCTTATTGGCCTTTACCTGATTTATATTTCTGACTTTTATATGTTTTTGATTGGAATCATCGGCGTTATTGGCTCTTATGCGTATACAGGCGAACCCTTTGTCTACAAAAGAAGAGGACTCGGCGTAATTCTATCCTTTATTCTGATGGGACCTTTAATGGTCTTTGGGGCTTTTTATCCCTTTGGACAACATTTTACTTGGTATCCCATATTACTGGCCCTGCCTGTGTCCATGTTTATCCCTTCCTTGATGATTAGCAATGAAATGCGTGACTTTAAAAGAGATCAAAGAATTGCCATGGGTACCCTCAGCGTAATTCTCGGGCCAAAATTCAGCTTAATGTTGTATGACTTTTTGGTCTTCGGTGCATTTGTATTAACAATTGTTTATGTTGCCACAGGATTATATCCTCTTCCAACCCTCTTGGTTGGCCTATTGATACCAACAGCCTTAAAAGCAAGAAAATGCGTTAAGAACTTTGAGCGTCTGAGCATTCCTTACACAAATCAACTGCATTTGGGCTACTTTGTTATTGTGGCACTTTGTTTAATCATTTGGTAAATTCCTTTTACATTTTATTCAAGTACAGATAACCACAGTTCTTCAGATTCAGCAACTAAATCTGCTACCATATTAATGAATGGGCCATAGTCCATGGTCATATGGGCAAAGTCTAAAACATCATAATAGAGTGATCGCTGTACATTCTTGATTATTATTGGCGTATACCCATTTTTCATAAGTTCAAAATTCAATAGTAGCCTTGCCGTTCTTCCATTCCCATCGATAAAAGGATGAATCTTCACGAACTCTCCATGTAGCAAAGTCGCTCTTACTACCGGATGCAAATGAAACCAGTCACGACTGTACTCTTGAATTAATTTTTGCATCATACTGTCTACATCAAAATGTTTTGGCGGTATGTGTTTTGCTCCACTGATCAAAACGTTCTCACTTCTGTACTTACCAGCATTCCTATTATCAATTCCCTTAAGAATCAAGGCATGGATGCTTTTCAGGTTCCATTCTATCAATTCCTCTTTCGATGCAATCAAATCTTCTATAAACAGTATTGCTTCTCTGTGATTAATTGTTTCTAAATGTTCAACCATGCTTTTTCCACCTATGGTAATGCCTTCAAGCACCACTTTTGTTTCTGACATTGTAAGCGTATTTCCCTCGATAGCATTGCTATTATATGTCCACTCAACCACCAACTTCTCATGTAGGGAAGCAGCCAAATTCTTAGATAACGGTCTATGTCTATCTATTTGATCCTTCAAACTGTCAATCCCGTTAAAATCATACTTCAGACCGATATACCCTTTCTTCTTTCCTTCTCTTCCATCAGCAGGCTTAACTGCATCATTAGGAATAGACCAATTTCGCCCAATTTTCACGGCTCCTTCTATTCTCCCTTCGCTACATAAAACTCTTATTCGTCTATCACTAATATCCCATTTTTTACTTGCTTCTATAATACTGATATATTGCATTTTAAATCACCTCA
>CAZJIO010000016.1:0-261 GCA_964546035.1 uncultured Eubacteriales bacterium | reverse complement strand
TTATTCCTATATCGGTATATTGTCAACTATTTGTTAATCTGCACCACCGATCCTCTTTTGATTAAAATAATGGCGATAAATTTTCAATAGCATCTACATCTGGATGACTCTTATGCCAAAATCCGCTCTCTTAATAGCTGTGCTATTAACTTTTTCCCGAAATAACAACATGCCTTTTTAGTCGGCAGCCGATCCGACTTAACAATTCATTTGTAATACTTCCAGCATTTTTAGCAACTTCTGTTGCATATATTTCTTCCT
>CAZJIO010000015.1:50107-50650 GCA_964546035.1 uncultured Eubacteriales bacterium | reverse complement strand
TATTAAATAGAGCTGCATAGGTATTTTCTTTTATAGAACCACTAGAATAGTCAAGGACTTTTTCAACTCTAGCTAAGTCCGCCTCATATTCCTTCTTATTAACTGGTGCCAGGAGTGAAAAACTTTTAACATCCACACTTATTCCCTTTTTTCTGGTGACCTTATTAAAAATCTTATCAATATCCAAATCACTATTCGTAAGTATGTATTCATACTCAATATCCATTCATTTCAGAAAAAACCTAACAAGTATGACCTCAACCAATAATACAGGCACTAAAACGATAGAAGCAAAAGTTAAGACTAACAAAAAAACGACCACTGCCGCGAAAACAATGCCACCTTTTTTTAGTTGATCTTTGCTATTTGACTCCCTTTTGACCAATTGCTCATTAAAAATATCGTTTGAAACATTCATCATTTTACCTCCAATAGTGACTTCTTATTATATTATATCGGATAGCTTGTTGCGTTACAAGTGCAACAATTCAAAACTAAGAGAGCATACCTATACAGGTCGTATAGATATGCTCTCTTTAAAAC
>CAZJIO010000015.1:49823-50089 GCA_964546035.1 uncultured Eubacteriales bacterium | reverse complement strand
ATTACATCATGCCCATGCCTTGACCGCCGCCCATGCCTGACATATTCTTTTCATCTTCAGGGTCATCCGCAACAATAGCTTCTGTCGTCAATAAAGTCGACGCTACAGAGGTTGCATTTTGCAAAGCACTTCTTGTTACTTTAGTTGGATCGATGATGCCTGCTTTAACCATATCTACATATGTTTCAGTCAATGCATCAAAGCCAAAACCAATTTCTGATTCTTTAACTTTATTAACCACTACTGAAGGCTCTAAGCCTGCATTT
>CAZJIO010000015.1:43261-49805 GCA_964546035.1 uncultured Eubacteriales bacterium | reverse complement strand
AGGAGATTCTAGAGCTTTAAGAATAATAGTTGCCCCTGTTTTTTCGTCGCCTTCTAAGGTTAGAATCAATTCAGCAATTTTCTTTGTTGCATGAATATAAGCTGTTCCACCCCCAGGAATGATACCTTCTTCAACAGCTGCTCTTGTAGCCGCTAATGCATCTTCCATATGAAGTTTCTTTTCTTGCATTTCAGTTTCTGTCGCTGCGCCTACTTTAATAACCGCTACACCGCCAGATAACTTAGCCAATCTTTCTTGTAATTTTTCTTTATCAAAATCAGAATCACTTAATTCTTTTTCTTTCTTAATTTGAGCAATTCTAGCTTCGATGTCTGTTTTATCGCCAGCGCCATCTACAATAATGGTCGTTTCTTTTTGAACCTTAATGGTTTTAGCACGGCCTAATAATTCTAATGTCGCTTCTTTTAAATCAAGACCCACTTCTTCAGAAATAACCGTACCGCCTGTTAAAGTAGCGATGTCTTGAAGCATGGACTTTCTTCTGTCGCCAAAGCCAGGAGCTTTAACAGCCACACAATTGAAAGTACCTCTTAATTTATTCACGATTAAAGTCGTAAGGGCTTCACCTTCAACATCTTCAGCGATGATGAGTAATTTAGCACCTGTTTGAACGATTTGTTCAAGTATCGGAAGGATTTCTTGAATATTACTTACCTTTTTATCGGTAATAAGGATGTATGGATTGTCAAGAACCGCTTCCATTTTATCCATATCTGTTGCCATATAAGCAGATAGGTAACCACGATCAAATTGCATACCTTCAACAAGTTCTAATTCCGTTTCCATTGTTTTGGATTCTTCAATGGTAATAACACCATCGTTAGATACTTTTTCCATAGCATCAGCAATGAGTTGACCGACTTCTTCATCACCTGCTGAAATAGCTGCTACTTTAGCGATTTGATCTTTTCCGTTTAATTTTTGACTCATAGCAATGATGGTATCTACAGCCAAAACTGTAGCAGCCTTCATTCCTTTTCTAACGATGATTGGATTTGCACCAGCTGCAATATTCTTCATGCCTTCATGAATCATTGCTTGTGCAAGAACAGTTGCTGTTGTTGTACCATCACCTGCTACATCATTGGTTTTTGTAGCAACTTCTTTAACCAGTTGAGCCCCCATATTTTCAAAAGGATCCTTCAACTCAATTTCTTTTGCAATGGTCACACCATCATTTGTAATGAGGGGTGTACCGAATTTTTTATCTAAAACAACATTTCTACCTTTTGGTCCTAGCGTCACTTTGACCGCATCTGCTAATTGATTAACACCTGATTCTAATGCTTTACGGGCATCAGCACCAAACAATATATTCTTTGCCATTTGATCTTACCTCCTATTTATTCAATAACTGCTAAAATATCATTTTGTCTTACGATCATAAACTCTTCGCCGTCTAGCTTAACTTCTGTGCCTGCATATTTAGAATAAATGACTTTGTCACCGATTTTCACTTGCATGGTGACTTCTTTACCTTCTACCATTCCACCTGGACCTACTGCAATAACTTCTGCTTGTTGAGGTTTTTCCTTTGCTTGGGTAGGTAATACGATGCCTGATTTAGTTGTTTCTTCTGCCTCTACTTGTTTGAGAATTACTCTGTCTCCTAATGGTACGAGTTTCATAAGCCAACCTCCTTGATAAATTAATGATTTTTTGTCGTTTGTTAGCACTCTCTTCAAATGAGTGCTAACTCAAGCTATATCTTATTAAATTCGTTTGTAATATGCAAACCTAGTCAATAGCCATTAGCTCTAATTATATCCATTTATTCCAGTTTATCTCACTCATGCTCCGTTTTTCTTCATTTTCCTATTTTATTGTCTCTGGCATGATAAAACAAGTACTGTTGAGCAAACCCAGCATAGTCTCCAAAATAAGATTGGGCAAAGGTATGTATCTCTTCCATCTTTGTATCTTTGCCAAAATAGTAATGCTCAATGACCCTTTTCACCCACACATCTGTTGGAAACACTTCATATTTGCCATAAGCAAAGAGGAGCACACAATCGGCTACTTTTTGTCCAACACCTTTTATGGACATGAGCACTTCACGTGCTTCTAAGTATGCCATTTGCTCAAGGGCATCCAGATTGATTTCACCGGAGGCTACTTTTTGGGTGGCTTCCCATATATAGGGTGCCCTAAAGCCAACCTTCAATCCTCTTAAATCTTCAATACTAGCCTTTTTAAGCTGTTCTGCCGTTGGAAAGGCATAATAGACTCTTTCTCCCTCTTGAGAAATCCTATCGCCATACCCCTTGGACAAAACTTCAATCAGATGTTTTATTTGTGGAATCTGCTTGGTTTGGGAAATGATAAAGGAAATGAGCATCTCCCAAGGTTCTTGTCTGAGTAGCCGGATGCCATGCTTTTCTGTGATAGCCGCCTTCAAGTGCCTGTCTTTTTCAGACAATGTCAGCTTAATCTGTCCATAGTCACGTTCCATATCAAAATAGGATTGCCATAAATCTTTATACTCCTGGAGGTTACATGCAAGGGTTAAGCAATCCCCTTCTTGATTAACGTAGAGTAATTTGCCCTTGGCAATAAGGATATACCCCTCTCCCTTGGGCTCAAATCTAAAACATTGACCACATTCCAATATATGTTGCAGTAAGAAGTCTTTAACGGTTAAAACAACTGATCCATCCATGGGTTCATCTCCTTTTATAGTCTGTTCTTCTATGTTATACTGAGTTGAGTACAAGTTACACCAAAGGAGCTTAAAATGAAAGAGAAAATATATACCATACCCGTTAATGATGCTTTTAATGAGCCTTGCGAGTGCCCTCTATGTGCCATGTACGAGAAATTAGAGGCGGATATGCTTTATTTTATGCTAGATAATTCTTATATGGAGGATGATATCCGAATGGAGACCAACGCCCATGGCTTCTGTCCAACCCATTACCAAAAATTGATGTTGGCAGATAACCGCTTAGGGGTTGCTCTTATGCTCCATACCCATATGCAAAAAGTCCATACAGATCTGCAGAAATTAGCAAATTCCAGCGTCTCTGGCTCCAAAAAAAGTATTTTTGGTAAAAGTTCTGAGCATACTCCAAAAAGTAAAATTTCCGCTTATACCCAGCATCAGATGAAAAGTTGCTATGTCTGTAATCGAATTGAAACCACTTTCAACATTTATCTAGATACTTTCTTTTATCTATGGAAACGAGACGAAGCCTTTATTCAAAGAGTAAAAAACTCCCAAGGTTTTTGTATTCATCATTTTGCAGCCCTCCACGATTTGGCTTCAGAAAAATTAAATGATAAAGAGTTAAAGACATTTATAGATCTACTCCTCCCCCTTCAAGAAAGTAATCTGCAGCGGGTCATGGATGATTTGGGCTGGTACATTACTAAATTTGATTATCGGTTTAAAGATGAACCTTGGAAAAATTCCAAGGATGCTGTTATTCGAGCCATTAAGAAAATGGCTTCTCTAAAACTATAGCGGTCAAATCGCAATAAAAAGTGCTTATTCAGCACTTTTTATCTTTTTTAAAATGAGATCTTTTGAGTCTCTCGCTCTTTCTTTTAAACGCTTGTTTGCTGAAATAGATGCCAACACAATTGAAATCCACCTGGAAGCATCTTCTAGCGCGTCAATTCTTCTAGACAATTCACCAAGTAAGTATACGACCGTAATCTCACTTAAGTCTAAAACTGGAAATTTTTCTTTTTCATAGGCAATTTTAAATCCCTCAATGGCATGTTTGATAAAGGTTCTTTCAGCTCCTTGGTACAATTCAATTTGTTCTTTTGTCCTTGCAACCTTTTCCGCATTCTCATAGTAGCCTCTATAAAGCCATGCAATTTTCAAACAAATATAAGCCTTTTCACTGTCTTTCGCATCTAAGACAATCGCATCGTATAACGCAAGTTTATATCTTTCAATAGCGATATCATAAGTAAAGGTTTCTGGATAAGGTCTACCCTTAAATTGATAGGATACTTTCTCCTTAAAAACTTTTTGTTTAAGAGGTGTAATGGTGAGAAAAACTTTTTTAAGAGCTGCGTACCCACAGATGTTACATGCAATGACCTCGTATAAAGACGGTTCCACCCCTTCATAGATAGGTCGCAAATCCAGATCTGTTCGATCTAGCTTTAATTGACTAGTCTTAATCGACCTATACTTAACATCTCTTGAACAAACAGGACACGTAATTGTTTTATCATAATAAATGTCAACGATTGGCTTATCTACTTTATTTCCTTGTGCCTGAATGGTTTCATCTTTTTTCTTATAAATATCTATATCCTCAGCATCTGCTAAACCAAAGTCTGCCAAATCCCCAAATATATCCGCCATATGCTCACCTTCTCTTCAAGTCTTATTTATTTCAGAAGTACTTGCTCTTTGATCTGCATTAATAGTTGCCTAAAGGTTGAATATTCTTGTTCTTTCACAACCATCAAAATCTCTATGTCTTTAAACTTACCAGCCATTATACAATGAATTTTCTCTACAACCAGATGCGCTGAAGCTTGGTCAGTCTCGGGCAATAAAATCATAAAACTATTGCTTTCCCATCTGCAGGAGAAGTCCAACTTTCTTAAACAATTGGATAAAAGTGAGCCCATTTGCTTAATTGTCTGATTTATTCTGTCCTCTTTATATTGATCAAATTTCATCTCTAAAAATATGAGCGAAAAAGGATTACCGTATCTGCTATATCTTATTTGTTCTCTATCCGCAGCCTCTTTAAAGCCCTTTCTGTTAAATAAACCCGAAACGGAGTCTATGGTGGTTTCCTTCAGATTCAATTTGCCATGAGTATGCTTATGTTTTTTCAAGCTCGCCAGTTCATCGTATTTGGCAATGACAGAACTCAGCTGATTATGACCTAAGTAAATGCGCCAATGGTCATTTTCGTACACCATACTCCTTGAAAATGCGTCTTCTTCTATTCTACCCATTAAGTGGTTTTTTTCAGAGACTTGCACACGAAAATTCACAATTACTTCAAAGTAAATATCGTTGATCATCATCTTGGTATACACATTTTCTACTTGACACTCGAAGCTAATGAGTTCAAATACTTCAGCCACAAGGGATTGCCACACTAAAAAATCCTTTTGGGTGATTTGATCTTTGTCCTTTTGGCAGAGCAGGTTATAGGCAGCTTTAACATCCCCTTTTGAAATAAACCCCAAATAGGTCATGAGCACTTTTTTGCAAGGCTCAAAAGACATATGCAGGTCAACTGAGGGTTCCTGGGCTACGCTTTCTAGTACACTGTATTTTTCAATCCAGCGCATTAAAAAGTCCTTCCGAGTAATCGGATTACTTAAGACCTCATAAGCTTTGTTAATCTCTTGCATTTTTTCTCCAGCATAAAGAGCTTTATTCACATCCGGATGATATTTTTTGCAAAGTCTTAAGTATGCGCTTTTAATGATTTCTGGTTCAGCCAGTATATGTACTTGTAAAATCTGAAAATAATCTTCCCATTCCTTCATTGACGCATTAATCCACCTTATTGTCTTCTAGAGTCAATCCAAGTTTGGTCATCACCTCTATCAACTTTGCTATGTCAATTGGCTTAGAAGCGTAGGCATCACAGCCATATTCAAAGCTCGTTTGAACGACTTGGGTTTCACCAAGAGCTGTTGTCATAATGATTTTGACCCGGTCCTCTGGAGAAATACCCTTTTGAAGCTCTAGGTCGCGAATGGTTTTTAAGACTTTCACCCCATCTACCTTAGGCATCATAATGTCCAAACAAATGAGATCATAGGCTTCCTCTTCTCTCATAGACATCATATAAGCATCAATTGCTTCAAGTCCATCTACAACCATGTCACATTCGCCATATTTTGAAAGTACTTTACTCAGAAATTTTCTACTCACCAAATCATCTTCTGCAATTAAAATTTTCATCATTGTAATAAGCTCCTTTTTATTTCATGTATAAACTTGGACACATATTCCTTAACTTGATCCATATTGCCTCTTCTTGCAGCCAATTCAATTTTAAAGGCAGTACTTTTTAATTGTTCAGATTTCATTTGATCACATAATTCTTTGATTCTATGGGCTGTTCTTTCAATTTCTATGGTTTTCTTGTCCTGAATGAGTCCGCCAAAATTCTGAACCAAGTTTTCTATTTGTTCGAGAAGATCCATTCGTAAGGAACTTATTGCCTTTTCCGTGAAAATAATTTCTCCATCTAATCCAATGCTCACATTGTCATTAAAATCATGTTTCTTTTGGTCTTTAGTTGTGGAAATTTTTGGCTTCAAAAACGTTATTAACATTCCAAATAAAGTCTTCATATCCACTGGTTTTGAAATGTATTCATCCATATCCATGGCCATGAACTTTTCACGATCCCCTTTTAAGGCAAAAGCTGTTAATGCGATAATCGGGGTATGTTTTTTGTTGCCTTCTTTACTTCTTATCAATGAAGTTGCTTGAACACCATCCATTTCAGGCATTTGTATATCCATGAGTATTATATCATAATTTGTTTTTCCATGGAAGTCCACAGCTTCAAGACCATTTTTT
>CAZJIO010000015.1:40478-43241 GCA_964546035.1 uncultured Eubacteriales bacterium | reverse complement strand
ACTGTGAACCCTTTGCTTAGGAGCATCCTTGTAATGACCATCTGATTCACTTTGTCATCTTCAACCACAAGGATGTGTCCCTTAAAGCTATTTTGATCCAGTTGACTGCCTTCCTGTTCCTCGACTTGGAGTTTACCTAAGCGGAGGGGAACTGTGAAATAGAAAGTACTTCCCTTACCTTTTTGGCTTTCTAACCACATTTTTCCGCCCATCATCTCCACCAATTGCTTGCTAATGACAAGCCCTAGCCCGCTACCACCATATTGCCGGGTAAAGGATCCATCTAACTGACTAAAGCTTTTAAAAAGCTTTGCCATGCCTTGTGGTGATATACCAATCCCGGTATCGGCAACTGAAAACTGTAATTCAACTTGATCCAATTTGGTATGATTTTTATGAACACTTACTAAAACATCACCCATATCCGTAAATTTAATGGAATTGCTCATCAAGTTATTGATGATTTGTTTGAGTCGATTGCCGTCACCAATTAACTCTGTTGGCAGCCCTGGACTGATATCTGTATGCAGGCTTAAGCCCTTTTCATTGGCATGGTTCGTATGGTTTTTAATCACTTCTTCAATCAAAGTCTTACAATCAAAATTATTTTGATGAAAAGTCATCTTCTGAGCTTCAAGTTTAGAGTAATCCAAAATATCATTAATGATATTTAATAAAGAATTGGCACAGGTTTTTGCTGATTGTAAATTATCCTCTTGTTCCTCATTGATTTTAGTGAGTAACGTGAGCTCGATCATACCTACAATCCCATTTAATGGGGTTCTAATTTCATGACTCATATTGGCTAAAAATTCGCTCTTAGCTTTATTTGCCGCTTCCGCCAGCTCCTTTGCATTTTGCAATTCAATTTCGGTTTTCTTTTTATAATCAATATCCACAATGAGCAGGGCAATATGATCCTTTTCTGGGCTATAGAGCGAAATGGAATACCATTTATTTTCTTTTCTAAGGAAGATTTCGTCCAAATAGATGCTCTCACCTTCTTGGAGCACTTTCTCATAATAATGCATAATTTGTTGGAACTCTTCTAATTCTTCTGAGTAGATTTGTGAGAGCTTGAGTCCTATGATCGTTTCTCTATTGGTGTTAAACATCTTCTCATAGGCGGAATTAATTTCTTGGTACACCGCATCTATGACACGACCATCCACATCGAATACGGCCTTATAATAGGCAAACCCACTTTCCATATTCACAAAGAGTGAGTGGTATTTTTGTTGGTTTTCAATGGCATCACGTTCTGCTTGTCTTCTTGTAGTGATGTCCGTTATGGTACCAATGAAACCTGAAAAATGATTGTCTAAGTCAAAGTAAGGTGAACCTACTGCAACCACAAAGCGGTAAGAACCATCTTTTCTGAGCATTCTCATTTCCATTTCATAACTGATTCGGTGTGTGAAAGCACTATCGACTTTATATTTAAATTCTTTAAAATCATCGGGATGGATGTATTTCCAAATCGATCCTATAGCTTCCTCCATTTGAAGTCCAACAAAATCCAAATAGGTGTTATTAAAGTAATCACATTTTTGGTTTAAATCTGTACGCCACACCATAACAGGGAGTGAATCTAACATTTTATGACTTGATTTTTTTGCATTTTCTAGCTTTTCTTCGTGGATGATTTGCTCTGTTATATCCTCAATGATGATGATCAGTTCTTCTTGATCCTCTCTAGAAATAGGAACAAAGTTAATTCTACACCAAGAATGTTCTCCAGAATTATTATTTACGAGGGTCATAGGCAGCAGGGTGTTCTTTGTGTACTCGCCCGGGCAAATAACCGTCTCTATTTCTTCTCTTAACTTACAAAGCCTACAGTTTAGGCTATGGCCACACCCTTTTTCAAAGCTATTAGCACACCTCAGCCCCTCTCCCAATACACTGTTTAAAATTTGGTTTTTCTCGATTTTAAACATCTCAAGCAACGTATGATTCACTTGTTTAACAACAATATTTTTATCCACTACAACCATGCCGAGTGGCATATATTCAAACATTGACTGAAGGTTGTTTCTCTCCAATCTGAGCGCTTCTTCCATGCCTCTTATTTTTGTGATGTCACGAAAAACGACGACAACACCTAATATCAGATCGCCATCCTTTATGGGAGAAAAACTAGCCGACAAGTAATGCTTGACGCCTTTTCGAGATACAAGCATGGAATCTTTAATGAGCCCCGTCACCACACCACTATCCATTACTATTTTGATCTGGTTTCGATTGAAGTCCTTGGCATCCGTATTCAAAATATGAAAGACATCATCAAAGGATAGACCAATCGCTTCATGAACTTCCCATCCTACGAGCTTAGCCGCCTCATTATTAATAAAGTCAATTTTACCCATTGTATCCGTTGAAATAACGCCATCACCTATACAGGCAAGTGTTGTAGCCATGCGTCCATAGTCATTTTTATTCTTGATCTCAAACTGTGTCATTTGTACAACTCCTTTATATTCTAATTGGTTGAGTGATTAATTTTATATCACCTGTTATGGCATTCATTTCGATGGTTCGGCTGACAAAGCCTCCCACGTCAACAAGGGTATATTCTAGACCATCACCTTCTAGTATCGTTTTTATGGCATCCAGATTTTTTTGTCCGATTAGAAAATAATCGTTTTCTCTAATAGAATTTGCCCCTCCAAAAAGCTCGATGAGGAGTTCTTCCTTTTTGCATCCAAATCTTTCTTCCATGGCCGTAAACAAAAGAGGAACACCCGTTTTAGCATAATAGCC
>CAZJIO010000015.1:22986-40455 GCA_964546035.1 uncultured Eubacteriales bacterium | reverse complement strand
ATGTTGTCTTTTCTATCATCTGATGCTTCAGGTAGCGCTATGTGAATCATTCCCGACGCCTCTTTTGATGGGCTATATACTGTAACCGCTACGCATGAGGCTAAGGCAAATGTTTTCAAAATATCTGCTTTACTATTTGAAATCCTATAATCACCAATGCCAATAATTAAATCCATTTTACCTCCTCAAATCAAGGACACTTAACTAGACCCTTCCCAGGAAAGAACACAGGGTATGTGCTACCCTTTCAAGTGGTACTTGTCGCTCTACCGCCCCTACATCAAAGGCTACTTTAGGCATGCCATAGACGACACTTGACTCTTCATCTTGTCCAATAGTATGCGCACCTTTTCGTTTCATAGAAAGCAGCCCTTTTGCGCCATCATAACCCATACCTGTCAAGATAATCCCCAAGGCATTTGATCCACATTCCTTTGAAACGGATTCAAATAGAACGTCAACTGAAGGACAGTGACCATTAATTTTCTCACCATGAAACACTTCCACCTTATAATGACTACCTATTTTCTTCACAGCCATATGTTGATCTCCAGGTGCGATTAGAATTCTACCTGGTTCAATGATATCCCCTGACTCGGCTTCTTTTACATTAAAGTGGGTTTGATTATTGAGTCTCTCTGCGAACATTCGAGAAAATAGAGGTGGAATATGCTGCACAATAACAATGCCTGGAATATTTGGGGGTAATTGTTTTAATATACTGTAGATGGATTCAGTCCCTCCCGTAGAAGCACCGATGGCAATGACCTTATAGAACTCACGTGTTATATGATCTTGTACTGTTTCAGAAATTGGCGTCTGTACAGCTTTGACTTTTGCGTTGGCAGCTACTTTTATTTTAGTTATTAGCGCTTCTATAAAAGCTTCTACATCCTGAGCAGAATGTATATCTGGTTTGGTCAAAAAATCCACTGCTCCTACATTCATTGCATCAAATACAGCATGGCTAACCGAGCTGACCACCACAATGGGAATTGGATATTGAGGCATTAACCGTCTGATGAATTCTATACCATTCATTTTTGGCATCTCCACATCACAGGTTAGTACGTCAGGTTTATATTCAAGAATTTTATCCCTTGCATCAAAGGGATCTACCGCTTTAGCTACCACTTCAATCCCTGGATCAGAGGAAATACCCCTAGACAAAACTTCTCTAAAAACTAAACTGTCATCTACGACGAGTACTCTTATTCTTTTATTCATTTAGAAGGCTCCTTTCAACTGAAACTCTTGATTTTAAATCTTTCGATAAACCGCTGGACATATGTATTGAAAGGGTAGGGTTTCTCGATTAAGGGATTCCGAATGTCCAATAAATAAATAACCACCGTCTACCAGCTGGTCATAGAATTTACGCACCAATTGGTCTTTTGTTTTATTATCAAAATAAATCATTACATTTCTACAAAAAATAACATGGAATTTCTTTTTGAAAGGAAATACCTCTTCCATTAAATTAAATCTTCTATAAATCACTTCATCTCTGAGTGCTTCAGTGATGATGGAATTGTCTTGGTCAAGTTTTTTTAAATATTTAGTTTTCCAGTACATCGGTAGGGGCACAAGTTTTTCATTGCTATAAATACCTGCTTTTGCCACTTCTAAACCATTCGTTGATATGTCTGTTGCTAATATTTTTGCGTCCCAATCTAGTTTTTCTGATTGTACAAATTCATTTACGATCATAGCAAGTGTATAAGGCTCTTCACCCGTTGAGCTGGCTGCACACCAAACTCTTAAATCTTTATCCCTAATATTTCTAGCAATCTGTGGTAACACCTGATCTCTAAAAAAATAAAAGTGCTCTGCCTCTCTCATAAAAAAAGTGTGATTGGTGGTTATTTTATCAACCAGATTAGTTACTGCGACGCCACTTTTATCTGCGATGAGATAATGGTAATACTCCGTAAAGGTATTAAAGCCCATTTCTGCAAGCACGTTGTGAAGTCTGCCTATTACCATTGTTTGTTTCTCTAATTTCAGATGAATACCATAATTGAATTGAATATAATCCGCCAACATTTTAAACTCTTTTTCTGAGATGGTAATCATTTATTCACTCCCCTTGTTTAAAAAGGGAGGGCGTCCTTTTGAATGCCCTCCCTATGTTAAATGACTAAACACTAATATTTTCCAAATTCCTTATCACTTAGAGCAATCTTCTTTGCAGATGCCTTTGTTGCTTTTTCAGGTGTGGATTTATTTCTCAGATTCATGGATTCAAGCATTTTTAGAACCTCTGGGTTCAGATCATCAATTCCCCTATAAGAAGAAACCTGACTCTGTTTTTTAAGCTTGAACTTTCGAATTTGATTTTTAAGCATTTCTGCTTGGCTTGAAAGTTCTTCACTGGCTGCAGCTGTTTCTTCTGAGGTTGCTGAGGTCGTTTGAACCACATTAGCAATTTGTCCGATACCTTGATTAACTTGGTCAACACCAATCGCTTGTTCATTTGAAGCAATAGCTATATCACTGACTAGGCTGGCCGCTTTTGCAACACCTTCAACAATTTTATTGAGAGCTTCTGCTGTGGTATTGGCAATCTTTGTGCCACCTTCTACCTTGACAATGGATCCTTCAATCATAGCTGTTGTTTCTTTAGCTGCATTCGCTGAACGTGCTGCCAGATTTCTTACTTCCTCTGCGACAACAGCAAAGCCTTTACCATGTTGACCTGCTCTTGCTGCCTCTACTGCTGCATTAAGCGCTAGTATATTGGTTTGGAAAGCAATTTCGTCAATAACTTTTATAATTTTTGATATATTGTTAGAAGAGTCATTGATTTCTGCCATGGCTTTTAACATATGTTGCATTTGTTCGTTGCCTTGTGCAGCATTGTTCTTAGCTGTTTCAGCGATAATCTTTGCCTCGTTGGCATTTTGTGCATTCTTCTTGGTTTGATTTGCAATGAGTTCGATGGATGCTGTCAATTGTTGAATAGAACTTGCTTGTTCTGTAGCCCCTTGAGATAAAGACATACTAGAATCAGATACTTGTCTTGATCCAGACGCTACTTGTTCAGCTGCACTACCTACTTCTCCGAGCACTTCATTCATAGAACCAGCAATCAGGTTGATGGCATCCTTAATTTGAACAAAATCGCCTTTGTATTGATCCGTAATACCAACTACCATATTTGCATTTGCCATTTCGCCTAGTACAGAGGATATTTCATTGACATAGGAAGATACTGCATCTAAAGTGTCGTTGAGAGCATTCTTAATCTCTGCATGATCGCCTTTATAATTGCCCATTACGCGTTGTTGTAAATTACCTTCTGCCATTTCCTTTAACACTACCGCAGCTTCTTGAATGGGTTCAATGACAGAGTCTAAGGTTTGGTTGACGCCTTCAATGATTTTTCTATAATCACCCTTATGCTTTGATGCGTCTGCTCGGGTATCTAATTTCCCTTCAATTGCTGCTTGAACAAGAAGCGCTGCATCCTGAACCATGGTGTTTAAAGCTTTTATGCTTTGACTTAAGCTTTCATTGATTTTTTTATAACTGCCGGCCACGGCAATTGTATCCTTGTCCGCTTCAGCAAGTTCAAAGGTACAGTTCAAGTCACCAACTGCAATTTTGCTTAAATTCTCTACAAGCTTTTCAACTTCAATTTCCTGATATTTAGCTTGCTTTTCTGAAATTCTAGCCGCATTTTTAATCAGTGTCTGGTCCATAACCAATTCAATGGCACCAATGATGTTGTTGTTTTCATCTCTAATGGGGGAACCTGTGTATTGAATGTCTAAATTCAAGCCATTTGGATGTGCGTCGGTTTCGGAGGTCACTTTTGTTCCTTGTTGTATAGCTCTTGTACAAGCACAGTTTTGTGTATGGCAATCTGATGTCTTAAAGTTATCATGACATTTTGTGCCTATGAGATCTTTTTGCGATCTACCAATTACTTCAGCACCTGCTTTGTTCATAAATTGAATATTGTATTCTTTATCAATAATCATGACTGGAGCGGATACGGTATCAATATGCCCGACAAGTGTATCGATGGTTTTGTTGACACCTTCTACAATTCTCCTAAAGTCACCACCGTGCTTGCTGGCATCTGCTCTCGTATCTAGTCTACCCTTAATTGAGGCTTTTACCAACACATCCGCGTCTGCTACTAAAGCATTGATAGCATCTATACAGATATTTAAGTTATTTTTAATTTCGTTGAAATCACCCTTGTATGTATCCGTGATTTTAAGAGGTATATCTCCTCTACTGATACGTTCAACATATTCTGCGGACACATTTAATGGTCCTACTACTGCATCTAAAGTCTGGTTAACGCCTGTAACAATGTCCTTGTACCCGCCATTAAAGTTCTCAGCATTACCACGCGTTGCTAATTGACCTTCTACAGCTGCTTTAGTAAGCATTCCTGCTTCTTTAACAAGGTTTCTCAGGTTCTGAATCATGAGCTTCATGCTCTTTGTTAAAATATCGTTGTCAGATTTTGGCACCACATCTACTGTAAAATCTCCATTGGCTATTTTTTCCGCTGTCGCTGCTTGTTCTTTAATGTTCTCTACCATTTTACCAAAGGAGCCCATTAACTTTCCTATTTCATCCTTTGACTTAGAAATAACATTCACATCTACATCACCAGTAGCCAATTTGTCAGCTGATGCAGCTAGTAGTTTAATAGGTTTGCTGATGATGCTACTTAGATATATGCCTAAGATTAAGGCAATCACTACGCCTAAAATAATTACCATAATCATTGTTTTAACGACTGAATCGGCTTGCTCTGAATTTGCAACCGATTTGTCACTCGCATCATTATTAACGATAGAAATCATTTCATCAATACTACTTTGTGCATCTCTTGCTACCTTACCAAAATCAGTTGTTGTAGCTGTATATGAAATCGCTCCACTATCATCGTTTGCTCTAACAAGTATATAAAATCCATTTAAATAGGATCTATAAGCCTCTTTATTTTCAAGAAATTTTGCATAGGCAGGCTTCATTTCTTCTGAAATGATTAATTGAGTAGACTCTTCATCGAGAACTCCTAGAGCCTTTTCAATATTCGTTATAACCACTTCAATATCATTTTGGTCCTCAGCAAGAATTGCTGCTCGTACGTCAACTCTCATTTTTTGATATTCAGTGCTAATATGAGACATTTGTACGATTGGAACAGTCATTTCCTCATAAAGCTGGGTGCCAGAATGGTCTAATTTCGCGATATTTGTTATACCCACTATTCCAACGACTGCGGCGATAATTGCTACGATAATAAATGCTGATAATAATTTAACACTTATTTTGAGATTATAAAACCATTGCATATTAAGTTACCTCCGTAAAATTTATTTTTTTGAATAACTGTGCATTACTAACGACTGGTTCAAAAAGATGTTTGACTGCATCCGGCAGTTTTTGAGTTTGCTCAGTTGCAAAATAGCCACCTTCTATAAGTGCCTCATGAAACATCTTAATGACATCAATTCTTTGTCCTTCCGTCAAATGTAACAGTACATTTTTACACATGATAATACCGAAATCCTTACCTACTGGCACTAGAGTGGTTAAATCATGTTTTTTGAAAGAAACACACTTCCTCATCTCTTCAACGATCTGAAAATGGTCCTCCTTTTCAGCCGTCACAAAATACTTTTCAAAAAGCTCTTTTGGTATCCTCTCTACTTGTTCTCTTGGATAGACGCCATCATCAATAATTTTAGAAAAGAGATTGCTGCCATCTAAATCTGTCCCCATAATCTTGATGTTGCGAAAATACATACTTGAAGTGCGTTCTCTTAATAAAATAGCTAATGTATACGGCTCTGGTCCCATTGCACATCCAGCATCCCATATTTTTATATACATTTTTGTTCTCAAAAAAGGTAATGCGTGATCGCAGATCATTTCCATGGTTTGTAAATCTCTAAAAAAATAGGTAAACGCCATATGTGCCTCCGTAGATATTTTATTTAGCCTATACCTTCTAAGATTTCCAACTCATCCTTTGATAGAAGCTTCTCACATTCTAAGAGCAATTTGACTTCATTACCAACTTTTCCAATTCCCTTTATATACCGATTTGAAAAGCCAGTGTTAAGGGATGGGGGCGGAACGATATCTTCTTCTGCAATATTGGTGACTTCTGCCACACTATCCACAATAAGCCCTACCGAATTGTCCATAATATCAATTACGATGATGCAGGTTCTTTCATTGTATTCTCTGAACTCTTTTTTAAAGCGGAGTCTAATATCCATTACTGGTATAATTTTACCCCTTAAATTGATGATCCCTCTAATATATGCAGGTAACTCTGGCACTTCTGTAATGGGTAAAATGCCTATAATTTCTGTAACAAATTCTATGCCGATACCATATGACTCATTTCCTAGGACAAAGGTTAGAAACTTGCCCTTTTGCGTATCTTCTTCCTCATCAAGAAATTCTTCTGCTCTGTTCTTTGCCATACTACAACTCCTTTCCAAAGTTTAGTTTCTTAAACTTGCCAGCCCACCTACATCTAAAATCAAACTAATACTTCCATCTCCCAAGAGCGTACATCCAGCGAGTCCACGAATTTTTTTGGTACTCTTTATATAATTAGGGAGTGATTTCACCACAACCTGCTGCTGTCCTAGAAGTTCATCTGCAAATAAACAAATGGTTTTATCATCTTGCTCAACCATAATTAAAATGCCTTCGGAGAATTCATTGATTTTGGTAGTCACTTCATAGAGTTCATGCAATCTAAGTATTGGATAGCACTGTCCTCTTACCATGATCATTTCATTGTTATCGGGGTCCTTAAAGCAATCTGTTACGCCTGGTCTAAAGGATTCCTTGATTGTAATAATCGGAATGGTATATCTTGAATTACCAACTTTGATATTCATGCCATCAATGATAGCCAGAGTCAGTGGAATCTTAAGGGTGATGGTTGTTCCTTTTTCAAGAATACTATCCACAGATACAGATCCGCCAACGGCTTCTAGATTTTTCAAAACAACATCCATACCGACGCCTCGTCCTGAAAATTCTGTTATTTGATCTTTTGTTGAAAATCCAGGCAGTAAAATCAAATTGTAAATTTCTTTATCTGTCATATCTGCTTCGTTTTTCTCAAGGAGACCATTTTCTTTAGCCTTAAGTAAGATTTTCTCTTTCTGAAGACCCTTTCCATCATCGCGAATGATCACCAATACGTCACTTCCAGAATTTTTAGCTTCGAGGGTAACGGTACCTACGCGCTCTTTGCCTTTTCTCAAGCGTTCCTCATTGTCTTCAATGCCGTGATCAATAGAGTTTCTAATTAAATGCATCAGTGGATCGGAGATATGTTCGATGATATTTTTATCCACTTCTGTTTCTTCACCGATGACTTCCAGTTCAATATCTTTACCCAACTTCTTGCACATATCCCTCATGATACGGTGCATTTTAACGAAAGTTGTGGACAGGGGAACCATACGAATGGCCATAACCATATCTTGAAGCTCGGCAGTGATTTTATGTAACTGTCTTGAGGCTTTTTGAAAGTTTTCAAGTCCTAAGGCTTCTATTTCTGGATTTTGGGTCACCATGGCTTCAGCTATGATAATTTCACCTACCAAATCCATGAGCCTATCCAGTTTCTCAACATGAACACTAATCATACTCTGGTTGCCAGTAGTTGGTTCCTTATGAGCGACCTCTTTTATAGTCGGCGTTTCAATTTGAGGCATTTTAATAGGGTTACTTTCAACCACCGTTTTTTTGGGTTGGTAAAATCTTGCTAGCTCCGTATCATCCTCTAATTGAGTGAGCTTCATGTCCTGAAGGAAAATGGTTTGCATAAAAAACTGGTGCATTTCATCATAGCTTTTATCTGTTTTTAGATATATTTCAAAACCATTTTCGCGGATCTGATGAACGCTCTCGTCATTTTCAGAGATGTCTTCAGGAAGATAAAAAACTTCTTCTGCATGTTCCAATAAATTATGAACAATGGTATAGGCACGAATATTTTCCATCTCACAGCCGTCTTTAAAAGTAATGATGGCTTTAAATTTATTTTTCGGTGAATATACCGTCTTTTTTTCTGGTGCGATGTAGTATTGTTGTTGTTTCTTTTTTACAGGTACTTGTATTTCACCTTCACAAGCATTGAGTTCTTTAAGGAGCACTAAGAACTCTTTGATTTTCTCCACAAGCAATACCGCTTGTCCATCCGATACATCACCACTCTTGATTTTCTCGATTTCAATCTTGATAAAATCAATACCCTCAAGTACCAAGTCAGACAAGAGAGAAAAATCAACCTTTTCTGGTTTCTTTTCTCTGAGAAAATAGAACAAATCCTCAATAGAATGTGCTAATGCACTGATATTGTTAAATAGCATCATTGCAGATGAACCTTTAATCGTATGCATAAAACGAAATATTTCATTAATTGCCGTTTGGGAATAGCCACCCGCCTTTTCACTGGAGATTATGGCTTGTTCAAGTTGCTCTAGCAATTGGGAAGTTTCAAATATATACATTTCCTGCATGGGTTCATTGATAAACTGATCTGACAATTTGTTAGCCCCCCTTTACTATGACTCATTTACTACATGGATGCTATTTTCCGAATCGTTTCGATGACTTGTGCTTCTTTAAAGGGCTTTACAATAAAGGATCTAGCCCCCCCCATTATAGCTTCTTTAACCAATACTTCTTGACCCATTGCTGAAACCATAACAACCTTTGCCTGACGATCTTTTGCTACGATAGCTTTTAATGCTTCAATCCCCGACATTTCAGGCATCGTGATATCCATTGTTACAATATCCGGATTAAGTTCAAAATATTTTTTTACTGCTACTACACCATTTTCGGCTTCACCCACAACTTCCATGCCATTTTGTTCAAGCATCATCTTAATCGTCAATCTCATAAAGGCTGCATCGTCTACTACTAATACTTTAATCATATTTTTCTCTCCTCCAATTGTTCATAAATGGTGCTTATTGTGAATTGTTTTAAAAGCAAGTCAACTGTTTGCAATATATTTTCCTTTAAAGAAAAGTCATAATTGGCCATACGCCATTTTAGACAAATGCCATTAAATGAACTCATGATGATATCTGCTAAAGCTTCACTATCTAGATCCCGACTCATTTCATTGGCTTCACGAGCTTCATCGATTAATCCTTTTATGAAGCCATGACGACTCTGCATGATGGTTCTCACTTTTTCCTCTAATGCAGTATTAATCTTCATTTCATCAAAGGCTTGCGTTATTACTGTAATAGCTGGGTAGCTCTGGTAATAAGTAGCATATATCTCTAAAATATAGCGGATGCCTTCTATAGGACTTTGATTTTTCAAACGGCATGACTCAAATATAGACTCATCATATTGGGAATAGTAGTTTAATACAGCCATAATGAGGTCGCTTTTTTTCGCAAAATGTTTGAAAATAGTCCCTTCGGATACACCTTCTCTTTTTGCAATTTCTCTGGTAGAAAAGGATAGTACACCCTGTTCATTCATCACATCTATTGTCGTAAATAGAATATGTTCTTTTCTAAGTATTATAGCTGCTGCCATATCATCACCCCCTCCTATAAAAGTTGTAAGTATGTAGTTACTCACTTTAAATAGTATACCTAATTTTTGTTTTTTTGTAGTGTCTAATTTGTGCAATTTGTGTGTACTTTTTGTGTTTTATTGTCGATAATTGGTAAACATGTCATTCAACAAAAAAAGAGCTGAAAGCAAAATTATTTCGCTTTCAGCTCTTTTTTTAGAACTCAATCATTAAACACATTCACTTTCTATGATTCTACATCCTCTGTCAATACTGGATACACTTCTAAATCATTCTCTCCAGCATAATTATTGATTAGCTTAACCTTTTCTGATACATACAGTTTGGCAGCCTCTTCTGTAGCAAACCAATAATTTGCGCTGCTAAATCCATAGGAACAGCCTTTTCTACGTCTAGGTACATTCCATAAGGTATATCTACTTCTTGCTAATGCCGGCAACAAGACGCAATCCTCAGCGTTTGCTACCACGTTATAAAATTGTGAATATTCACTGCCATCTGCATTTGTAAAGACTTTCTCCTGATAATTGCGATAAACTGTTGCATTTTTATACCATCCAACAATGACAGTTCTGTTTTCATTGATATGGGTGGCACACCAGATGACAAGCACATCGTCAACTTGATTTTCTGATTTCTCTACGTCTTTAAATTTTTCTATGTGGAGCTGATTGCCACTTACACCATTTGAGCTTTTTGTTGCAAAATAGCCTAAACACTTTTCGCCATCTTCTGTTGGATCTTTATAGAAATTATATTTCTCATGTGCATCACCTGTTTTTTTAACAAACTCTCCGCCATTGAGTGGTTCATCTATACCTAGATAGATACCCTTGTAGTATTGCATCCAAGCAATGTTGCAAAATAAAACTTTCATATCATTTATTCTCCCTTTAAGTTATATTAATTCAAATAGTCCTTGTCCAAATTCATTCTGCTTATATTCTAACAAAATTAACCAAAAATTTCAATAAATTGAGATCATTTAATTACAGTAAACTTTAAGTACGAAAAAACAACCTTATAAAGGTTGTTTATGGTACAAAGCTGATGACGGGACTCGAACCCGAGACTTCCACCTTACCAAGGTGGTACTCTACCGCCTGAGTTACATCAGCATATAGTGGGGCATAAACGCGTTAGCCCCGATGTATTATGCCATACTTGACCACTCCTTGTCAAGTACTTAAAATC
Source organism: uncultured Eubacteriales bacterium (assembly GCA_964546035.1). Classification (GTDB taxonomy): domain Bacteria; phylum Bacillota; class Clostridia; order Lachnospirales; family Vallitaleaceae; genus CAZJIO01. The sequence goes on along the minus strand of CAZJIO010000015.1, from coordinate 29,690 downwards.
ATATTAAGCCTGGGCTTCTTTGTCTTTTAGAATTTGTTCGACTTTCTTTTTAATCCTTTGCAGTGCATTATCAATGGATTTAATAGGTCTATTGGTCATTTGGGCTATTTCTACATAATTGATGCCATCCACATAAAGCTCTAGAATCTCATTTTCCATTTTGCTTAATCTCTTTTGTAGCTCATCTTCAATGATGTGGAGATTTTCCTCACCAATGAAGACCTCTTCAGGATCTACTATTTTGCTAGAAGGCATGACTTCTAACAAATCAGTCTTATCACTGTCTTCTTCATAAATGGGTTTATTTAAAGATACATAAGTATTGAGTGGCATATGCTTTTGTCTTGTGGAAGCCTTAACAGCAGAAATCATTTGTCTGGTCACACATAAATCAGCAAAAGAATAAAAGGAGGCTTCTCTATGGGGGTTATAATCTCTAATAGCCTTAAATAAACCAATCATGCCTTCTTGTATGACATCGTCCTTACTGGCACCAATGAGATAATAGGATTTTGCTTTTCTTTCAACCAGAACTTTGTACTTGTTCATGAGAAAATCCAGTGCAAAATCATGTCCACTGCGAACAAGTTCTACCAATTCCTGATCGTTGTGTAAGGGTAATTCTTCAAACGCTACAACTTCTCCCAAAAAACCACCTCCATGCGCTATGTACATCTGTCTGTATTCTCTTTAAGCTTCCGCTAATTAAGGCTTTTGGCGCCTTAATCACGCTCTAGTATACTACAAAATTCGCCATTTGTTAAGACCCATTTTACACTTTAAAGTCTCTTTGTCTGACGGCTTCATAGACGAGAACTGCTGTTGCAACAGAGGCATTCAATGAGGCAATATCGCCTTTCATAGGGATTTTTGCGATCAAATCACATTTTTCTTTTACAAGCTTACCCACACCTGTGCCTTCACCACCCACCACAAGGGCTAACGGTCCTTTAAGATCCACTTTGTACATGATTTCCCCATCCATATCCGCACAGGCAATCCAAAGGCCCATGGCTTTAAGATCTTCAATGGTTCTGACAATGTTCGTTACGCGCGCTACCGGTGTATATTCAATGGCACCCGCTGATATTTTAGCGACTGTAGCTGTTAAACCAACAGCTCTTCGTTTTGGGATGATGACACCATGAACGCCTGCAATGTTAGCTGTTCTAAGAATGGCACCCAAATTATGGGGGTCTTCAATATTATCTAAAATGATTAAAAAAGGTGCTTCGCCTTTTTCTTTTGCTCGACGAACCATTTCTTCTACTTCTACATAATCATAAGCTGCTACATAAGCAATAACACCTTGGTGCTTATGATTTGGCGAGATTTTGTCCATCATTTCCTTGGTTTCAAAACGGGTGACAATTCCTCTTTTCCTTGCTTCTGCAACGATGGCCTTAATGGGACCCGTTTGTTGTTCTGAATCAATGATAAATAGTTTGTCAATGCTACGATCTGCTTTAAGTGCTTCTAAAACACCATTTCTACCTTCTATTATGAGATCTTCGTTCTTTAATTCTTCATTTTCCATTTTATACCTGCTTTCATCTTAGGATTAAATCAGTTTTTTTCTTTCTAAAAACCGAATGATTTTGTCGTGTTTAGGAAGCATTGAAAGCTCTTCCCTTGTAAATGTTTTGGTCAATAAGAGCACCAAGAAATATAAAGTGATGCCCATACCTACGGTGACTAATGTTGTAATTGCATTGCTACCAGACAAATTTAATAGGATTGGAAATGCAAAATAGATCGTTAGCAACATCACTCCTGTGGCAATTAAGGGTTTCAAAAAAATTGCAACCTTATCCAATTTGAAGGCTACTTGCCTTTTTAGCAGGATGAAATTGATGATCACAAACACCCCGTAATATGCGATAGATGCTATAACAGCACCCTGAGCTTCTAAACCTGTAGGCATTAAAACACTGTTTAAAATAACCTTTAGCACAATTGCTACAGCCAAAGCGATAAGCGGTGCATATTGTTTGGAAATACCGAGAAGGATTCCCGCTAAAGTTTGTCCAACAATGATAAAAATCAAACATATGCTGTATAACTTTAAGTAAATAAAACCATCCGCACTGGGGTACAGCAGAATCATAACCGGCTCTGCCAACATATAAAGACCCACCGCTGAAGGCAAAGCAAACATCACTGCAAGCTTTAACCCTTGTCCAATTTTATTATTTAACTCAAGGGCATTTTTCTTAGCGATGGCTTCTGAGATGGCAGGTATGATGCTGATGGATAAAGCAACACTTATGGTTAATGGAAAATTGATCACCGCTGCTGCATTCCCCATTTGTCCCATGATCTCCGTAACATCTATTTGATTATATCCCACTTTTGCCAGCTGATGATAGATGGTCGTGGTATCAATGAAATTCATAATGGAAAGCACAGCAGCCGCAATGGATACTGGAATTGCCAATACCACAATACGCTTTGCATGTTCCCAAAAGGTTCCCATAATCGCTGTTTGGTCAGCATCTATGGCGTTCCGATTTTGCTTTCTTTGAACCTTATAGGTGAAGATCATATAAATAGAGGCAAATATGATCCCTATGGTAGCACCTACAGCTGCTCCACCTACAGCTTGAGCCAATCCTACTTCTCTACTCATGAGAAGGTATACCAGTGAAATACCCACGATTACTTTCGTAAAATTCTCAATAATCTGAGAAATCGCTGTTGGCTTCATCCTTTGAAATCCTTGAAAATACCCCCTAATGACACCAGAGACACAAACAAAAATTGGCGAGAGGGCTAGCCCCCAAATGACGTACTTGGTATCCTCACTCCAACCAGACATATCAATAATGGCTTGAGCACCAACTATTAATAAGGCACTGACAAAGCCTCCAAAAATGATACTGAGCAATAATGCGTCTCTAAAAGTTTTCTGAGCCCTTTTATATGCACCAATGGCGACATCCTCTGCAATAATTTTAGAAATTGCACTTGGAATACCCACGATTCCTGTTGCTATCAATAATGTGAAGATGGGATAAACTGTTGTATAATAGCCTGCCCCTTCATTTCCCACAAGATGTACCAAAGGAATTCTAAAAAATACGCTGATAATTTTTGCAATAATACCTGCCACGGATAAAATAACAGCGCCTCTTACAAATTTATTTGTTTGCTGCATCTTTTACTCCTTCTGCAATTAAATCCACCATACGTATAAAATCTCTTTTCAGATACAAGTACCCTATAAGGGTTTCAAGTCCTGTAGCCGTTCTATAGTCATTGGCAGTTGCATTTTTTGCTTTTGTGGCAGATTTGGCATTTCTGCCTCTTTTGTATACACTGAGTTCCTCTTCTGTAAGGATACTTTCAATGGCATAAAACATTTCAGCTTGACCGGAGGCCTTAACCAAATCTTTAGCCTTCTTATGCATCTTATTCACTTGCATGTTGCCATTATGAACGATCAGGGTACGAATGATGGTTTCATACACACCATCCCCAATATAGGCCAGCACCAAAGGCGAATACTGATTCAATTTCACTTCTTTAATATTGAATTTTTCTTCAAAATAGGTTAGAAAATTTTCCACATGCCACCTCTATTTCCTTTTGTACTTGACGCCTTCCCTGGTATCTTCTAGGAGAATACCTTCTGCTTCTAAGGTCTCTCTGATGCGGTCGGCTTCTGTAAAGTCTTTATTTTTTTTAGCAGTTTTTCTATTGTCTATCATTTGTTCAATTCTTAGGATTTCTTCTTCTGTGAACTCTACCTCTACGTCATCCAGGAGAAGACTAAGGGACAAAACACTGTCAAAGTCTTCGATGAGAGTCAACTTCTCAACCGGATTAAGATCAGTTGCCTTAATGACCTCATGAAGCACAGTTATGGCGTTGGAGATATTTAAGTCATCTTCAAGATGGGCTTTAAATTTATCTTTATATGCCTGCATTGCCTCTATAGAAACGGGTTCTGTAGAAATGGCTTCTTTCTTGATGGCAAGGGCTCTTGACTTTAATTTTTCATAGGCAGCTTTTGCCATGGTCATCGATTCAAAGGAAAATACCAATTGTTTTCGATAATGCGAGTTCAAGATATAGAAGCGATATACAATAGGACTAAACCCTTTTTTCTCTAATAAACTGATGGCTAAAAAATCACCTTTAGATTTACTCATCTTACCCGTTTGATCCAAAAGGAATTCGCCATGCCACCAATAATTAACCCAAGTGTGACCTGTGCAACTTTCGGTTTGTGCAATCTCATTGGTATGATGCACCGGAACATGGTCTACACCACCACAATGGATATCCATCTGTTCCCCTAAATATTTTAGAGCAATTGCTGAACATTCCAAATGCCAGCCAGGGTAACCAACACCCCAGGGTGATTCCCATTTCATGGCTTGATTATCAAACTTAGATTTGGTAAACCAAAGCACAAAATCTTGTGGATTTCTCTTATTGGTATCTTCAGTAACTTCTTCTCTTGAACCAATTTGCAACTCATCTAAGTTCATTTTCGATAGTTTTGTGTACTCAGGAAATTGACTGATATCATAATACACATTACCATTGCTAAAATAAGTGAAGCCTTTGGCTTCCAACTTTTGAACCATATGGATATATTCAGCAATGTGATCCGTCGCCTTTGCCACGATATTTGGTTTTTTAATATTGAGCTTGTCACAATCATCAAAAAAGGCTTGGGTATAGTATTCTGCTATTTCCCATACGGTTTTATTTTCTCTTAGGGCACCCTTTAACATTTTATCTTCGCCATCGTCTGCATCCGATTCTAGGTGACCTACATCTGTGATGTTCATAACGCGATTAACTTCAAATCCAACATACTCCAAAGATTTAACAAGGATATCTTCAAGGATGTAGGTCTTAAGATTCCCTATATGGGCATAGTGATAAACCGTTGGCCCACAGGTGTACATTTTCACTTTGCCCTTTTCTAGGGGGATAAATTCTTCTATTTGTCGAGAAATCGTATTGTATATTTTCATTTGATACCTCTTTCAATTCATTATCTTTTATAAGGGTTATCAGCACAATCCATACATCTTGCACTTTCTAGTAAAGTAATCTCATCTTCTGTGAGGCCACCCATCTTCTTCTCTAAAAGTTCGAGTCGGATAGTTATTCGACACATTTCTGCTTTTACAGGGTCTGGTAAATGGACTTGATCCAAATCTCTACTCGGATGTACTTTTTCATTGGCTAGCTTAACAATTCTGCCAGGGATCCCAACAACTGTTGCATAAGCTGGAATATCTTGAAGTACGACAGAACCTGCACCGATCTTACAATCATCTCCAATGATAATGGAACCGAGCACTTTTGCTCCTGCACTGATCATCACATTATTTCCGATAGTTGGATGCCTTTTTCCTGTTTCTTTACCTGTACCACCTAGTGTAACACCCTGGTAAATGGTGACATTATCACCAATTTCACAGGTTTCACCAATTACTACGCCATGTCCATGGTCAATGAAAAGACCTTTACCTATTGTTGCTCCTGGATGAATTTCTATACCTGTTTTTCTGGCTGCTTTTTGAGAGATCCATCTTGCCCAGAAATAACTTTTTCTGATAAACAACCAATGCGCCATTCTGTATCTTAATATGGCATGAAAGCTGGAGTATAAAAAGACTTCAGAAGTTTTTTTGATGGCTGGGTCTCTTTCTTTGATCACTTCAATTTCTTCCTTGATGTATTCAATTAATCCCATGATAACACCTCCTAATCTAGTATATGATGTAATAAGAAAAGTGGCTATGGACAATAAAAACGCCCCTTACCCAATAATGATAAGAGGCGAAATATTATCCGCGGTTCCACTCTAATTGAAACGATTCGTTTCCACTTGAGCTAAGTAACGTTTAGCAAACGGATTAGGCTAATAAACTTCACCTAACCTGCTCCTAGAGGCACTTCATTTATTTGGGTTATAAAACTGCTTCCAGCCAGTGACAGTTTCTCTCTAGATAACTTCCATAAACTACTTTTCTAATCATCGCATTTTTTCTATAACAATTACAATTACTATATACTAAAATGGTCTATTAGTCAACGTATAGCCTCGTTTATAATTTAAAATAACTTAAAATCTCTACAAGTTCTTGAGCTTTGTGCTGAATCTCAATTAATTCTTTGGAAGTGACATCTACTGATTCATTCTTTATATCATTTATTTTGTTAATGCTCGTTACCACTTGACTCGTCGCTTCAAGAACTGATTCTGTTGTTGCCATAATTTCTTGGCTTGAAGAAGCTTGCTCTTGGGTAACTGCGGCAATATCTTGCATTGACAATGTTAAAGTATGAATCTCTTCTAAGGCTCTGTGTAATTCATCTTTTGTCAAGGATGACCTCTCTGCCACGATCTCAACAATCTTTTCACTTGCCTTAACTTCATCACTGGTCGCGCTAGTGTAAATCATTAAAGTTTCAATCATGGACTTAATCTCTTTTGCCAATTTATCCGATTCATCGGAAAGCACTCTTACTTCTGAAGCAACTACAGCAAAGCCTTTGCCTTGCTCTCCAGCCCTCGCCGCTTCTATGGTAGCATTTAAGGCAAGCAGATTTGTTTGATCTGCAATTTCTGCCATACGGCCAGTTATGACACTGATTTTTTCAACGGCTTCTGATACGTCATTCATTTTATTATGGATACTTTTTGAACTTGTTCCTACATGATTGATCTCTATAAC
>CAZJIO010000015.1:11420-22968 GCA_964546035.1 uncultured Eubacteriales bacterium | reverse complement strand
CGCCTCAGTAGCTGCAAGGGAAATGGTCCTTGTTTTTTCTGCTGCATTTGCACTTTCTGTGGCATTCTCTGCTGAGCTTAAAGCGCCTTTTGAGACTTCTTCAACGGCTAAAGCCACATTATCCATAGATTCTTCTGTTTCTGCAGATAATTTAAGGGTCTTATCTAATTCTAATACAATATTGCGATTATAAAAGTCCGTTGAATCAATAACTTCTTGAGAAGCGATTTGGAAACCATTGGCATTGTTCACAATTTGTGAAATGGCTTCTCTCAGTTTGTCTTTCATCAGGTTGAGGGCTTTACCCATTTCCGTCAGTTCGTCTTTGCCTGACACATCAAACTGTACGGTCATATCCCCTTCACTAAACTCTTTAAGATTGGTGATATAATGTTTTAGAGGTGTTTTGACACTTTTACCGATAAAATATGTGCTTAAAACGCCTATAACGATTGCAACAAAGGTTAAAATCAATGTGGTTGCAAAGGATCTCACCTTCATTTTTTCCACGTTAAGTTTGACGTGATCTTCTGTTTCTTGGGCAAGGGTTGAGACCTTATTGCCAATGATATTCATCGTTTGCAATTGAATCTCTTGCTTTGATTTTAACCCTGCATACTTATTCAAAGCTGTCTGATAATTGGTGATTTCTTGAATGACCACACTTGAATACGCAATATAAAAAAGTTTATTTTGCTCTTCAAAGAGCTGTATACTACTCGTAAGCAGTTGATTTGCTAGCGATAAAGATTCCTGGGAATCACTAAACAGATATTGATTTCCCACTGACTGTGCACGAATAAATTCTTCATAACCTTTTGTCGTAATCTGATATATTTCAAAGGCTTTGTTCCCTTTTTCGACATCTAATTCATCTCTAATGATGTTGGCCTGAATATCAATTAAGTGTGTAATAGCTTCATCAACAGATTGAGAAGACCCGATCCAAGTTTGTTCTTCGGCCTTTTTTTCTGCCTCTAAAGCATCAAACTCTCCAAACAGCTTTCCTAATTGACCAATATAATCAATCAGCTTTTGTGTCCTTACTTTTGTATCCTCTAATTGTACTGAATTTTTGGCAGACTCAGCTCTACTCTGTGCCTCTTTTAAACTGTTCAAGACTGCTGTCGCCGCTTCCGCACTCGGTAACTGTTCATAATAGGCTTGCTCACCTCTTGCAACAGCTGTTAAGTAATTGGTATCTGCTATTTTTCCAAACACATCCATTTCTTGACTTATTTGCCTAAAATTCAAGATACCATTGACACTAATGATAGCCATTAAAAGCAGTGAACACGTGAAGCCGATAATAATTCTTGGGGCTACCTTAATTTTTCTAAGAAACATTTTATCCTTTTCCTCCAAAGATATTTTTTCTTCCCTTAAGCACGATCATCCTATTCCTAATGTTTAATAATACTATATTCCTCCAATTTTTTCAATACTTCGACACATTTTACATAAAATCCATTAACATGTATAATTATGAGTTTTTAAGATAAACATTTCATTGACATTGTGGGTTTTTAATTATAAACTTTAGAAAAGTTCTAAAGAGGTGATATGATGCTATTTCAACAGATTAATGACTTACTCCAAAAAAGAATATGGGTCCTTGATGGTGCCATGGGAACTGAAATTCAAAATTACGGACTTCAAGAAGAAGATTATAGAGGTGCCCTTTTTGCCAACCATTCCCAAAGCCTGAAAGGCAATAACGATATTCTTTCCTTAACTAAGCCCGAAGTGATTCAAGCCATTCACAGAGCCTATTTAGAAGCCGGCTCTGATCTGATAGAGACCAATACATTTAATGCAACCAGTGTGTCACAAGGTGATTATGGCACTCAAGACTACGTTTATGAAATCAATAAACAATCTGCTGAACTCGCAGTGAAGTGTGCCTTAGAATATTCAAAACGCACACCGGATCAGCCACGATTTGTTGTCGGCTCCATTGGGCCAACTAATAAAACCACTTCAATATCTCCTGATGTAGAAAACCCAGGGTATAGAAGCATTAGTTTTGATGAAATGAAAACGTCCTACAGCGAACAAATCAGTGGGCTCATCGATGGCGGTGTGCATCTTCTGATGGTAGAAACTGTTTTCGATAGCTTAAATGCAAGAGCTGCACTCATTGCTGCCGAGGAAGTTTTCGCTCAAAAGGATATTTATTTACCGATTATGCTGTCTGGTACTTTAACCGATAAAAGCGGACGTACGTTAACAGGTCAAACTTTAACCGCCTTTGTGGCCTCCATGAAGAGTGAGTACGTCATCAGCTTAGGTCTGAATTGTTCCTTCGGGGCGAAAGATCTTATTCCTTATATTAAGGAACTGGCTCAATCCACTGAACTTTATATCAGCATCCATCCAAATGCGGGCCTTCCTAATCAATTAGGCGCATATGATGAATTACCCTCCGAGACAGCTGAGCTCTTATCAGAACTCATTAACGCCGGATTACTCAACATTGTTGGGGGCTGTTGTGGCACAAGACCAGCTCATATTAAAGCCATTTATGATGCCACACTAGGTAAAGCACCCCGTTTACTCCCCACACTGCCAAAGCACACCGTTGTGGCAGGACTTGAACCCTTTAAGATTGATAAAACCATTAATTTTGTTAACATAGGCGAAAGAACCAATGTAGCTGGATCTGCTAAATTTGCTCGGTTAATCCGAGAGAAGAAGTATGAAGAAGCCCTAAGTATTGCTAAAGAACAAGTTGAAAATGGGGCTCAAATTATTGACATTAACTTTGACGATGGGCTACTTGAAGGGGCTCTAGAAATGGACACCTTCTTAAAATTAGTGGCTTCCGAGCCAGATATTTCCAGAGTGCCCATTATGATCGATTCCTCAAAGTGGGAGGTTATCCTTGCAGGTCTTAAAGCCATTCAAGGTAAGCCCATTGTGAATTCCATCAGTCTAAAAAATGGTGAAGCTGAGTTTATTCAGCAAGCAAAAGTCATTAAACAATTCGGTGCAGCCGTCGTCGTCATGGCTTTTGATGAAAAGGGTCAAGCGGATACTTTTGAACGCAAAACTCAGATTGCTAAAAGAGCCTACGACTTATTGGTCAATACGGTACATCTACCCCCTGAAGATATTATTTTCGATGTGAATATACTCGCCATTGCTACCGGCATGAAAGAGCACAACGCTTATGGGGTGGATTTCATCCGTGCCGTTAGACGGATTAAAGCGAATTTGCCTTTTGCCAAAACCAGTGGCGGTCTTAGTAATCTTTCTTTTTCCTTTAGAGGTAATAATGTGATCCGGGAAGCCATTCACTCTGTCTTTTTATTCCATGCTATCCAAGCAGGACTAGACATGGCCATTTTAAATCCTGGATTGATTCAGATTTATGATGATATTAATAAAGAACTCTTAGGCCTTGTTGAAGATGTGGTAATGAATAAGAATGAAGAAGCCACAGATCGATTGATCGAATATGCAAGTACCGTTCAAAATCAAAAAGCCGATAAAGTTGTTGTTGAAGATGTGTGGCGATCAGAACCCTTTGGTGAGCGGTTGAAAATTTCACTTATGAGAGGTCTTACCGAATACCTGATCGATGATTTAGAAGAAGCTAGAAGCGTACTACCTACTGCCATAGACATTATAGAAGGTCCATTGATGGATGGTATGAGAGCGGTTGGTGATTTATTTGGACAAGGAAAAATGTTCCTGCCTCAAGTCGTCAAAAGTGCAAGAGTCATGAAAAGAGCTGTGGCCCATTTACTACCTTATATAGAAGCACAAAAACAAGGTTCTAGCAAAAGTAATGCCGGTAAAATTCTATTAGCTACGGTAAAAGGTGATGTTCATGATATTGGTAAAAACATCGTTGGCATTGTTCTTCAGTGTAATAATTTTGAAGTCATCGATTTAGGCATTATGGTAGCGCCAGAATTGATCATTGAAACTGCACTTCGAGAAAAGGTTGATATCATTGGTCTGAGTGGACTTATTACCCCTTCCTTAGACGAAATGGTCACTGTGGCTAAAATGCTAGAAGAACGCAAAATCAGTTTGCCGCTCATGATTGGTGGGGCTACCACCTCTAAGCTGCATACTGGGTTGAAGATTATCCCACATTACTCACACGCGGTCATTCATGCGGTGGATGCTACAAAAGGCGTTGAGGGGGCGAAATCACTCCTTGATCCGCTAAAAAGCGAAGCCTTTATTAAGGAAATCTATGATGGTTACGAACAGGTGATTTCTGTTTCTACGACCCATCAGAGTCCTTTACACAGCTTAAGCGAATCTATTGAAAAGAAGACAGCGTTAAGCTTTGATGCATTAACAGTCCATCAACCTTCTTTTATTGGTATAAAGGTCATTGAAGTAACGATTGAGAAATTATTGCCCTATATAGATTGGAATTTCTTTTTCACTGCTTGGGAATTTAAAAAAGGTTATCCCGCGGTTTTAAGTGATCCTATTGTAGGCGAAGAAGCCACTAAGCTCTTCAAGGATGCTACAAGAATGCTGCAGGAGCTCCAAAGTCAGGATACCCTCAAATGTAAGGGTGTTGTAGGGATCTCACCTGCTCATTCCCTTGGGGAAGATATCGTCGTTGAGCTTGGGCATGAAAACTATACCTTCCACTGCTTTAGGCAACAAAAACAGAGAAGTCAATATGTTTCCTTAGCAGATTATATTGCTCCTAAAGCTGATGAAGTGACGGATTATTTAGGTGGGTTTGCAGTAACGGCTGGCATAGGTGTAGAATCTATTGTTGAAGGCTATTTAGCAGATTCGGACGATTACAGTGCATTGCTCGTCAAGGTACTAGCTGACCGATTGGCTGAAGCTTTTGCTGAATACTTGCACGAATTGGTCAGAATGGAACTCTGGGGCTATGCACCAACTGAACAGTTAACCAAGGAAGAACTCTTACGTGGTAAGTACCAAGGAATCCGACCTGCTTTTGGTTACCCTTCACTGATTGATCACTCGGAGAAGACAAAACTTTTTGATTGGCTCAAGGTAGAAGAAAATATCTGCGTTACCTTGACAGAAAGTCATATGATGGTGCCTGCTGCTAGTGTATCTGGCCTCTATTTTGCTCATGCAAATGCGAAGTACTTCGATTTGTACCATATTGGGGAAGATCAGGTGGCTGCTTATTCGCAGAGAAAAGGTGTGAGTAAGATGGATGTTGAGAAAATGATTGGTACGAGGATTAAATATAGATAAAGATATAGGACTTCAGACAGTCCACAGACAGTCGACAAAGAGGCTATGCAATGTGTTCTTTTCCCTCAGACGCGCTTCCATGCGCGTAATTCGGGCCGCTCCGCATCCTGCTGCGCTAGCGAACACATCGCATAGCCTCTTTGTCTCGGTTTTGGCAACTTTAGTTGTCACGGGGCGAAGAGGTTGTCACGGGGACGGAGAAATTGACAACCCCAAGTGGGGTTGTCAATTTCTCCGTCCCCGTGACAACCTCTTCGCCCTCGTGACCTTTTTCTTCGCTTTCATGACATTTCTTAAATTGCGTTACAAGCCCATAAACAGCTTCTTAATATGATCTCGTTATACGTTTCATTTTCAAAAGATTGTAAGTGATGTCCTGGTACTAAGTAAACCAGCTTACCCATGCCATAAGTTAGCGTCCAAGCGGCAGGCATCATTTGACCGTCTAATTCAAATGCCATGATAACTGTTTTCTCAGTGAAGTTATCCAATTCAAATAGATAGGGTTCTTCATCCATTGTGAAATGATCCAGACCTACGGTAATAGGGTGATTTCCAATCATAGAGAATTTTAAGGTTTGATATTCTGGATGACCGGCAAACTTCGCACCAATGAGTTGTGCTAATTCATATTTTCCACCAACTGAAATGCCATTATGTAGCACCAAAATGCCTCCTCCTCGACTTACAAAAGTTTGGATGCCTGCAACCTGTTGAGGTGTAAGGGGTTCATTTCCAAAGTCGACATAGAGGATGAGCAAATCATAAGGTGAAAGGTGACTTTCTTCAAAATAGTCATAATCAGCGGTATAAAAGACTTCAAAATGTTCTTTTATAATGGCAGAAACCGCTTCATCAATGCCCTTCAAACTATGGTAGGGTGCCTTTTCATAATCTCCTATCAAAATCGCTTTTTTCATATATTCTCCTCTATTCATTGGCATTTACCAGGGTAGTTGATTGCCTAAATAATCGATATATTGGGCTTCCTTATACTGACCCGGTTGGGTTTGAAGCAATAGAGCAACGATCTTTTGTGCAGAAGTTATGGCTTCAGTTGTTGCACTTTCGTCCAACTTGCCTTGCATGTAGGTGCGTAAATGCCCGGGATGAATTGAAAATACTTGGCCACCGTATTTCTGGAGCTCATTGGAAATCAGAACACTCTGCATATTTAAAGCTGCTTTTGACATGCAATACCCAAACCATGCATTGCGTTGACAATCCTCAATACTTCCAGCTTCTGAAGAAATATTGACCAGAAGCTTTCTCTGGCCTTTCATCCATAGCGGCATTAAGGCATTGGTCAAGCGGAGCGGTCCTATGGTATTGACATCCAATACCTGCCTAATTTCATCAAAATTCAACGCATCTAAAATAGTCCCTTTAATGTCCCCTAAAATAGCTGCATTGTTAATGACAATGTCCAAATGATCTGTTAGCAATTCAACTGTTTCAAAAGCTCCATTCACACTTCTTTCATCCGAAACGTCTAGAGGTAGTATGTAAAGATGATCTCTTAAAGTGGGATTCATAACCTCTAACTCACAAAGTTCTTCAGTATACTTCCCTCCAAAAACATAAAACCCAGCTTCAAGAAATTGTTTAGCTAATTCTAATCCAAGGCCACGATCCACCCCTGAGATAAAAACGGTTTCCTTCATACTTTCTTCCTCTCTCCGTTATAAAGTCATCGTTGGACTTTTTACTGCAAGCCACGCTTGTCTTTTCTCATAATCGGGCAGAATCTTTCCAACTAAGCGCCAAAAAGATCTCTCATGATTCAAATGGACCATATGACACATTTCATGGACGACGATATAATCAATGATTTCGACGGGTGACATCATCAAGCGCCAATTAAAGGTAAGCTTTCGATCATTGTTACAAGTTCCCCAGTTGACCTTCGATTCTACCACATCAACGCTTCTAGGCTTCACTTGAAACTCGGGTTGAAATAGGGCAATTCGACCCTGAATCATCTTTTTGCATGCACGAATGTAAAAACGTTTTAAGCACTCTTTTAAAACAGTCTCTTCATCACTTTTGGTAAGAATATGTAAGCATTTACCATCAAAATCCACTTTATTTTCTTTAAGGTTCTCATCGAGCGTGATCTTTATAGGGTATTCCTTACCCAAATATAAGAACATCTCACCATCCAAGTACACTTTTTCTTTAGGGACTTGTCGATGGGCTTCTATGGCCTTAACTTTAAGCATCAGTTGCTCGGCATGTGCACTGACGCATTTTATGACTTCCTCATCTGACGTACCGTTCAATGCCTTAACCACAACCACACCAAAAACATCTACTTGAACAGACATTTTATGACCTTTACCATACTCCACTCTAAAATCAAGGGTTTCTTCACCCACAGTTATTTTCATTTGCATTAATTCCTTTGTTCAAATTTATTCAGGTTAAAGTGAAGGCCAAAAGAGCCAAAGGGGACGTTTACTTTTGGCTCCAAAGCTTGGAGCCAAAAGTAAACGTCCCCTTTGGCTCTTTTTGGCTCATTTAGTGTTTATTTTACATGATTAGTTGCGGCATTGCAAGTTCCCTCTCTATTCAAAAGAATTTTGAGTATTTGAGCTGCCTTCAATATGGGCATTTATCACGATTTCAAGGTCTGTACTACCTACAACATCTGCTACCAGAGCATGTGGATATTTTCTATAGAGTTGCTCCTCAGCTCCAAATAAATCAATGCCCCTAATTTTGTACATATTAAAGAGTTCTGCTCCTTCTTCTTTTATTTTATCTTTGACTGCTTCTTCCATCTCTTTTCTGATTTCTTGGTCCTCTAAATCGAGGAACCCTTGAGTTTCGTTAACCGTAAGCCTTAGATTAACCTCAATTTTATAATGAATAACATTTCCTGCTTTTCCATCATACTGAATACTCTTTTTGGAAGAAGCATTTATTGCTGTTAAAGTGATTTTAGATTTCTCATCTTCTGGATTCTCAATTGTAAGGAGTGTTTGTTTGCTCTTTCCATCTAACACACAATAGGTCTTAAATTCGTCTTCTGATAGTGTATCCACCAATTTATTTTCTTTTAATACAGCCGCTTCTTTAATCCCTATATATGGATCCGCCTCATCCTCCTTAATTCCTATAATGCCCAAAACGGCGATATTAGACCTACAAGTTGTCCTATTAATGTAATCGAATAGTTTATCAGGCCGCATTATATTAGTAACCTTATCATTCTGAAAAAGGTCCTCTAAATAAAGCCCCATATAATCGCCTTGAACGATACTTAGTTCCAATATTTCCTTTGGCTCTCCGTCATAGATGGTCATAAAGGGTCTTAATAAAAACTCTTGATCCCTCATTAAAACATCTAAATAATCACCAATACCATGTTCTGCCGCTTTTTTAGTGAAAATGAGCATTTTGCTATAAACTGTACTGATCGGTTGTCTAGATGTTTGATTAATTTTCTGGATAGCTTCTGTAATGGTTGCTCCTCTTCCCACTAAAATAGTCTTAATGCCCCTTTCTGTATTATCAATTTGGCTATAATTGGATATAAAACACTCAGCATACACAACAGGTTTTCCCCCTTCATCCACATCTATTATGGTGGCGGTTATAAATGCTGTCTTATTAATGTCCCTATAACTAGCACAACCTGAAACCATTACTACAATAAAAAATAATAGTAGGGCACATTTTTTACTCATCGTCTTTAGCCTCTTCAAAAATATTATTGGATATTTCATTAAGATTACCTCGCAAAATACGGTCTTTAAATTTATACCGCTTAAGTGTCCCGAGTGGGAATAAGTAGGGGTAGCCACAACTTTTTAAGCCCGCTAAATGGGAAAAAAAAGCAACTACACCTACATAGAATCCAGGCAAACCCATTAGTGCAGATAAAACAAGCAAAAGAGACGACCAAATAATAATCGCTTCTGAAATAGCGGGCGTCAGAAAAGAAGCAATAGCACATAAGGCCACAATGAGTACCGTAACATTAGATGCAAGCCCAGAATTTACGGCTGCATCCCCTAATATTAGGGCACCTACAATACTAATGGATTGTCCAATAGGTTGGGGTAATCGAATACCTCCCTCTCTTAATATTTGAAAAAATATGGCCAGTAGCAGATATTCTAGAAAAAGTGGAAAAGGCACACCTGTTCTAGAGATTGCTAATCGAAAGGCAATCAGCCTAGGCACTAAGCTATAATGATGGGTGCCAATTGCGATATAAAGTCCTGGTACAAACATGGCTATAAGAAATGAGAACCACCTAACCACTCTTGTGAAATTCCCAATGTACTTGAGGGCGGAATAATCAGATGGTGATTGAAACTTCTCCATAAAAAAACAAGGTACACTTATGCCAGCTGGATCCCCTTGTAGGATAACACCTACTTTGCCTTCTGAAATCTTGGTGCAAAAAACATCTGGCTTTTCCGTATAGGCAACCGTATCAAATGCTGTTCTTTTAGTAGCTAATTGTTCTGATATATGACCACTTTGTAGGACAAATCCCTTATTGAGCTTTCCCACTTCTTTTTTGACATGATTAACAAGTGCTGAAGGTGCTACATTTTCGATATAAACAAAAACAACTTCAATATCCGCTTTTTCACCAATCATTAACATTTCACATTTTAAATGCACATCTTTTAATTGTTTACGGATCAGAGAAATATTGATCATTAAACTTTCTGTAAAGCCCTCTCTTGGTCCTTTCAGTACGGCTTCAGTTGGCGGAATATCGATGGCTTTGGTTTCAAATTTTCTTACTTCACAATAAATAGCACGGTCACTAAAATCAAAGGCCATCACCACATTGCCATGAATCAAACGCTGTAGTGCATCTTCTTCATCCTTCACATCGCCCATGGTACTAGCGGTAATCACTTCGTTTTTTAACACATCAATATCGCTGGATATTTTTTTCGTAGAGAGCATCGGTTCAATGATATATTTACTGATGCGCTTCTCATCACAAATGGAGTTAATAAAGGCTATATAGACACATCCAAAATCCAGTTCTATGGTTCGAAAATGAAGATCAAAATTATTTTTCAATTTGTCTTGGATATATGTTATATATAGATTTTTCACAAAAATCACCTACTGTTTTATATTTGTTCTAGTGTTTGACATTAAGTAGAATATTATTCTATATATTGGCAATGCTTTAGAGACAAATATGTCAAAAAATATGGAGAACCGCTGTGGATAAATTCAATGCTAAACATTTAGGGTTTGTACTTATTGGTGTATCTATTGTCTCATTAAAAACATATCCTACCATCATGACACGAAATGGGGGTAGAGATACATGGATTGCTATGAGTGTTGCTGGGATTGTTACGTTAATCTATCTCTTTTTTACTTTGCAAACCTTTAAGAAGAGTGATTTTGCAAGCCTATCTGCCATTTATAGAACCGCCATTGGTAAGGGACTAGGCTACTTCTTTGTATTTTTCTTTGCAGTCACCTTATTTCTCACCTTGGTTGAAAGCGCTAGTGTTGAAGCAAATTCTATGCATACCAATATGCTGCTCAATACACCAAGTTGGATTATTATGCTCTTTTTTATTCCACCAGCGCTTTATAGTGTCAAAAAAGGTATAGGGGCTATAATCGCCGTGACGATTATCTCAATGGTACTTGTTACGATTTCTGGTATTAACCTCGCCATTTTAAGCAATCCCTATAAACAATTGGATTATTTAAAGCCTATCCTCGAACACGGACTAACACCAGGACTTTTTTATTCTTTTCTGCAAATATTAGGCCTGTTCGGGTGCTTTGCCATTATATTTCCCTTCATTTCGTATTTAGGAGACCAGAAGGGTTTTGTAAAATATCTGATGATCTCCATGATTTTTGTCGTTCAGATGGAGATTGTTGCACTAAGTGGTGTTATTATGACCTTTGATATTAATTTCCTTAATACCATGTCTTATCCGAAGTTGTTACAGACTCAAATCGTAAGCACAATACCTTATCTAGAAGCTGGAGAACTATTTGTTATGTTGCAAATAGTCGCTGGTTGGCTGATTAAGTATATTTTGTGTTTCTTTGCATTGATCCGTATCATAGAAGTTCATATTAGAATCAAATACTTAGAATACTGGATTAGCGCACTCTGCTTTGGCGTTTCATATTTTGTATCTGATAACTTGTTTTTTCTCTTCAGATATTTAGATGCCTATACCTATGTGGCTTTGATTAATTTTGTCGTCATTCCTTTTATCATTTTTATGATTTATGCACTCAGGGGCTATCCTAAGGTTAAAGATATAAAAAGCAAGGTATAAAAAAGCAAGGTGAAAAAATTGATTGTTCGTTAAATGAT
>CAZJIO010000015.1:10373-11293 GCA_964546035.1 uncultured Eubacteriales bacterium | reverse complement strand
TACCAAACTGTCCAAGCGTACTAAAACCTCGAATTCTATTTTCTTTCCTTCAACGGTTTCGGCGATGACCTTTACAGTCTGACCTGGCACAATTTCATTAGATAATCCTAGAACATCAAAGGTTTCTGTGCCAATAAGTCCTAGTGTCTTCCAACTTTCGCCTTCTAAGAATTGCAAAGGCATTACACCCATTCCTACTAAGTTACTTCGGTGTATACGTTCATAACTTTGAGCGATAACTGCTTTTACCCCTAGTAAGAAAGTACCCTTGGCAGCCCAGTCTCTTGAACTTCCTGTACCGTATTCTTTGCCTGCTAAAATGACAAGGGGTGTTTGATCTTCCTGATATTTCATAGCCGCTTCATAAATTGGCATCACTTCACCTATTGGGAAATAAGTCGTAACGCCCCCTTCAGTGCCTGGTGCAACAGCGTTACGAATACGGGTATTTGCAAAGGTGCCGCGCATCATGACTTCATGATTACCACGTCTAGAACCATAGGAATTAAAATCATCCTTACTCACGCCATTTTCCACTAGGTAACAGCCTGCTGGACTTTTCACTGAAATACTCCCTGCTGGAGAAATGTGATCTGTCGTTACAGAATCATTTAAAAGGGCTAAACCCTTAGCGCCTTTAATCACCTTTATATCTTCTAACTCATTCGATAATTCCATAAAAAATGGTGGTTCTTGGATATAAGTCGACGCCTCATCCCATTCATATAATTCACCCTTTGGCACAGGTATTTCATTCCAACGGGTATTCGCTTCAAAAACATTCTTATATTGTTCTTCAAATAGCTCTGCTTTAACAGCTGCATAAGTAGCTTCTTTAATTTCTGCATTACTTGGCCAAATATCCTTTAAGTATACAGCTGTGCCTTCAGAATCATAGCCAATAGGATCTTTTGATAAAT
>CAZJIO010000015.1:0-10361 GCA_964546035.1 uncultured Eubacteriales bacterium | reverse complement strand
CTAAAGCATAAGCCACAACGAGTGGAGGGGATGCCAAGTAATTCGCCTTAACATTTGCATGGACACGACCTTCAAAGTTACGATTTCCACTGAGTACGGATGCAACTGTTAAATCATTTTCAATGATGGCTTCGGACACTTCATCTTTAAGAGGTCCACTATTTCCAATACAGGTGCCACAGCCATAGCCCGTGAGATAAAAGCCTAATTTTTCAAGAGGCTCTAGAAGATTAGCCTTCTTCAAATATTCTGTAACCACTTGAGAACCGGGGGTTAAACTACTTTTTACATAGTCAGGTTTAAGCAAGCCTTTTTCAACAGCTTTCTTTGCAACGAGACCTGCACCAAGCATAACACTTGGATTAGAGGTATTGGTGCAACTGGTGATCGCCGCAATGACCACTGAGCCCGCCCCAAGAGTTTCCTTTGAGGATTTAATGTTAACTTGTTTGCTAATTTGCTCTTCTGACAAACCATAGCCACCACCATCAATTGGTGCACGTAAAACCTTATTGAATGCTTCTTTCATAGAAGATAAGGCAACAAGATCTTGTGGACGTTTTGGCCCTGCTAAGCTTGGAACAACCGTTGAAATATCCAGTTGAAGCTTAGAACTAAACTGAGGCACGGGTGAGTTTTCTGTTCTGAACAAACCCTGTGCTTTATAATAAGCTTCTACAAGCTTAATTTGATGTTCTTCTCTTCCTGTTTCCTTTAGATAACGAAGGGTCTCTGCGTCGACAGGGAAAAATCCCATAGTCGCACCATATTCTGGCGACATATTAGCAACTGTAGCACGATCAGCTAAACTCATACCTTCTAGACCTGAGCCATAATATTCAACAAACTTACCAACAACGCCCTTTTTCCTAAGCATATTGGTCACAGTAAGGGCTAAGTCTGTAGCCGTTGCACCCTCTGGTAGTTCCCCTGTCAGTTCAAAACCTACTACTTCAGGCGCAACAAAATATAAAGGCTGACCGAGCATACAAGCCTCAGCCTCAATACCGCCAACACCCCAACCCACAACGCCTAACCCATTGATCATGGTGGTATGTGAATCTGTTCCAACTAAAGAATCTGGGAATACCTCAACCTCATCACCCATTTTCTTAGTTGCTGCTACAGAAGCTAGGTATTCTAAATTGACCTGATGAACAATCCCTGTAGCCGGTGGTACTGCTCTAAAATTATCAAAAGCCGTTTGAGCCCATCTGAGAAAACGATAGCGCTCGTCGTTGCGTTTAAATTCAATGTCCACATTGATATCTAAGGCTTCTTTTGTGCCATAAACATCCACCATAACGGAGTGGTCGATAACCAAATCCACAGGAACCAATGGATTAATTTTACTCGCATCGCCTCCTGCTCTATGCATTGCTTGACGCATAGCTGCTAGATCAACAACAACAGGAACGCCAGTAAAATCTTGCAAAACTATTCTAGCTGGAATAAAAGGAATCTCTTTATTAGGATCAAATCCTTTAGCCCATCCCGCAATTTGTTTGACATGTTCCATCGTAATAGAACGGTCATCGTATTGACGAAGGGCTGCCTCAAGTAAAACTTTAATCGAATAAGGAAGGTTTGCAATATCACCAAAACCCTTTTCGTCAAGAGCTTCAAGTGAATAATATACATATTCTTTGTTGTCTATAGTCAGTTTTTTCTTAATATTAAAGTGGTCAATGCGTGCCATATCATAATCCTCCTTAAGATCAAAGAGCCAAACGGGACGTTTAATTTTGGCTCCTAGTATTCAATTAGTATACATTCTTTTGGCAACATAGGCAAGGATTTTTAACGTTAATGTTGTCACGGTTGTCACGGGGACGGAGAAATTGACAACCCCCATTTTGGAGGTTGTCAATTTCTCCGTCCCCGTGACAACCGTGACAACCACCCTGGAATCAAAAAAAATAGAGCATTAAGAAAGTTACCCCAATAGAGGCCAATACCGACAGGACCATTCCACCTTTGAACCAAGCGCACACTGCCGCAACGCCAATCCCAAGAATGGTAATCAAGTAGCGTCCATCCGTCCCTTGCAAAATCCCTCTGATAATGAGTGCACTTAACGCTGTATAGGGAATGTAAGTTAAAAATCGTCTAATTTTAGCCGGCAAGGGTTTCTTCGATAACGTAATCAATGGGATTAAACGTGGGATATATGTAACCAGCATCATACCTACGATGAGCAACCAATAACTTTTCATTCCAATGATGCCTCCTCTTCCTTTAAAATAAGGACACCTAGTACTGAGGAAATCAATATGGTAACAACCAAGTACCAGCCCTCAGGTATCCATCCAATAAAAGAAATCACCACATAGGTAATGGCTGAAATAAAAGCCAGCAGCACGACATTCATCGATTTCCTCATCTCTGGTGTAATAATGGCTGCAAACATGGCATACAGACCAATACCTAAACTGCTTTGTAACGTCGTTGGCAAAATAGCCCCAACCAGGTACCCTACCACTGATCCACTGACCCAAGCCGCATAGGATAAGCCCTGTAGGGTTAATAGAAATCCTGTTGTTAGCTTACCGTGCTTTAAAGACGCAACTGCAAAAGTTTCATCTGTAATACCAAAGGCAATGAAAAGATACAATGCCTTTTTACGTTCTCTAATTCTTAAAGACAAAGAGGCACTCATCATCAGATGTCGTAAATTAAGCAATAAGGTAGAGATAATAATATCTCCCGTTGCAATGCCAGCTTTAATGAGGTCAAGAGCCATAAATTGGCTGGCCCCGGCAAAGACCAAGAATGAAAAGAGAAAAGTATCTATAAGTGATACGTCAATTGTTTTTGCTAATAAACCAAAGGCCATAGCCACTGGAAAGTATCCAATAATAACGGGTATTGCAGAGATCGCACCGTCTCTTCTTCCATGTGTGCTTTCAAGATGTTCCATTATAGACTCCTTTTGTTGTCATCTTCTTTTAAAACTAGTGCCAATCTCTTCAACCCTTCTACCAACTTTTCTTCTGTGGCGTTTGAAAAATTTAATCTGAAGGTGTTAAGCCCTCCTCCATTTGGAAAAAAAGAATGTCCAGGGACGAATGCCACATTGTTTTCTAAACACTTTATAAACAAATGTCTTGTATCCATGTCAGCGGGTCCCTCGACCCAAGTGAATAATCCGCCTTGAGGATGCGTAAACTTCATATTATTAGGAAAGTATGCCTCCATGGTTTCAACGGCAATATCTCTTCTTCTTTTATACACAGCTTTAATTTTCTCAATATGCACATTAATGTCATACAATTCCAAATACTTAGAAATTTCTCTTTGGCTTAAATTAGAGGTGTGCAAATCCATACTCTGTTTGATCATGACATATTGATTGATAAAATCTTTAGGCGCTGCAATCCATCCAATGCGCAGCCCTGGACAGAATATTTTAGAAAAGGTACCTAGGGAAATAACCAATTCCTTTTCATCAAAAACCATTAAAGAGGGTTTTACTGCTCCATCAAAAGTAAGCTCCCCATAAGGATTATCCTCTATAATAGGCACTCCAAAACGACCTACGAGTTCTACAAAAGCTTTTCTTCTTTCCACTGTCCAACTTCTACCCGTTGGGTTTTGAAAATCCGGAATTACATAAATAAGCTTAATACGCTCCGTTTCACTTAACACCTTTTCAAGGGCATGGAGATCTAACCCTACGTCATCAGAAGGCACCTCCACGAACTGACAGCCATAGGCTCTGAAAGCATTAATAGCCCCCAAGTAAGTAGGTTGCTCACAAACTACCACATCCCCTTCATCTAAAAATAATTTACCCGTCATATCAAGTGCCTGCTGGGAGCCGCTCACAATTTGAATTTCCTCAAAAGTAAGGTCTGTGCCTACCTGATTATTCATTCTTTCAGCTATTTGTTTTCTAAGAGGATCATAGCCTTCTGTTGTCGTATATTGTAGGGCCTGCATCCCACTTTCTTCTAGCACAAGACGCGCAACAGCCTTCATTTCTTCAACTGGAAATAACTCCGGAGCCGGTAGCCCTCCTGCAAAGGAGATAACCTCTGGTCGCTCTGTCACTTTCAATATTTCTCTTATTTCTGATGCTTTCATTTGCCCCATTCTTCTTGCATATGCTCGATTCATTTATTTTACCTCACCCTTTAAAAAATCGGATTAATTTCTAAGGAACTCTTCGGTATGGCTTTAATCTTATTCTTCAGCATGTCATCAATCACTGCCATTAATATTCGAATGCCAATTTTGATGTCCTGTGGTGATGGATATGAGAAATTAAGCCTCATAAAATTTTGTCCTTGCTTGCCGGTATAAAAGGCTTCCCCGGGCACAAATACAACACCCGCCTCGTTGGCTTTAACCCATATCTGGGCTGAATCCAAAGCCTCTGGTAGTTCACACCAAATATAGAATCCACCCTCTGGAAGGGACCATTTAACGTCTTGTGGCGCATATTGATGAAGGGCCTCATCCATCACATCCCTCCTAGATCGGTATTCTATTTTGATTTTCTCAAGGTGAGCCCGCCAATCCTTTTGCGCTAAATAATTGCTGATCAGGTATTGGCCTAAACTGTTGGCATGCAGGTCTGACATTTGCTTTTTAAAGGCAATTTGATGAATAACCATAATCGGGGCAACAAGCCAACCTACTCTAAGACCGGGAAATAAAAACTTAGAAAATGTATTGATGTAAAGCACATTACCACCACCCCTCTGCTCATCTAAAGCCCTCAAGGTCGGCAAGTCTTCACCGTCGTATCTCAGCTGAGAATAGGCATCATCCTCGATAATAGGTGTTTGATACCGATAAGACAACTCTAGTAATTTCTTCCTTTGAAATAGGGGCATCACGCGACCTGATGGATTTTGAAAAGTGGGTATGGTATAAATCAATTTAGGTTTGTGCTTAAGAATTAAGGCCTCTAAAATATCCATACGTAGGCCATCCTCTTGAAGTGGTACACCTATGACCCGCGCGCCTACAGCTTTAAAGATCTGTAAAGCGCCGATGTAAGTGGGTTCTTCTACCAAGATCGTATCCCCAGGATCAATAAAGGTTCTGGCAATTAAATCTAACCCCTGTTGAGAACCTGACAAAATCAAGATTTCTTCAGAAGATACATGAACCTGTTTATGTTTCATGAAGCTGCTGATTTGCTCCCTTAGCGTCAACAAACCTTCTACGGGTGTGTGCAAAAAGGGTTGATACCCTTGGTTCTCAAAAACATGACTCAAGTTCTCCATTTCCTTAATGGGATATAGCTCGGGTGCCGCAATACCTGCAGCAAAAGAAATAACCTCATGTTGATCACTCATTTTAAGCAGATCCATAATACCCGATTCATTAGAAAGAAAGGCTTCTCGACTCATCAAATGCTGCCAAGAGATTGGAAAAATCAAGGATGCAGAAGGTTGTATGTCGCTGCCTTTTTCATCTATAATTGGCATCACTTGGGTGCCTTGACCCATATGGGAATCGATTAACCCTTCTGCCTTTAATTCACGATAGGCATTCAGTACTGTGCTTCGATTGACCCCAATCGCCTCAGCAAGCTTTCGTTCAGGCGGTAATACTTCGTAGGGTAAGAGCTCTCCTGAAAAAATCATCCCTTTAATCTCATTTTTGATCTGTAAATATAAGGGAGTTTTATGTTCTCGATCTAGGTGTATCAGCATAGAATCTCCTTTTCAAGCAGTCCAATATTCAGAATTGGTACCATCCAAAATAGCATATTACCATTATATTCAACTATCATCCACCAGTCAACATCCAATCACCTGATTAGCACACCCACCAATTATTGTAAAATAAAAAATACACCCCAAGGATGTATTTATCATTTTTATTTAGATTTAGATTTTAAGTTGAGCAATACCACTTCTGATTCTATTTAAAGATTCTTCTTTACCTAGAATATCTGCCAGTTCAAATGCACCTCCAGGTGTCATTGCCTTCCCTGATAGCGCTGTTCTCAGTGGCCAAAGCATTAAGCCGTTTTTCATTTCCTTTTCAGCAACAAAGCCTAAAACCACTTCATGAAGTGCTTCAAGTTCCCAATTTTCATGAGCTTCAAGAATCGGTAGAATCATCTCCAAACTTTCTAAAGAATTCTCTGAATTGGTCTTCATCTTCTTATGGGTATAAAGAGCGTTGTCGTACTCAGGTAATGCTTCAAAGAAATCAATGTGTTCCGTCACATCGTTAAGCACTTCAACACGGGGTTGAACGAGCTGTGCAATTTTTCTTAAATCCAAAGATTCTTTTGTGATCATGGTTTTGATGATGGGCTCTACGAGTCCAAAAAACTTTTCAGATGGCATGTTTTTTATATATTCACCGTTCATCCATCTGAATTTTTTCATATCAAAAACAGCTGGTGCTTTGTTGATATTTTTATAGTCGAATTTCTCAGTCAATTCGTGAAGTGAGAATGTTTCCTCATTGGTACCAGGACTCCAACCGAGAAGGGCAACAAAATTAACGATTGTTTCAGTTAAAAAGCCTTGTTCAACCAAGTCTTCATAAGAGGAATGTCCACTTCTTTTAGCCAACTTTTGATGTTCTTCATTGGTTATCAGAGGACAATGGACATAAACAGGTACTTCCCAACCAAAAGCTTCATAAAGTCTATTGTACTTTGGTGAAGAGGAGAGATACTCATTTCCTCTTACCACGTGTGTAATCTCCATCAAATGGTCGTCCACAACATTTGCAAAATTATAGGTAGGAAAACCATCTGATTTAATCAAAATCATATCATCTAGTTCACTGTTATCCACTGAAATTTCGCCATAAATATCATCCGTAAATGTGGTCTTACCCTCTGAAGGATTGTTTTGACGAATGACATAGGGTAATCCTTTTTCTAAATTGTCTGTAATGGTTTCTGCATTTAAATCTAAGCAATGCTTATCGTATTTAAAGGCATCTTTTTCATTTTCAGATTGTGCCTTCAAGCCTTCTAAGCGCTCCTTGCTACAAAAGCAATAATAAGCTTCACCTTTTTCGACCAAGGATTTGGCATGTTTTAAATAAACACCCGTCTCATTACGTTCACTTTGTACATAGGGTCCACAACCCCCATCTTTATCAGGACCTTCATCATGAATGAGACCTGTATTTTGAAGGGTTCTATAAATAATCTCTAAGGAACCTTCCACAAAGCGTTCTTGGTCTGTATCTTCAATACGCAATAAGTAATCTCCGCCCTCATGCTTAGCAATAAGGTAGGCATATAGTGCTGTTCTTAGATTACCAACATGCATTTTACCTGTTGGACTGGGTGCAAAACGGGTTCTTATTTTTTTATGACTCATTTGAACATTACTCCTTTGAATAATCGTATTTTCTTACTTCACACATACTCATTAAAAAAATGTGCTTTCGGTTTGCTGGATTTTATAAGTGCTTTTCTATTGTTAAAATGATTTTCATGATTTAGATCTTCAATTTCAACCTCATGAATATAGCCAAATACTAATTGAGTGAAAGTCTTGATATCCATTGCTACATCATAGACATCCTCATGAATCATATTTACTTTATTAGCCTTAATTTGATAACAATGATTGTTTTCTGCCAAATCTGCATCCATCACTTTAATGGTGCAATCTTCAAATAAATCGATGTTCATCTCTATGAATTTTAATACATTGATAATTCTCGCCATCATAAAAGGCTTAAGAATGACTTTATTTTCAGGGATATTTGGCAAGAAGTGTTTGATTTTTGATCTGATATGATCATAGATCACAATTCTTCCTCCATTTGAAACATCTTTTATATAATTGATCATCTCTTTGAAAGTATGATCTGAATTTGCAACAAACTCCCTCACATTCAAGACATCTTCCTGATAAAAAGTCATGAGATAACCATTCTCAAATAGAATAATTTTTGCATCATCTGTTTTGAGCTCTTTATATAGCTTCTCAAAGGATATCGTATCGCGGCAGGTGGTAAGTTCTAATTTTTCAGTAAATGTTTGATATATTCCAAGCAAGAGATCTACATCATCCTCCGTAGCAACTTTATGGACTGAGGTCACTTTATCGATTACTAAGGTATCACTAATACAATCAAAATGCAAATGATCCTCCATAAACCCAAAACCATATCTTTCATAGATTCTAGAATCGATAGGCATGAGCAAACTAAAGACTTCTCCATCTTCGTACAGCTTTCTTAAAGCAAAAGCCATGAGCTTGCCCATATAGCCTCTCTTCCTGTAAGATTGGTCTGTAGCCACTGCCACAAAGTAGGATACATGATATGGCATCCCATTAAATTGAACCACAAAAGGATTCATATGCATCATTGCAACAAGAGCGTTATCTTCTTTAATCATAGCGACTTTATTAAAAACGACCTTATGATCAAAATAATAATCCATGAATGCATCTGTATCATCAAAAGCAGCTTTGTATAATTTTCTCAAATCATTTTGATCTTCAGGACTACTGAGTCCAATGTACATTGATATCACCTATTCTTTTTCAAAAAATGTGTATTTTTCAAGGACTTCAATGGGATTATAGGAAAGTTTCGCTTTTCTTAGCCCTTCTAAGCCTAAGTCTTCTTCTCGATTGACCCATTCAACCTCTGGAAATTCTTCTTTTAAAAACACGGTATTAATCAGTGGATACATACCACGAATACTTTCATTGGCTTTTTCAACATGAATGACTGCTTCTCTACCTTTGTTAATAACGGAGCCTACACTAAAGGCCTCTAACTGACCATCAACAAAAATACCGCCGCATTTTATGTCTAATTGACCCAGATGATCAATTACACGACATATTGCCTCTAATTCTTCGTCTAACGCCTCTGAAACATCTTCCTTATTCTTAACCCAACTTCTTAAAAAGCTACAAACCAGCGATTTATCATCTTGGGTCAGTTTTCTATAGGCATATCTGCCTTCGTATTCTGCGTAGAATGCATTTAAATGGTTCCTTTTTTTACTATATTTATTCCCTATAAGCGTTCTCAGTTTATCACCATCGTAAATATAGTCACAAAAATCTCTATCAGAAACGACGTCAAAGCGATCCGGATAATTTTCATCCATAAAATGAGCAAAAATTTGATCAGCAACATAAATGCTTAACTTCAGGTTGTTTGTTCTATAATACTCTATAAGACCTTCTGTCGCTTCCTTAAAATACTGTTCCTGACATAAAGGCATCAAGGTAATGAACCTATCATTCATTACTTCACTTAATATGGCATAGTTTCCCGTAACAGCATACTGAATACGATTTACCTTAGCCCAAATAAACATAACGTTAAAGTTATATTCGCAACTCTTAATCTCTCTTAAATCAAAAAACGGTTCCAACTCTGCACGTGAGTCAATCGTTAAATCTTTAAATTGTAATACCATAGTCATTCCTTTCTTTATAACAAGAAACATATAGCTTGAGCACTTATGCCTAAGCCCTGTCCAGTAAAACCAAGCCCTTCTTCAGTCGTAGCTTTGATGTTAATTTGAGTAATGGATATCTCTAACACCCCTGAAATGTTCAACCTCATCATTTCTATGTAAGGCGCCATTTTTGGTTTTTGAGCAACAATGGTTGCGTCTATGTTTCCTATTTGATAACCTTCTTTTTTTATTAATTCTTTAACAGCTTCTAATAATTTCAGGCTAGAAATACCTTTATACCGAAGATCTGTGTCTGGAAAATGTTTACCAATATCTCCTAGAGACATCGCTCCAATTAAAGCGTCCATGATTGCATGCAGCAAAACGTCTGCATCTGAATGGCCTAAAAGTCCCTTATCATAAGGAATATCTACGCCACCAATGATTAATGCTCTGTTTTCTGTCAACTGATGGACATCATACCCAGTTCCAACTCTCATTATTTGAACCTACCTTGTTTGAATTATCCTTATTATATCATAGGAATTTGAGCAATGCACATCATAATAAAAAAAATCATCTGAATAACTTCTAAATGGGTATTTTTATATAGTATCACAAATAATCTTCTGGAAAAAATAGAAATGAGTCATTTTATGACTTAAAGGAGGCTTTATAATGCACGATGATCATCAAAAAAACCTTGATAAAAGCAAAGATCTTCTAAGTGAAAATCAAAGAAGAGTCGATAATCTTATCGATATAGTCGAAAAGCACACACGTACTGAGCGCCATCTCGAGCAATATGAGGATTCAGATATTTCTTCACCGGAAAATATACAGCACGCTAAAAAAATACAGAATTTTCGCGAAGAAGAAATCGATCATCTGAAAAATATCATTACTACTGGTAAGCATGACCATAACCAGGTCGATGATGTGAAAAAGAATTATGAATATACTCAAGGTTACTTAAATCATAATTCTGATAGAATGT
>CAZJIO010000014.1:33504-50683 GCA_964546035.1 uncultured Eubacteriales bacterium | reverse complement strand
CTACTGGATCGCAATCCTGCAGTAGTTTTCCACATAATTAGTGGGAGCAATGAAGAACAATATGCCAGTATTTGGATTGAGCATTTCATAGGAATAGTATTCGAGATCCCTTGCAATGCCCTTCATCTTAGCTACTAGTGACCTGCTACCCGATTTGGTATATTCAACTTCTGAACATTCCAGTAGGTACCTCTTGACAATTTCCTCACTCACTTGCTCCATTAATAAGACCTGTTTAATGCTCTCCTTGGCCAACACACCAAAGTTTTTAAACTCTTTTGCTGTCAGTCCATATAATACGACAGATATTCTTGTGAGATCATTGACCAGAAGCACCGTTTTCTTTCGATCAAACTTTAGGACATGACAATGCCAGGAATACAATGCAGACGTATCTGCCGTTTCCAAATTGGGCTCTATTTTTAATTCATCAAACATCTTAACGGTACATTGTATTTTCATTTTCTATTCCTTCTTATGTTGTATTATGAGCTATTCTTGATTAAAACCGCTGCAAGGTTCTCGTTTGCAGCGGTTTTGTTCCTTACATTCATTCCCTTAAGTATTGATTGTAGGCTGCATATGTATGTCAATATATGAGTGAATTGTTGTTATATTATTCCTCAAATCCTTGACCATTCTATGATCTAATTTACCCTTTATAACCATTTCTTCCATGATCTCAAAAGCTTGTTCACTTGTCATGCAGGCACGATAGGGTCTTTGTTCAATCAGGGCACAATAAATATCGGCTGTTGCAATAATCTTACTGCCTAAACTGATTTGATTCCCTTCCAATCTAAAGGGATAACCCTTACCATCTAAGGTCTCATGGTGGTAACCTACCCAGGAAGCGATGGTCTCAAAGCCATCTACCTCTTCTAATATTCTGTAGCTGTAATAGGGATGTTGTTTAATAATCTCGTACTCTTCACTACTCAGTTTCTCCGCCTTATTAAGCATTTCATTTGGGATGGACAATTTACCTAGGTCGTGTAATAAGCCTGCCAAATAAAACTGTTTAGACTCCTCTTCACTGAAGCCCTCTATGATAGAAAGATCTCTTGCTACCAGTGCTACATTTTTAGAATGGGTAGCGGTGTAATGAGAGGTCGCATCCACCACTTTTGCGAAAATCTCTGCAATAACCGTTAAGTCCTCAATATCAAAGAGTAATTTCCCAAAGAAATCAAGATGATCTAAAAATCCATTGATATAATCTGTATTCACAATATCGAGCCAAAAATAATCAGCTTTACTCATCTTCTTGAACGCCATTACAATGTCTGGATCGAAAACTGGATTTTTTTCAATATCAGAAACAATCTTATCTCTCTGCATAAAAATATGTTCCGACATGTCGATATGTACTTCAATTCTGTCAGCTAAATGAATAATTCTACTTAATAAGGGGATCTCTTTACCCACTAAGCCGCTAGGATTTCCGCCACAGAATCGATCATGATGGTATCGAATCGGTTCGGCTAATACCCCTAATTGCAAGGAATCCCTTAATATATAATAACCGGCTTCTGCATGGTTAAAAACCAAGTCATCTTCTTTCGAATGGACGATGAAATGTTTTTCCTGCCAATTTGACGCTGCACCAATATCATGTAGTAAGGAGGCGTAAATCAGCACTCGCAACTGATTTTGGCTAATACCCATCTCCAAAGCAATAAACCGTGCAATAATAGCCGTCCTGCGATGATGAACTGAAATCCCTACTGATGAAAGCTCAAGTGCTCGTGACATGGCTTTGATAAAGCTGACTGGATGAATTTGAAAAGAGTTAATCATCTGAATACCTCCCAATCTTTTTCTGTCGCAAAATTGTTCTTATAAACATAATAACATTTCTGGCAAAAAAAATCACTCATTTTTGAGTTCGCCACTAATTTTTAATGGGAATATCATATAATTTTTATTGTATGCATTTCCCTCTTTATAGCTTACAATAAACCTATTATCATACGAAAGGTGTGTCAAATTATGAAATTCAGTAATGGATGTTGGCTTAACAAAGAAGGTATTGAAACCTTCAGTCCAGCAAATGCATATCGCATCAAAAAAGAGGCTCAAAGCGTTACTATTTTAGCACCTCATAAAAGCATTGCCCATCGAGGCGATACCCTAGGTGGACCTGTCCTAAGTGTCAAATTATCCTCCCCTATGCCTGAGGTCATTCGCGTTCAAATCCAACATTTTAGCGGTGCTAAAGCATGTGGTCCCTATTTTGAAATTAATGAAAGCCCGACAGATGTCCAAATCAAAGACGAAGCATCCCTGCTTACTTTTTCTACAGGAGCATTAAAAGTTGAGGTCTCAAAGGAAGACAAAGATTGGTCTATGAACTTTTTCAACCAATCTACCCTTTTAACTTCCACAGGCTTTAGAAATATAGCTTATATTAAAACAGATCAAAAAGAAACTTTTATGCGTGAACAATTATCACTTACTGTAGGTGAACTTGTTTACGGACTTGGCGAACGCTTTACCCCCTTTGTTAAGAACGGTCAAACCATTGAAATTTGGAATGAAGATGGCGGTACGAGTACAGAACAATCTTACAAAAACATCCCTTTTTATATGACCAACAAAGGCTATGGTATTTTTGTTAATCACCCGGAACACGTCTCCTTTGAAGTTGGTTCGGAGAAAGTGACCCGTGTACAGTTCAGTGTACCAGGAGAAGCTCTCGATTATTTCATCATCAACGGTCCATCCCTTGAAAAAGTTCTTGAGAACTACACAAAATTAACCGGACGGCCGGCTTTACCGCCTGCATGGAGTTTTGGTTTATGGCTGACGACCTCTTTCACGACCAATTACGATGAGCAAACTGTCACCAGCTTTATTGATGGCATGGCAGAACGTGATATCCCCCTTCATGTCTTCCATTTTGATTGTTTTTGGATGAAGGGCTTCAATTGGTGTGATTTCACTTGGGACGAGGAAGTATTTCCAGATCCAGTGAACATGATTAAGCGTTTAAAGAGCAAGGGCTTAAAAATCTGTGTTTGGATCAATTCCTATATTGCTCAAGAATCCTCACTTTTTGCAGAGGGTGTTGAAGGTGGTTATCTCATCAAAAAACCTAATGGCGATACTTGGCAATGGGATATGTGGCAGCCTGGCATGGGCATTGTTGATTTTACGAATCCTGCTGCTTGTGAATGGTACGCTTCAAAACTCCAACTGCTGATTGATATGGGCGTGGATTGCTTTAAGACTGACTTCGGCGAAAGAATCCCGACAGATGTGGTTTACTATGATGGATCAGATCCCTTTAAAATGCACAATTATTATTCCTTCCTATATAACAAGGTTGTTTTTGACCTCCTTGTGAAAAATTTTGGTGAAAAGGAAGCCGTATTATTTGCTCGCTCAGCAACAGCAGGCGGTCAGCAATTCCCAGTACATTGGGGCGGTGATTGTACTTCTGTGTTTGAATCCATGGCAGAAAGTCTGCGTGGTGGTCTCTCCCTTTGTATGTCTGGTTTTGGCTTTTGGAGTCATGACATCGGAGGGTTTGAAAGCACTTCTACCGCTGATGTTTATAAACGTTGGGCAGCCTTTGGCTTATTATCATCCCATAGCCGCTTACATGGTAGTTCTTCCTATCGTGTGCCTTGGCTTTATGACGAAGAGGCTGTTGAAGTGGTCTCCTTCTTCTCTAAACTGAAGTGTACCTTAATGCCTTACATCTATAAAAATGCCAACATCACCGCTCAGACGGGTGTGCCAATGATGCGATCCATGCCATTATCTTACCAAAAAGATCCGGTATGTGCCTACATAGATTTACAGTACATGTTAGGCGACTCCCTCATGGTTGCACCAATTTTTAACGATTCAGGCGATGTGTCCTACTACCTGCCAGCAGGTTTATGGACCAATTTCCTAACAAATGAACGGGTTTCGGGTGGTCAATACCAGGTAGAACATCATGATTACAAAAGTCTTCCCATAATGGTTAAACCCAATAGCATAATAGCCGTTGGACAAAACAATTCAAAACCAGACTACGATTATGTAGACGGCGTTACTTATCACCTTTTCGAGTTAGAAGAAGGTGAGACTGCTGGAACAGAAATCTACAACATTTCTGGTGAAATTGAAAGTACTTTTAAGACGACATTAAAAGATGGCCTATTGACGATTGATCTACAAAACAATCATAAACCTTATCGAATATTGTTAAGAAATCGTTTCGGAGTCACAACCTTCGATGCTTTAACACTAAAGGAAGATGCCTATGGAACTGAGATCATAGCACCCTCGACACTCACTCAATTTTCAATTCAAATGATTTAACAAACTTAGCCAACTTCCTCCTTAAGATGTCCGATGAACCTATGAGCGTAATGAATCCCCCCGCCGTCTCATAGGTTCACTTCGGCACTACTGTGAACATAAAAAAGCTTTGAAGCTGTCATGGACAACAGCCTCAAAGCTTTTATTTCAATTGATAGATCGTGTCTTTTTTCACTTGGAAGGCAATGGTTTTTTCATCTAAGATCTGTGCTTCTTCGTCTACTAGCTTAAGATTTCTGTTATAACTCACCTGACATGTCCCGTCTACATGAGCATGTATCTCAGCCTTAACCAGCTTCCCCTCTTCCCACCAGATTGAAACTTCGTAGTTGCCTCTTGAGACGAGACCTTGAATATGACCGGTTTTCCATTGTTTTGGTAAGGCAGGCAACAAGCAAATGCTCCCCTTATGACTTTGCAACAGCATTTCTGCAACACCACTGGTGCCACCAAAATTGCCATCTATTTGAAACAGTTCATTATTTTGTTCTGTTATAGCGGCATGGGCATTCATTAAGTTGGCGCAGGTTTGCTCGCCAATTAAGGTATTCAATTTGTTATAAGCATTTTGTGCGTCACCCATTCTAGCGTATAAATTAATGAGCCATGCACAACTCCAGCCTGTGAAGTCATCCTTTAGAGACAGCCTTCTTTCAAAGGTTGTTTCAATTGCTGCTTTCAGCCTATGATCTTCTTCTGGATGAACACATCGACCTGGATATAGCCCCCAAAGATGAGATAAATGTCTATGCGCCACATCTACTTCGTCAAAATCCTCTATCCACTCTTGTACCTGACCCCATTTTCCAATTTGAAGAGGCGGCAACTGTTTGATCATTTCAGCCATCAAAGCACTTTCTTCTGGGTCCACTTCTAGTATTTTGGCAGCTTCGATACAATCTGTAAAGAGCTGTCTGATCATAGAAATGTCCATAGTGGAGGAATAACTCACACAGCACTTGTCACCATTTTTTGAATAAAACTCATTTTCAGGAGATGTAGAAGGACAGGTATGCAATCTACCTTTATCATCTTTTACCAGCCAATCTTGACAAAATCTCGCTGCACCTTTCATAATCGGGTAGGCTTTCATTTCCAAAAAGGATTTGTCTTGGGTAAAAGCATAATGTTCCCAAAGGTGTTGGCAGAGCCAAACCCCTCCCAAGGGCCAAAATGCCCAACTTGCTGATCCGCCAACGGGTGTGGCATTGCGCCATAAATCCACGTTGTGGTGGGCAACCCACCCACGACAGCCTAAGGTCTCCTTAGCAACCCGTTCTCCTCTTTGACTTAAGCCCTCTATCATATCAAAGAGCGCTTCATGACATTCACTAAGGTTACAAACTTCTGCTGGCCAATAATTCATTTCTGTATTGATGTTGATGGTCCAATTGCTGCTCCAAGGTGCACGTAATTCTTCATTCCAAATCCCTTGAAGATTGGCGGGTTGTGTGTTCCTTCTAGAGGATGTCATTAATAAATACCGACCATATTGAAAATAAGTTGCAAATAGATGGGCATCTTCACCACCTTTCCTAACGGCTTTTATCCGCTGATCTGTTGGTATATGCTCATTTAGATTTGGTCCTAAATTAAAATCTACTCGATTGAAAATACTTTGGAAATCAGTAATATGCTCAGACTTAATTTGTGCAAAACTTTTCTCCGAAGCCTTTATTAGGAGCTCCTCACATCGGTTATTTAATTCTGCTGAGCCTATTTTAGGTAATTGCTCAAAGTCTACAAATCCGGTTTGTGTGGTCATTAGCAAAATGACCTCCTTGGCTCCAAAGGCTCTTAAACCTTTCTGAGAAGTCGTACTTTCACCCTCGGTTATCACTTTAAGCTGAGATGAAAAATTCATACCTGCGCCTGCTTGCTGGTCAAAGTCAACGGGTTCTTGACTGTCCACATAGCTTGGTTCCAAGTGAACCGGACATTTTCCGTTCATAACCAGGTCATATGGACTGAAGGCAAAGGTTTTATAGGGTAGTAGGCTTTTCAAGTTCAGTTCAAGTTCGATTTCGAAATCCGCCTTGATATGAATCGCGACTATTTGGTGAGGTTTTGAAACCAAGGTTTCCATTGTTAGAATGCCTTTTTCCGTTGTAATCTGGGTCAAGGCACAAGCCGTTTTCAAATCCAACTGTCTCATATATGCGGTTGCAGCCGGTGCCCCTTTGAACTCAATCTCTATTTCACCTAGGGGTAAATAAGACTCTGTCCAGGGTCCTAGCATTTTATTCTCTAATAAATCCTGACCTGCCTTGTAAGCACCAGAAAAAATCAAGGCTCTTACCTCTTCTAGATCACCTCGTCCTTCTGAAGCAATATCACCTTGAGGCTTTCCCGACCAAAGGGTGTCTTCATTGAGGGTCATACGTTCTTTTGGATAGCCACCGTAGACCATGGCACCAAGGCGGCCATTTCCTAGGGGAAGGGCTTCAACGAAACGTTTTGCTGGTTCAGCATACCAAATTCTAAGGGGAGTTTCCCCATCTTTTAAGTGCTTCATTTTCAAATTCACCTCTTCTTTTTAATCCTATTATAAAAAATCCTAAGTAAAATAACTACATAGAAAATTCTATGAACTATACCCTTAATATTATTGGTTCGTCCCTTGTCCCCCCTGTTTTACATTGAAAATTCCGACAAAATGGTGTATAATATTGAGATTAAACGCGTTAGGAATAGGAGGTACTTTTTGTTATCCATTAAGAGTAAACAGCGTACATTAAAAATAAAAGGTCAACTTTATCTGGTTTATATTGTTGCTATATTCGTGCCTGTTTTCATTATTGGCGCCTATTTATTCTTCAACTCCTATCAAATGATTTGGGGCCATTATGTGGCCAATCTGAAATCAGATAATTTACGGGTGCGTAGTATTATTGGCGATACAACGACATCGATCACGAATATTTGTGATGATATATCTGTGGATGCAGAACTTCAGAAAATACTCTTTACCCAATATGCTTCTTGGGATATGGCTCAAGATGACTTAAAGAATTACACTCAAATCACCAATTATTTGGCACGCTATACCGAAGTTTCTTCTATTACCCTCTACACAACCAATCCAACCCTTCATGATTATGGTTACATAAAAAAAGCACCTGAAGCCCTTCAGTCTGAAGCCTGGTTTCAACAGGTCAATAGCAGTTACAAATACTTCTGGACCACCAGTATGGTGACAACTAAACTCGGAAACCATGTCACAGAACTCCGACTTGCCAAAAAAATACCCATTCTGCGGACAAATAACTATGCCATTCTGGTTATTACAGTGAGCAATAATTATCTAAAATCAAGGGTAGACAGCAACACTCTGTTTGTTGACATTACCGTGAATGACAATCCTATATTTTACAGCAATTGGGGCAATAGAGAGTTTGCAGTTGATTATCCTATAGACTATTCTAAACCCTATTTTTCATTTTCTGGACGATCCATCTATGGCACTTTAAATCAGCTGCTGGAAATATCTACCTATAAACCGATAAAGAGTATAGATAAAATTTATATTGTATCATCGGACCCTGAAGCAATCGCTTATACACAGCGTGTCTTGATTATTACAGTAACCATTGTTTTGATTGGCCTCATCGTGCCCCTGATCATCATCAGTGTATTTACTAAGAAATTCTCTTCTAGGGTTGATACCTTGCACCATGAAATGCATCAGGTCAGCAATGGCAATTATAATATTATTGATAATTTCAAAGGTGATGATGAATTAGCTGAGCTCTTTCACGACCTTCAAACCATGATCCTTAATATCAAAGAACGGGACAGAGAAATTTTTGATGAGAAAATCAGCAAACAGAAACTCATCAATCACCAACAAAAAATGGAGCTAGAAATCCTATCCAGTCAGATCAATCCTCATTTTTTATACAATACCCTAGAGACCATTCGAATGAAAGCCTTCCAAGTGGGGAATCTAGAAGTTGCAGAAGCAACTAAGCTCCTAGGAAAATACATGCGCCATAATCTAGAAAGCAGCGGTAATCGCACAAACCTCAAAACAGATTTAGAGTATATCGTCATTTATTTACGCATACAAAAACTGCGCTTTACCTCTCGCATTAATTTCGAAATCAGTGTTGATCCTGATATCAACACGGCAGAGTATCCCATCTTACCTCTTTTGATTCAACCCATTGTAGAGAACGCCATCATACACGGTATTGAACAAAGGCTTGAGAATGGTCAAATAAAAATACATATTTGTTTAGAAGCAGAAAATTTAACCTTATCCGTTTCAGATAACGGTGGCGGTATGTCCTTTGAAACTTTAGCAAAACTCAACTACAAACTTCAGAATCCACCCAAACACGCCAACTCAAGTATTGGATTAAGCAATATTAATCAGCGTGTCCAACTCTTTTACGGTCCTGAATATGGGCTAACGATCACAAGTGTACATGGTGAAGGCACGATAGTTTACTTAAAATTGCCACTTCATTTCAACTGGGAGGAATAACAGATGTTAAAAGTATATATCGCTGATGATGAGGAAGTTGTTCGTGAAGGCCTCAAGAAGATCATAGACTGGAATGCCCTTAATTTTTCAATATGCGGTGAAGCTGGTGATGGAGAATGTGCCTTAAATGAAATTTTAGATCTACACCCTGATTTGGTCCTATTAGACATTCGTATGCCGAAACTCCACGGTCTGGAACTGGCTGCTATAGCACGTCAAAAGGGCTTTAATGGAAAGATCATCATCTTGAGTGGTTATTCAGAGTTCAAATATGCCCAAGATGCCATTAAGTGCAATGTGGATTTTTATTTAAACAAGCCTCTTGATGAAGATGAATTATTCGAAGCCGTCAAAAGCATTCATAACACCATACAAAAGGAAAAACTACATTCCCAGCACACGCTCTATTACCGCGAAAAAGCCAAACATAGAATTATTCAAGATATGATTCAGCTGCCTTCAGCGGGTGCCATTAAAAATCTAGCCTCTTTTACCGTCAGTTTGAATGATTTAAACCTAGAAGCTGATGTTTATCAAATCATCATATTAGATAACCCGTCGAAGTTAGATCTTGATATTTATAGTGATTTTTGTAAGCTCCTAAAAATCCCTAAAAACTCAACCGTTGACATCGAACACTTTAAGCAACATGGAATGGATGTTGTCTTTATTAAAGGCCACGCCATGATTGAACGCTTTCAGGAAAAAATAGCCTCTTACTTCACTGATCCGGCCTTTAACGCTCAAATACCCTTTTTCATTGCAGCTGGTCAAGTGGTAACAGACCTGAATGAAATCTACTTTTCTTATCACAGCGCCTTAGCGATAAAAGAGCATCGGTTCTTCGGTTCACCTATGCAATCCGTCCTTTTATGTTTACAACTACCTAGTGAACAAGAGTTAACGAAAACCCTTACTTCTGAAGATTCTGATGCTTATGCCCTCAAGATTTATGATGCGATTCAAACCAACGATGCCTTAGGTCGTTCAAACATCATTTTTGAACTCCGAAACCATTTGCATTCGGCTTTAGACAGTGTGGAATATATCAAAACCTTTCTGTCCGGCCTTTATCTGCACATTGAGTTTATGGTGCAAGGTGATTACCCTACAAAGGAGCTGTCTTTCAAGAACAACTCCGAGACCATCAATGCCATTCATAGTCTTAATTATCTAAGTGAAATTTTCGATTATTTTTCTGAGCAATTTGATTATATCAGTAGCATGATTCGAAATGAGTCCAATGACCACATTTTAAATGATTTAATCAACTATATTCGTCATAACTATAAAAAAAATCTTAAGCTTGCAACACTCTCAGAGCTTTTTGGTTATAACAGTTCCTATTTAGGCAAACTATTGTCCAAAAAATTGGGTCAAAACTTCAATGCCTATTTAGATCAAGTGCGTGTAGAGAAGGCAAAAGAACTGCTCACTCAACAAGAATTAAAGGTATATGAAATATCAGAACGTGTCGGTTATAAAAACGTTAATGATTTTCATAAGAAATTCAAAGCCTTGGTTGGTTGCAGTCCTGCTGAGTACCGGAATCAATTGTAAAAAAATAAAGCCTCCTAATTCAGGAAGCTTTATTTTTTATATTCAATTATTTAGCAGCTTCTACACGTGCTGCGTTTTGTTCTTTAGCAATTGTCATGTCATAGTCAAGTACTTTGTCATAACCAAGCCCTCTAACAATTTCTTGCATATCTGCTAATAAACTGTTAAATTCATCTGCATCTTTAGCAAATACCATTTTCCATGAATTTTCAACGATAATCGCTTTACATTGGCTACGTAAAGTACCGATTTCAGCATCTTCAGCAGGAGCAATAAAAGGAGTACCTGGTGCAACGATGTATTGATTTTTTTGTTTTAAGAACTCTAAAGTTGTTTTAGCGCCTGTTGCATCTTGCCATGCTTTATCAAGTGGTGTTACGTTAAGTTCTAATACTGAATCCCATAAAGTATAGTTGTAAGGGAAACCAGAACCAGGATTCGTGTCACCAGGAAGTACTGTTGTAAAGTTAAGTTGTGAAACGCCATCTTTCCATGATCCGCCGCCCCATTCTGCAGGCATTGTACCATCTCCGTTTAATAACGCTTGTTTACCAAAATCTGTAAGTACTGGTCTACCATCTTTCATTTCCCATGTTAAACCTTCAGGTCCACAGCTTCCTACTGTTTGTGCACAAGACATCATAATACCTTCTGGAGAGTATAACCAATCTAAGAAATCTGCCATTCTTTCTGGATCTTTCGCTTTTGCACCAATACCAACCACATATTTAGCACCCGTTGGTGAAGCACCATAAGAGAAAATCTTCATATCTTCAACTGGAGCGATCATAAAGCCTTTTCCAGCTTCTTTATGTTCTACAGTGTTGTAAGCTGCTTGCCCTAACCAAGGCCAAGGAGAGAACAATACTGCACCATCTTGATATTTTGTAAATAAGGTATCCCAGTTTTGTGTAGATGATTCTGGGTCAAGGATGCCCATTTGATTTGCATCATAATACAATTTTAATGCTCTTACATATTGTGAATCCGCTTCAATAATACTTTGGTAATCTGTTCCGTCTGCGTTTGCAAGTACAAATCCTAACTCATCATAACCATAAAAACAAGTCGGTTGTTTAGCAAGGGTCATCATGTTGCCATCCCAATCTTTAAACAAACTAAATGCATAGGTTTGTTTGCCTGAATCACTTGTTGGGTATTTATCTTGCATTTGTTTAAGTACTGGTAGTATATCTTCTAATGTACTGATTTTAGGACTTCCTACGCCTTGATAATAGTCCCAACGCACATAAGGTCCAAAAGTCAGATCTAAACCTTCTGATGGGTTTGTTGCTGGTTGAGAAGATACAGATGAAGGAACTGCATACACTTTATCTGTTTCAACTAAATTCTTAAGCATATCTAGCGCGCCTGTATATTGAGAAATATTAGGTCTAGCCGCCACTAATTCAGTCATGTCAAGCATTAAACCTGCATTAACCATATCTGCTAAACGGCCGTTTTCAGCACCGATCATAACGATATCGCCAAGATCTCCTGCAGCTGAACGGGTTTGGAATAATGTATCGCCACCACCTGCTACGTTTGGAGCAATGATGTTAAGTTCCATGTTAAACTTTTCTTTAACAACGTCTGCAAACCATCCGGATTGTATCCCTTGATAATTCGCTTGGCTACAAAATACATCCACTGTTAGAAATTTGTCATACGTTTTTACAACTTCCCCTGCACTTGTTGTATCAGCATTTGTTGTATCTACTACCCCATTTGTGCTTTCAACTGGCTCGTCTTTCTTGCTTGTACAGCCTGCCATGGATGCAACCACCATAACAAGTATAAGCATTGTAGAAATCAATGATAAAATCTTTTTGTTCATAATAAACCTTCCTCCTTATATTTGAAAACATTTTATGTAGCAAAGGACGCCTTATCCCTTTAGCTCAACTTTAACCTTTTACAGAACCTATCATCATACCTTTGACAAAGTATCTTTGGAATAATGGATAGATAAATAAAATAGGTAATACAACTATGACCGATACGGTCATTCGAACAGAGGTTGGGGTCTGTTTGAGGGCCAGAGATGTCAAATTCTGACCAACCCCACCGCTATTTTTCATTAACATGGCCAAGGAATTGGCTTGGTTAATATAGGTATACAAGAGATATTGTAATGAATAAAGGCTTTGATCCGTGACATAAATCAGTGTGTCTTGGAAGGAATTCCATTGCCCCACCGCTGAGAATATGGCTATTGTTGCTAAAATCGGTGTGCTTGTTGGCAATATAATTTTGAAAAATATACTTAAGATACCGGCACCATCAATTCGAGCTGCTTCTTGGAGTGAAATTGGAATCGACTCGACATAAGTCTTAACAAGAATGATATTAAAAGGTTGTACAATGGCGGGTATAATGTAGACCCAAAAAGTGTTGGATAGTCCAATGTTTCTCATGGTAATGTACATGGGTATCAACCCAGCATTAAAGTACATGGTGATGATGATAAAGCGATACCACAATCTTCTTTTCCACATCATTTCTTGAGTGAACATAAAGCCTAAAAACGCCGAA
Source organism: uncultured Eubacteriales bacterium (assembly GCA_964546035.1). Classification (GTDB taxonomy): domain Bacteria; phylum Bacillota; class Clostridia; order Lachnospirales; family Vallitaleaceae; genus CAZJIO01. Next base: position 37,782 of record CAZJIO010000014.1, on the reverse strand, counting down.
GCCATTACCGTTGCAGCTGTACCAATCACAGTCCTTGAGATTGATACCAAAGCCGCTTGGGGTAATCCACTTAATTTAAGTACTTGTACATAATTGTTAAAATGTATTTTTTTAGGTAGGAAATTGACGAGACTGTTTGCGCTTAAATCATTAGCGCTAATGGTATTAATGATTAAATAATAAAAGGGATACATACAAATCAAGGTGAAAATACCAAATACTGTATAGTTAATGATGTTAAAAATAACATCTCCCTTTGCGTGACTTTTTTTCATTTTAATGTTCGTGAGCTTTAATTTATTTTCCATCAACAAAACGCCCTTTCATGATAGTAGGTCCTACACAATTGAGGTACCTCTTGCTTTTTTAGATATGGTATTGACCGTAATGAGTAATGCTAAACTAACAACACTTTTTAGCATACTAACGGCTGTTGCCAAAGAAAGCGTATTTGGTGAGCCGATACCCAGATTGTATACATAAAGGTCCAATACTTGAATGTGATCTTTATTAAAGGAATTTTGGAATATGTAATACTGGTCTAACCCATTATTTAAGAAGTTAGCAACTGAGAGCATCAGCAAAACAAAGAACGTTGGTAACAAAGCTGGTAATGTAATGTGTCTCATTAATTTGAATCTACCTGCGCCGTCTACCCTTGCCGCTTCATAAAGCTCTTGATCGGTTCCAGCAATGGCAGCCAAATACATAATGGCACCCCATCCCAAACCTTTCCAAATCCCCCAAGCCAACATCTTGACCCAAGTATAGGAATCACTGTCCAGAAATTTTAGAGAGTCTTGAATAAAACCAAATTCTTTAAGTAAGGTGTTGACCATACCAGAGGTTGAAAACATGGCGAAGGCAACGGAGTAAACCAAAACCCAACTGATGAAGTTAGGGAGTGTTGTTAAAGTTTGAACCAAATTTTTATACCATTTGCATTTAATTTCATTGAGAAATATGGCAAAAAACACTGGTATAATGGAAGTTCCAATTGTCAGCAAGCTCATGGCAAATGTATTTCTAATGATTTTTAGGAGCTGTGAAATTTGCATGGGATTGCTGAAAAGAAACTTAAACCATTTTAGTCCTACAAAATTAGCTTGATCCAATGGAAGGGGTGGTTTGTAATCATACAGCGCATATACCCATCCATATAAGGGATAATAGGAAAACAGAAAGGTTAAACATAAAAAGGGTGCAACCATTAGAAAATATTTAAAGCCGGTTGGCATTTTAAAAGCCTTTTTCAAAGCATTGACCTCCTAAGTTCATAAATTTGAGTGACGTAATCTCTTAAACAAATAATACCTCCTTTCATGATAAAAAAATACATATCCAATTTTAGGTATTATATATTAAAAATCAGACTTATTCTTTTTTGGTTGACAGATGATTTGTGCGAGGGTAGTATGTTTATGAAAACAACATTATCGTCATGTTATTAAGGAGACACTATGTCAAAACTCAATATCAATAACCCTTTTTTCCAATTTATGAATACCTTAGCTTCCTTTATCTTGCTCAATATTCTGTTCCTGATTACCTGTATTCCTATTATTACCATTGGTGCAGCGATGACTTCCCTCTACTCTGTCACCCTGGCATATGCCAAGGAGGAACAAAGCTATTTCATCAAAGGTTATTTTAAGAGCTTTAAACAGAATTTCAAACAAGGGACTCAGATTTGGTTGCTTTTGCTTACAGTTGCTTTGATATTAGTCTTCAACATGTCCTTTTGGCATACTTTAGGTTCCCTCCTAGGTACTGTGCTCTTCATACTTATGGGACTTGTTCTTACCGTTGCTTCGCTCTGCTATTTGTATGTATTCCCTTTACTCGCTCGATTTACTAATGGCACACTTCAAACAATAAAAAATGCGATATTTATCGCATTTCTCAATTTAAAATATTCAATTCTCATGCTCGCTATTAACAGTTTGCTGGTATTTTTACTGTATCACTTCCCACCTGTTGCCATGCTTTTCATGGTGTTTGGTATCACATTTACAGCTTATATCCAATCCTTTATCTTCAATCGAGTTTTCAAAACCTACGAACCAACTGTTGAAGAACCGCTTAAATAGTGCCTATCCAGGTTTCTACCAAGGACATCCAGCTTTCGCATTCCTTCTGCAGTCCAGATCCATCACTTTTCACAGTCAGTTGACCGGCTGTGCCGAGTCCGTGCCCTCCAACTGGATACATATGAAACTCTGTAGAAATATTGTATTTCTTAAGCGCCATAACAAATAGCAACGCATTTTCAACAGGGACACAATCATCAGAGAAGGTATGCCAAATAAATGTTTTAGGCGTATCTTCACTGACTTGATCCTCTAATGACATTTTTCCAATATTCTCTTCATAGGAATTTCGTAATAAATTCTCAAAACTGCCTCTATGGGCAAATTCTTTGGAAGAAATAACTGGATAGCTCAAGATCAGTCCGTTTGGCCTGAGTTGCTCACTGTCTACCCCTAACCCATCTCGCATGATCTGCTCGTTCCAAAAAACCCCCAGACTTGCTGCTAAATGTCCACCCGCCGATGACCCATTAACCAGTATTTTGTCCGAATCGACATACCACTCTTCTGCATGGGCTCTCACGATGGCTACGGCTTTCCCTAACTCTAAAAGTGCAGTAGGATACACAGCAGGCGCAACTGAATAACGCAGCACCGCCGCATGGACGCCCATAGACATAAACTTAATTGCCAATCCCTCTGCTTCTCTATCTGAGGTCCTAGCATATCCGCCTCCTGGACAGACGATAATCATGGGTCTCAATAACCCATCGTTCAATTCTTTTGAATTATCCCAAAGATAAGTCGTTAATTTAGCATAGGGTAATGAGCCCTCTACCTGTATAGAAATCTCTTCATGTCTCATCTTTACACTCCTTATGTACGTCGAATAATGGCTACACCCTTTTCTTCAAGGGTAATGGTATCCATGATTAGTTTTTTCGAAACCAAATCATAGCCCTCAAAACTAATAGGGAAACTTTTAGCTTCACCTGAATAATTCAATAAAAAGACATAGGTATTTTTTTCACCTATTCTACACGTCATTTCAATGCCTTTTGGTAGATCTAGTTCTGGCTTTATGTTCAATTTCTTTAACAAACACCTATAAAAATCCTCCAAAAACGCATCTTCAGGTTGGGTCCCAATATAATAAACTTCCCCCTGGCCAAAATGATTCTGTGTCACAACGGGATATCCTTGATAATAATCCTGTCCAAAACTACCAAGGGCCACCGCTGATTCCAAATGTATCACATCACATAACAAAGAGCAACGGTATTCGCCTTTCATTTCAGCAAACTCTGGATTTGTTCCATTCATGACCATTTGATTGGACATATCGGGATACATCCCATCAATTTCTTCTACCCAAATCCCCGTTAAAGCCTTTAAGTCCCCTGGATAGCCTCCTAATTGAATCAAATCATTCTCGTCGGCATAACCTGAGAAAGTGGTTGTCAATAAGGTGCCCCCCTTTGAAACATAGGCCTCAATGTTCTCTTTTACGCCAGCTTTTACCATATACATCATTGGCGCAACCAATAAATCATACTTTGAAAAATCCCCATCTACTTCTACGAAATCAATCTCGATGTTCTGAAGGTACAAAGCTCTATAGTATTTTTCAATGGTATCCATATAACGCACATCCACAGATGGTCCTGAAGCCATTTCGATTGCCCACCAATTTTCCCAATCAAAAACAATACCCACTTTGGCATTGATTCTTGTTTGGCTAAAGCACCCGTCAAAAGCGTGTAGCTCCTCACCAATTGCTTGGCATTCTCTAAAAACCCTTGTATTTGTAGTTCCTACATGCTCAATTAGGGCACTATGAAACTTCTCGCAATTCCCTCTTGATCTTCTCATTTGGAAATACATTATGGCATCTGCACCATGGGCCATGGTCTGATAACTTTGGAGCCTTAGGGCACCTGGTCTTTTTGTTGTCACATAAGGTGCCCAGTTTTGCTGGGAGGGGGATTGTTCCATTAATAGGAAGGGTTTTCCGCCCTTTAAACTTCTCATCAGGTCATGTCTTAAGGCTGATTTATAGGGCTCATCTCTAAGTCCTGGATAATGATCCCAGGAAATAACATCCATATGTTTTGCCCATTTAAAGTAGTCCAGCGGTTTGAAAGCACCCATTAAATTGGTGGTCACAGGTATATCCGGGGTTATTGCTTTGATGACTTCATATTCGTTCAAATAACAAGACAAGATAGCGTCGTTCATAAACCGTTTA